>DDTA01000052.1:0-45275 GCA_002344285.1 Myxococcales bacterium UBA2376
GAAGGAGAGGGAGAGGGAGAGGGAGGAGTGACCCCGACCGCGGCCTGGAGATCGGCGAGGGTGGCGGTGGTCGGCGCGGGTGGCGGCGCGGGCTCCGCATCCTCGCGGGGCGGCTCGACCAGATCCGAGAACGACGGGGGGACTGGATCCTTCTTGTCGTCGGGCGGGTCGGTGCTCATGCGACCTCGACGCGATCCCGGCCGTTGGCCTTCGCGTGGTAGAGGGCGCCGTCGGCGCGGCGGACGAGCTCGGAGGCGGACTCGCTCTGGCGGTACTGGGCGATGCCGACGGAGACGCGGACGGGGAGCAGGCGCGCGCCGACGACGACGGGGGACTGGGCGACGCGCGCGCGCATGCGCTCGCCGACCTCCCAGGCCTGGCCGGCGTTGGCGCGGGGGAGGACGACGAGGAACTCCTCGCCGCCGTAGCGGACGAGGAGGTCGCCGCCGCGGATGGCGGCGCGCAGGCGGCGCGCGATCTCGCAGAGGACGTCGTCGCCGACGTCGTGGCCGTGGCGGTCGTTGACGTCCTTGAAGTGGTCGACGTCGACCATGGCGACCGAGAGCGACCGCTCGCCCTGATCGGCGGCCTCGATCTCGGCGGGCAGGCGGGCGGCGAGGAACTCGCGGTTGAAGGCGCCGGTGAGCTGGTCGGTGACGGCGACGCGGTGGAGCCGGAGGTTCTCCATGTCGAGCGCGATCGTGGTCGCCAGGAAGCCGAGGAGCTCGATGTCCGACGGGCGGAAGAACGCGTGCTGGCCCGAGGTCGCGGTGAGGACGCCGACGACCTGGCCGCGCGCGATCATCGGCACGCAGAGGAGCGAGACGATCGGCGTGCGCGGCGCGCCGTCGAGGACGAGGAAGCGCGGGTCGGCGGCGACGTCGTCGATGAGCGCGGGCTGCGCCCGCTGCGCCACCCAGCCGGCGACGCCCTCGCCCATCGCGAAGGAGAGCTTGTGGACCTTCTCCGTACGCAGGCCCCAGGCCGCGCGCGCCAGGAGCTCGGTGCGCCGGGCGTCGAGCAGCATGACCGAGCAGGAGTCGCACGCGAGCAGCTGGCAGCACAGCTCGGAGAGGCGCGAGAGCAGGGCGCCGGTCTCCTGATCGGAGCCGAGGAGCTTGCCCACCTCGAAGAGGATGCCGGGCAAACGCTTGAGCTGCTCCTCGGTCATGGTCGGTGCATCGTCAAGGCTGGTTCACGTAGCCGATGTACGGGAGGTTGCGGTAGCGCTGGGCCACGTCGAGGCCGTAGCCGACGACGAACTTGTTGGGGATGGTGAAGCCCAGGTAGTCGATGTGGACCGCGCGCTCGGAGCGGTCGGGCTTGTGGAGGAGCGAGCAGAGCTTGAGCGAGGCCGGCTTGCGCGTGCCCAGGTTCTCGAGCAGGTAGTGCACCGTGTGGCCGGTGTCGACGATGTCCTCGACCAGGAGCACGTGCTTGTGCTCGATCGGCTTGGTGAGGTCCTGCGTGATCTGGACGACGCCCGACGAGACGGTCGCGTCGCCGTACGAGGCAACGCCGATGAAGTCCATCGCCAGCGGCAGCTCGATGTAGCGCACCAGGTCGGCCAGGAAGATCACCGATCCCTTGAGCACGCCGAGCACGACGACGTCCTCGCCGGCGCCGAGCGCCTTGTAGTCGGCGGTGATCGCCGCGCCCAGCTCGGCGACGCGGCGCGTGATCGCGTCGGAGCCGATGAGCTCGACGAAGGGGTCTTTCTCGCGATTCCAGGACGGCGGCGCGGCCATGGCGCGAATGTAATACACTTTTGGTTCATGGCCGCCGTGCCCGCTCCCGACCTCGACGCGCAGGTCAACCAGGTCCTGTCCGAGGTCCGCACCGAGATCGACGTCGCCCGACGCCACCGCGTGTTCTGCAACCGGAACCTGCGGATGGACAAGGTCGAGATGATCGGGTTCGACATGGACTACACGCTCGCCCTGTACCACCAGGCGCGCATGGAGCGGCTGTCGATCGAGCTCACCCTGAACAAGCTGATCGACGGACGTGGCTATCCCGAGGAGATCCGGCACCTGAACTACGACCCGCAGTGGGCGATCCGCGGGCTCATGGTCGACCGCAAGCTCGGCAACGTGTTCAAGCTCGACCGCCACAGCCACGTCGGCCGCTGCTACCACGGCACGCGCAAGCTCACGCCCGACGAGCGCAAGCAGTTCTATCGCAGCGAGAAGGTCGACTTCGGCAGCGACCGCTACGCGTGGATCGACACGCTCTTCGGCCTGCCCGAGGTGGTCATGTACATCACGCTCGTCGACTGGCTCGAGTCGAAGGGGGCGGTGGGCGAGGACGGCTACGACAAGCTCTTCGGCGACATCCGGCTCTCGATCGACGAGGCCCACCGCGACGACACGCTCAAGAGCGTCATCAAGAAGGCGGTCCCCGAGTACATCATCAAGGATCCGGATCTGCCGGAGACGCTGCACAAGCTGCGCAGCTCCGGCAAGAAGCTGTTCCTGCTCACCAACTCGCTCTTCGACTACACCGACGTGGTGATGACCTACCTGCTCGACGGCGCGCGCCTGCCGTACCCGAGCTGGCGCCACTACTTCGACGTCGTGATCGTGGGCGGCGGCAAGCCGGGGTTCTTCAACGAGCAGCGCCCGTTCGTCGGGATCGACCCCCACACCGGCCGCGAGCTGCCGGGCGAGGTGAAGTCCTTGTCGCGCGACCGGGTCTACCAGGGCGGGAACATCGTCGGGTTCGAGCACATGACCGGGATCCGCGGCGAGAACGTGCTCTACATCGGCGACCACATCTACGGCGACATCCTGCGCCTGCGCAAGGGTTACATGTGGCGCACGGCGATGATCATCCAGGAGCTCGACACCGAGCTCGGCGTCGGCGAGCGGCTGGACGGGCAGCTGCGCGACCTCGAGCTGCTCGACCGGCGGCGCCGCAACCTCGAGTCCGAGATCGACTTCCAGGCCCTGCGCCTCAAGAAGATGCAGCGGCTCTTCGACGAGGCCAACCTCGCGGACGCGGACGCGGCCACGGCCCAGCTCTCGCCCCACCTGCGATCGCGGCTCGAGGACGCCAAGCGGCAGACCAAGGCGGCGCTCGACAGCCTGCGCGACCGCGCGCGGCTGATGGCCGAGGAGTGCGAGCTGCTCGAGGACGCGACCGAGCGCGCCTTCAACGGCTACTGGGGCTCGGTCCTGCGCGAGGGCAACGAGAACTCGCGGTTCGGCGAGCAGTGCGGCGACTACGCCGACCTGTACACGTCGCGGGTCTCGAACTTCCTCGCGTACTCGCCGCTGCGCTACTTCCGCGCGCCGCGGCGCGCGATGCCGCACGAGATCTGAGGCGCGCGCTACCGCGGCGGCAGGCGCCGCATCGGCGGGGTCTCGACGGCGAACGCCTGCACCCGCGGCGACGGCGCGACCTGGAGAACCTTGCAACGCACGTCGGGGTCGCTGTCGGCGGGCAGCTTGCGTACGAACGCCGGGTCGCGCACGTCGCCGGCGAACGGCATCACACACGCCGTCACCGGCCCGGGACCGAAGGCGGCGAAGCGGGCGTGGATGTCGCCGGGCTGGTAGAGCCTGGCCCCGGCCTCGGTGCGGGTCATGTCGACGACCGGCGACGCGGTGGCCCCGCTCCAGCGCGCCGAGCGGCCCATCTCCATGATCAGCGCGATGCTGGTCGCGGGCGGGCGCGCCAGCTTGCCGTCGAACACGACGACCTGCGCCGTCGGGATGTCGGCGGCGCTGTCGGCGCGGACGATGACGTCGAGCACGGGGCGATCGAGATCGACGGTGAGCGCGATGGGCCGCCCCTGGCCCGCGGCGATCGGCGACGCGACCGCCAGCCGGTCACCGAGCCCGGTCGTGACGGCGAGCGTCGCGCGGGTCGCGGGATCGGGCGGCAGGCCACGGATCGACCAGCGATCGTCGCCCGTGCGCCGGGCGACGCACTGGTAGAGGACGGCCTCGCCGGCGCCGATCACGAGCGCGTCGGGGCGCGCGAAGCGGGTCGCGAGCACGGCGGCGCGCTCCGCGCCGGGCGGCGGCGTCACCCGCGGCACCGTGATGGTGCCTTCGGCCGCCAGGCCCGGGGCGAGGCGCAGCGTGAGCTCGCGACCGCGTGCGACGACGGGGACGGCGCGCAGGTCACCGTGATGCGCGAGGACGAGCGAGCGCCGCGCCACGTTGGCGTCGAAACGGCCGTCGGCGTCGGTGGTGAGGACCAGGGGCTTCTTGTCGCCGAACGCGGTGGGCAAGGGCAGGCCGTCGTCGCTGCAGAGGACGAACGAGCCGATGGTGACGGTCGCACCTGCGACCGGCGCGCCGTCGGGTCCGAGCACGCGGCCGTACGCGTGGAGCGAGGTGTCGGGCGGGCGCTCGGACGGGTCCACGGGCTCGGGCATGGTGTCGAGCTCGGCGTAGATGCGTCGCGCAAGGTCGGGATCGCTATCGAGGAGGAAGAACGCGAGGCGGGTCCGCGCGCCGCGGGTCGTCGGATGGTCGCGGCCGTAGGAGGTCTGCGTGGTCTCCGCGGCGTCGCGCACCAGCTCGAGCGCGCGCGCGCGATCGTCGGGTGCGTTCCGTAGCGAACGCAGGCCGGCCTCCGACGCCGCGGCGACCGACGCCCGGCGCAGATCCTTGGCCTTCACGAACACGTCGCGCGCGGCCGCGGTGCGCTCGATCGCGCGGTCGAGGTCGCCGGCGAGCGCGTCGATCTCGGCGAGGTTCATCTCCAGGACGGCGCGGAGCGCGCGATCCCCCCCCGCGCCCTCGACCGCGGCCTCGGCCTGACCGGCCAGGCGGCGGATCGCGTCGAGGTCCGAGGAGCGACCGATGAAGCACTCGAGCTGGCCCATCGCCGACATGGCCCGGACGCCGCCGGCCTGCGCTCGCTCCGCGGCGATGGCGGCCTCGGCGAAGAGCGGCTCCGCGCCGGGGCAGTTGCCGGCCAGCTGCTCGACGGTGCCGCTGAACTGGAGCGCGAGGGCGAGGCGGAGCGGGCTGGCGCTCGTCCTGGCGCCGTCGAGGGCGGGGCCGGCGATCGCGCGCGCCTCCTCGTACTTGCCCATGCGGGCCGCGATCACGGCCGTCGTGCCGGCGCGGTACACGGCCGAGAGCGCGGCGCGTTCGGTCGGGTCTGCCGGGAGCTGCGGCGCGGCGGTGCGCACGCCGGAGCGGCAGCTCGCGGGATCGGGGAGGACCTCGGTCAGCTGCGAGCGCTGGATGACCTCGGGCGGGAGCCCGTGGCCGACCTCGATCAGCGCGGCGAGCTCGTCGCGGATCGCGAGCAGACACGCGAGCCGCCCGTGGTACTCGCGCGCCTCGGGGTGGGCGCACGTCTCGGCGCGCTCGGCGCGCCAGGTCGCGGCGACCGCGTCGATGGCGCCGCCGTGGCGGGCCGCCACCGCGTCGTCGCCGATGTGGGCGGCGAGCCTGGCCCGGACCGCGGGCGACCAGGCCTCGTCGAGGTCGGCGTCGGTGAGGCCGCACGTGGTGGCGGCGACGACCGTCGTGGTCGAGCGCGACGTGCCGCGCGAGACGTAGACCAGCGCGGCGAGGCCGGCGATGACGGCGAGCGCGATCGCGCCGACGGCGAGCTGGCGCGGTCGGCGTTGCGCGCGCTCGATCGCGGCGAGCAGCGCGTCGACGTCGGCGAACCGTGCGGCCGGATCGCGGGCGAGGGCGCGCTCGAGAATGCCGCGGAGTCGCCGCGGGATCTTGCCGGCGTCGTCGGCGGTGGCCGGCCCGCGGTCGACCGCGGCGCGGAGCTCGTCGAACGAGTTGCCATGGAACGGGCGCGCGCCGGCGAGGCCCTCCCAGATCGCGACGGCGAGCGCGTACTGGTCGGCCTTCGCGGTGGCGGTCTCACCGGCGAACTGCTCGGGCGCCATGTACGCGGGCGTGCCGAGCAGCGCGCCGGTGCGCGTGATCGTCGACGAGAGGTCGCCGGACTGCGATCGCGGGCCGGGCGCGAGCGCGGGCGTCGGGACGCCGGCGTCGAGGGTCTCGTCGAGCGCGACGGTGGGCGAGGGTCGCTTCGACTCGCCTGCGCCGGCGCTCGGGGTGCGCTCGGGGTGAGCGGGCTCGGCGTTGGCCTTCGCGAGACCGAAATCGGTGACGACGACCTTGCCGCGGTTCGAGACCAGGATGTTGGCCGGCTTGAAGTCGCGATGGACGAGGCCCATCGCGTGGGCGGCGGCCAGCCCGCGGCCGGCCGCGGTGAGCATCGCGAGGATCGCTGCCGGCGTGCGCCGGGTCCGGCGCAGCCAGTCGGCGCCGTTGGTGCCCTCGATGAGCTCCATCGCGACGAAGTCGATGCCCTGCGCCGTGCCCACCTCGTACACGGTGATGACGTTCGGGTGGTTCACCTTGGCCATCGCGCGCGCCTCGCGCAGGAGCCGCGTCCGCGCCTCGGCGCCGGTCGTCGAGCCCGCGCCGTGCAGCAGCTTGAGCGCCACCTTGCGATCGAGATCGGGATCGTGCGCGGCGAAGACCACCCCCATGCCGCCGGCGCCGAGCTCGCGCTCGATGACGTAGCGTCCGATCGCGTCGCCCGGACCCGGCGGGGTCCCGGCCGGGCGCGCCGGCGCGCTCGCCGGATCCGCGGTGGGCCCGGCCGCGCTCGTCGCGGTGTTCGCGAGCTCGTCGCCGCTCGGCATCGTCATGAGTCTATCCCGAGGACCCCGGGCGGGCGCGGCGATCGCGCGCGGCGGGTGCGTCGACCCGGGTCTCGCCGTGCGCGGCCGTTGCGTCCACGGTGTCGTCGTCCTCCGAGATGCCGTCCGTCGTGGGTTCGATTCGCAACGGAGGACGGCCGTCGGCGAGGCCGGTTGCATCGAGCGCGTCGGCGAGCTCGGCGGCAGTGGTCGGACGCCGCGCCGGGTCGGCGTCGAGCGCGCGCAAGAGGACGTCGTCGAGCGCGGCGGGGACGCCGGCCACGAGCTCCGACGGGCGCTTGCCGCCGGCGTCGCGCACCCGGGTCCCGGTGAGGGCGAAGAACAAGGTGGCGCCCGCGCTCCAGACGTCCGACGCGGGCGTCGCCGCGGCGCCGGCGGTCACCTCGGGCGCGATGTAGCCAGGCGTGCCGACCACCGCGCCGGTCAGGGTCACGCTCTCGTCGCCGCCGTCGGGCGCCTCGACGCGCGCGATGCCGAAATCGAGCACCTTGAGGTGGTCGGCGGCCCCGTCGCGCACGACCACGAACAGGTTCGACGGCTTGAGATCCCGGTGGACGATCCCGCGCCGGTGCGCCTCGGCGACCGCGCGCGCGGCCTGGGCGCCGAGCCGCGCGACCTCGTTCGCGGGCAGCGGCCCCCGACGCGCGATCAGCGCCGCCAGGTCGACGCCGGCGAGCAGCTCCATCGCGTAGTACCAGACGCCGTCGTGGGTGACGCCCCAGTCGTGCACGCGCACGATGCCGGCGTGATCGAGCCCCGCGGTGGCCTCGATCTCGCGCTCGAAGCGCGCGATCGAGGTCGGGCTCCGGCCGTGCTCGGGCGAGAGGATCTTGAGCGCGACGTCGCGGCGGATCGCCTTGTCGTGGGCGCGCCAGACCTCGCCCATGCCGCCCTTGCCGATGCGCCGCCGCAGGCGGTAACGGCCGATGCTCCTGGTCTCGAACGCGCTCTGGCGAAGGGACCACACCACGTGACCGCCCCACGCACGGATGACGACGGCGGCGGCGAGGAGCACGAGCAGCGCCTGGAAGGACGCGACCGCCGCCGGATCGTCGAGCTGCGCGCGCACCACCGGATCCCAGCGGCTGGCGGCCAGGACGAAGAGGGGCGCGATGATCGTCGTACCCAGCGCGACGAACAGGCCTTCCTGCCATGGCCGGGGCAGGGCGAGCACCTGCGTGAGCAGGAGGAGCAGGATGACGATGTGATAGGGCGAGGTCAGGCCGCCGGCGCGTGACGCCAGGAAGCCGAGCGCGAGCCCGGTGACGAAGAAGTTGAGCGCGCCCACCGGGACGAACACGCGCTCGGGAGGCAGCGGATCGCGCGACGCGATGACCAGCATGAGCACGTGGAACGGCACGGGCGCGAGGACCGCGACGAGCGCCTCGGTCGCCGAGCCATGGCCGATCTCGGGGAACACGAGCACGTGCAGGACCAGGCCGAAGCCGAGCCAGAGCGCGGCGCCGACCGTGCCGACCAGGCGGACCTGGTGCATCTCCGCGGCCCAGCGCGCGTACGCGATGCGCGCTTGCGCCGCGGCCACCGCGCTCGACGGATCGCTGGCGCTGGTCATCCGGGGTCCCCGGCGCGATCGTATCGCGTTCTACGCGGCCCGGGCGGAGACGGTGGCGCGCGGCGCGAGGGGGCCGGCGCAGAGGAGCTCGGCGCGGGGCGCCGGGGACGCGTCGATGAGCTGGACCTTGCGGGCCGCGGTCTCGAGCGTCAGCTCGATGCCGTGCTCGGCGAGCAGCGGTCCGAAGCGGAACGCCATGCGCTCGAGGCGGCGGTAGGTCGACGCGTAGGCCTGGGTGACGATCGGATCGAAGTTCGCCGTCGAGATCGGGTTGGTCGCCAGGAGGCGGCGCATCCGGTTCGACGGCAGGAACGACACCATCGTCACCTCGGGGTGGAGCGCGTGCATGGCGGCGGCCGCGTGCTCGTAGCGGGTGAACGCGATGTTCTTGTAGTCCTGGACCAGCACCCACAGCGCGCTGTGGCGGTGGTTGAAGCCCGCCTCGTCGGTGATGAGCGGCAGGAACGGGTCGATGAGCACGATCAGGTTGGCGCCGCGCTCGACGGCGGTGACGATGTTCGTCGTGCGCGTCACGAAGCCGTCGGTGTAGCGTCGGCCGTCGATGGTCACGGAGGTGAGGAACGGGTGGATCGCCGCCGACGCCTGCACGGCGCGGCTGATCGGCACGTGCTCGGTGCCGGGCGAGCCGAAGAGCACGTGCTGGCGCCGGTCCTGATCGGTCGCCCCGATGTAGAGCTGCTTGCCGACGCGGCGGAAGTCGTCGCTCTTGCCGGGCTCGGCGAAGATGTCGGCGAGGCGCCGCGTCTTGTCGTCGACGGCGAAGAACGGGCCGAACAGCGCCGCGAGCTGCGACAGGGCGCCGGTGAGCGAGAGCCGCTCCTCGCCGCGGTTCACGCGGGCACGGTAATCGCGGAGGTGGCGGCCGACCGAGCACAGGCGCGCCGGCATGTCGCGCAGCGCCAGGTTGCGGAGGCCGAGCTCGAGGTCGACGCCGTCGCGGTTGTCGGGGTCGAGCTCGCGCAGGCAGCGATCGAGCTCGACGCGGTTGGCGACGAGCGACGAGACGATCGCGCCCGCCGAGATGCCGAAGTAGAGGTCGAAGTCGTGCACGCTGAACCCGCGGAACGCGTCCTCGAGGCAGCGCAGCACGCCGAGCTCGTAGTAGACGCCGGTGATGCCGCCGCCGGCGGCGCACAGCGCCTTCTTGCTCACGGGCGGGCGGATCAGCTCGCCGACGCGCGTGGTCACGGCGGCGGCGTCGGGCGCGGTCAACCAGCCGCCGATGCGCCGGCGGCCGAGCTCGAACAGGATCGCGTCCTGCGCGTGGTTGGACATCTCCGGCAGGACGGCGACGATGCGGTCGCGGCGGAACCGGCGCTCGCGATCGAGGTCGCGGTGGCGCAGATCGAGGAACGCGTCGAGCAACGCGAGCGGCCCGCCTTGCACGGCGGGCCCCACCTCGATCAGCATGGCGTCGAAGTACACCTCGCGGGTGCGGTCGACGGCGTGGCGATAGTCCGTCGTCCGCTCCGCAGCGAGCTCCGGAATGGACGCATCTTGGGCAAGGAACAGCACCCTCGGCACGAAACCAAGGTTAGCGCGAGCCGCTGACGTGACGAGGCTTCAACTCGCGGTCACGCGCTCGGGCGCTGGGCGCGCCTCAGAACTCGAGCTCGCGTGCCGTGATCTGCCGGTGGAGGTCCGGCGTCAGCGGCACGTACTCGGTGTGACGTGGCGGGAGGACGTACACCGGCTCCTTCACCGCCGCGGGGTCGAAGCCCTGCTTCTTGAGGTCGCCCTTCACCTGCTTGAACGTGCCGGTGACCTCGAGCTCCTCCTGGAAGCGGAGGAACACGGGCACGGCGTACGGCGGCAGCTGCGCGCGCACGTGCTGCGCGAAGCCGCGCAGGTCGAGCTGCTGCAACGGCACGCGCAGGACGACGGCCGCCATGCCGCAGCGGCCCTCGGCGCCCGGGACCTGCACGCCGTACACCGTCGTCTCGGCGACCTGGCCGAAGGTGTTGAGCACCTCGGCGACCTCGTTGGTCGAGACGTTCTCGCCCTTCCAGCGGAAGGTGTCGCCGACGCGATCGACGAACTGGGCGTGGCGGAAGCCGAGGTCGCGCAGCAGGTCGCCCGAGTTGAACCAGCAGTCGCCGGTCTCGAAGACGTCGCGCAGGAGCTTCTTCTCGCTCGCGGCCTTGTCGGTGTAGCCGTCGAAGACGTAGCGCTCGTTGACCTGACCGATGAGCAGCCCGACCTCGCCCTTGCCGACGCGGATGAGGTGGCCGGCGGCGTCGCGCACCGGCTCGTCGAGATCGACGTCGTACTTCACGAGGGCGTACGGCGCCGGGCAGATGCCGACCGTGCAGTCGGCGTTGAGCAGGTTGACGAAGGCGATGTTGCCCTCCGACGCGGCGTAGAACTCGTACACCTCGTCGATGCCGAACCGCTGCTTGAACTCCTTCCAGATGTCCGGGCGCAGGCCGTTGCCGACGATCTTCCGGATCGGGTTGTCGCGATCGTCGGGGCGCGGCGGCTGGTTGAGCAGGTAGCGGCACAGCTCGCCGATGTAGGCGAACGCGGTGCAGCGGTAGCGACGGACGTCGTCCCAGAAGGCGGTGACGCTGAACTTGCGGCGGAGCGCGAGGGCGGCACCCGAGCAGGCGGCGGAGCTCCAGGCCACCGTGAGCGCGTTGTTGTGGTAGAGCGGCAGCGAGAGGTAGAGGACGTCGTCGGGCGTCAGCGCGAGCGCCGCCATGCCGAAAGCGCCGGCCGCCTTCACCCAGCGGAAGTGGCTCATGATCGACGCCTTGGGCATGCCGGTCGTGCCCGAGGTGTAGATGTAGAAGCACGGGTCGCCGAGGCGGACCTCGCGCAGCTGCGGCGGCGAGGTCGTGCGGCCGCGGGAGACCAGGAGCGCGGCGTCGGTGGCGTCGGGGGGGACGGTCTCCTGGCCGGTGTCGACGACCCAGAGCGCCTTGTCACGCGACGCGGCGCCCACGGCGGCGCGGACCTCGGCGAACTCGCGCCACAGCTCCTCGCCGACGATGAACGTGGTCGCCTTCGAGACCTTGAAGCTGTGCTCGAGCACCTTGCCGCGCTGGCGCGAGTTGATGACCGCCGCGATCGCGCCGAGCTTCACGATGCCGGCGATCGCGAACAGCATCTCGGGGCGGTTCTCGAGGAACAGGGCGACGGCGTCGCCCTTGCCGATGCCGCGCGCGGCGAGCACGTCGGCCCAGCGGTTGGCTTGCTCGTCGAGCTCGCGGTGGGTGTAGCGGCGGTCCTCGTAATAGAGGGCGGGTCCGTCGGGGAGCTCGCGCGCGTTCTTCTCCAGGTACGAGCCGATCGAGAGGATCTCGTCCTTCTTCGACTTGGAGATGAGCGGCAGGCCGCGCGCGATCGACGGAAACTTCCGCGCGACGAGGCGGAGACGGGCGAGCGCCTCGGCGCGGCCGCCGAGCAGATCACCGAATTCACGTGCCGTGGAGGGAAGCGAACGGACGAGCTCGAGCGGGCGCATGAAGCGGCGACATTACCTCAACGCCGCGCACGCCGGCGGCGGAGTGAGACGAGAGCGGCGAAGGCGACGAGCATGGCGTCCCAGCGGACGCGGTGACCGCGCGTCGCGCTGCACTCGCTGCAGCACCCGCTCGACGCGTCGCGCGCGCAGTCGACGGTGACCGGAATCCGGACGATGTCCTCGACGGTCGTGACCGGGATGAGCTCGGGATCACCCGTGTTTCTCGCGGCGAGCGGGTCGCGATCGATCGTGCGATCGGGGCCGACGACGAGGTCGTTGCGGGTCAGGAACGACGGATCGGTCGAGCTGGTCCGGGCGGCGAACGAGATTCGGGCGTCGGGGAGCTGATAGCGGCCCTCGGCGGCGAGGTAGACGGTGAGCGCGGAGGTCGCGCCGGGAGGGCCGAACGAGCGCGAGCGGAGGGCGGAGATCGGCGCCCGGCCAGGTCAGCGCGAGCGGACGCAGCGCGCCGTCTTCCGGGCCGTCGACGGCGACGCGCACCGCGGTGATGGTGTCGCCGCGCGCGAGGTACGGGCCGATCGCGTCGAGGTCGGCCGGGGTGTGGGCGTAGCCGAAGGTGTCGAGCCAGGCGGCGAGGGCGGCCGTGTCGGCGACGGCGAGGCGCAGGATCTCGTACTCGCCGACCGGGATGACGTCGACGCCGCCATCCCCGAAGCCGGCGTCGGGCACGTCGGGGGGATCCCAGGACGGATCGTCGCCGCGACATCCGCGTCAGTGATCGGGCACGGGCACGGGCACGGGCACGGGCACGGGGCGCCGCCGGCAATGGTGGTGCGGGCGGATCAGCGGCGCAGAAAGATCGGGTTCGTCACGCCGAACGCCGCCCGCCCCGGGAAGACCGGCGCCAGATCGTCACCGCCGTACGCCGCGACCACGACCCAGCTCCCGTTCGCCGCCACGTCGACCGGCACCACGTCCTGCCAGCGGAGCGCGGGGTTGAGCGGGTCGGCGTCGCCGGCGGTCACCGGGATCGTCGCCACGGTCTCGCCGTCGACGACGACCTCGATCGTGTCGACGTCGACCCAGCTCGCCGCCTGGACCTCGATCGCGACGCTGGCCTGGGCGCCGACGCCGGTCGCCGTGTCGCCCGAGAGCGTCGTGCCCACGGCCGCCTCCACATAGATCCCGCCGGAGATCGACGCGTGGCCGGCGTCGACCTGGTCGCGGATCTGGTCGCCGTTCACCTGGCGCGGATCGTCGGTGCCCAGGCGGATGCACGTGCGCGGGTAGCCGAGCGGCGAGCCGCGCACGCTGTGGCTGTCCGACGAGCCGACCGCGAACACCTGGCGGCCGATGTTCAGGAGCGAGAACCAGTGCGCGACGGTGCCGCTCTTGTTGCGCACCCACCCCGAGTCGTTGAACACCTCGATGAGCTTGAACCCGTCGTCCCACACCTCGGGGTTGGCGGCGAGGCCGGTCGTCGGATCGAGCCCGGCGTAGTCGAAGTAGTTCTTGTCGCCCAGCGGATGGTTGATGATGATCGTCGGGCGCTCGGGTCGCGCGCGCACCGCATCGAAGACCTCGACCGGGTCGAGCGTGACCACGTCGCCGTCAGGCGTGTCGGCGGTCGGGAACATCTGCCAGCGCGGCGCGCCCTGGTTGGGCAGCGCGGGGTCGGGATCGAGCGGGAACACGTTCATGTGGCCCCAGATCTCGAAGCTCGTCATCTCGATCGCGGGGACGCCCATCGCCCACGCCTCCCAGCCGCGCGCCTCGATGAGCGGCTGGAAGTCGTCGACCCACTCGTGATCGGTGCGGATGAAGAGCTCGAGGCCGTCGGCCATGCCCGACTGCACCTTGTACGCGGCGACGTCGTCGGCGTCGTTCGAGCGGATGGTGTGGATGTGGAAGTCGCCGCACATCTTGCCGGTCGTGTCGATCACGTGATCGAGCACCGGCGTGAGCGGGAAGTCCCCGCCCGGATCGATGTCGATGTTCTGCTCGAACAGCTCGTACTCGGGGCCGCGCGACACCACCACGTGATACGCGCCGGGGCGGAGCGGGATGCGCATCGCCGTGCCGTCGTGGAAGCGCACCTCGTGGCGCCCGCCGGGAGGCTCGGGCTCGCCGAAGTTGTCGGGGATGTCGACGAGGGCGGGGCCGGTCGCCAGCGGCAAGAGCTGGATGCGCGCCGGGATCGTCGCCATGTCGCCGTCGGTGACGCGGTCGATGACGAGCGTGCCGAGGCTGGGCACGGCGAGCGTCGCGGTGATCGCGTCGGCGGCGACGGCGGTGGTCGCGAGGACGCTGCCCGGCGCGACGGCGGTGAGCGTCACGGCGGTCGCGGCGGGGACGTGCAGCGAGAACGTTCCGCCGGCGGCGACACCGGCGCGCGTCAGGTGACCGCCGCTGGCGTCGACGGCGTGCACGCGCGCGGTGGTGCCAGCCGGCAGCCCGGTGACCGTGCCGGTGATCGTCCGGGTCGAGGCGCCCTCGATGCGCTTGATGGTCTGGACCGCGCCGTCGAGGCCGGGGCCGCCGATCGCGATGCGCGCGTGCGCCCGCGTGGTCAGGGCGCAGCGCGGGATCGCGTACGCGTCGTTGATCGCGCCGATGAAGCCGGCCTGCGCGATGCTGCCGCCGAGCGGGCCGTCGGCCGCCTGGTACGCGAGGCTGGCGCCGTCGTCATCGACGAGCACGGCCCAGGGCGCGCCGGCGACGTTGTCGGTGAAGCCGACCGCCGGCACCCAGGCCTTCATGCGCTTCGTGTACATGAAGCCGTGGACCACGGTGCCGGACGCGGCGTCGACGTCGCGTCCGTTGTTGATGTGGTAGGTGATCTCGACGTGCTCGGCGCCGGGCGCGAGCGCGTAGTCGATCGCCGCGTCGACGTCGCGGAAGTTGTCGATGAGGAGGCCGGAGAGCAGCGGATCGAGGAACGGCAGCGGCGCCAGGCGACCGCGCGCGCGCACGACCGCGGGCTGGCCGTCGCTGCCGTCGTTCACCACCGTCACGCTCTCGGTGACGATCGACGCGCGACCGATGAGGAAGAAGATCTCGCCGAAATCGGCGGGGCGCACGAGCGCGCCGTTCTCGACGAGCGCGGCGCCGACCGGGCGGCCGCCCCACGGATCGTAGAGGTGCGAGTCGCCGACGTCCTCGATGACGAGCGCGACCTTGTCGTTGGCGAGGACGAAGTCGCCGACCGCCCAGGTCTCGAGGCCGAGCGTCGTCGCCGGCAGCTGCGCCGCCGACGTGATGCGCCCGGCGCGCGCCTCCGTCGGGCCGGCGCCGAGCGGCGCCGCGTGCCCGGTCGTGTCGCCGTCGGGCGGCAGGCCCGGCGCGCACGAGGTCGTGCCGTCGTCGTCGCCGCCGCAGGCGGCCAGGATCGCGAGCAAACACACAGAAAGGCAAAGCCAGACGCGCATGGTTCCCTCGCGACGGATGCTACCCGACGAGGGCCCTGTGTTTCACGTGTTCTTCACGCGTGTGACGACGCTGACATGAGGCGGTCTCGGTTGGCGCCCTTCGACGGGGCCCGGGCTATCGTCGCGCCGTGCTCGAACGCACCGGATGCGTCCTCGCCGCTGCCATGCTCGTCGTCGCGGCGCCGGCGCGGGCCGACGAGCGGCTCGACGAGGCAAGGCAGCTGCGCGAGATCATCCAGCTCGCGAGGCAGCTCGCGTACTCGGATCCGAAGCAGCTCGAGTGGGAGCTGGCGACGGTGTACGGGCAGTTCGTGAACGATCCGGTGCTCGGGCCCCTGGTGACGAACCTGGCGGCGCAGTACCGCGGCGGCTACGTGCGCGTGGATGTCGACGCCGGGGCCGGCGTGGACGCGGCGATGCCGGCGTCGGCGAGCGCCGCGGCGAGCGCGGCGTGGGAGATCCCCCTGTGCCGGATCCTCGGCGCGCGCGCGGCGGGGCTGGGCGGCTGGGAGGACGGCAGCGCGATCGGCAGCTACGTGCTCACCGGCTCGGCGTGCCTGCCGCTACCGGCCAACACCGTGCAGTTCGCGTACACGCGGCGCGGGAACGTGCGCACGTCCTTGCTCGCGGTGCCGGTGGTCCTCGACGACCGGCGGACGGGCGACCTCTACGACATCGGGATCCGCTTCTACCGCTACCGCGGCGAGCGCCACCAGATCGACGCGATGCCCTTCGAGATCCAGATCGACGTGTCGCGGGACGAGGACGGCGGGTTCGGCGCGATCGGGTCGACGGTCGACGGCGCGCCGGTGGAGTGGCGGCGCCGCGGCAAGGGGCTCGACGGCGCCGACCAGCGCTTCCGCTTCCTGGCGTTCTCGCTCCGCTACCAGGACGACGACGCCGCCGTCGGCGGGCGCGACGCGGGCGTGGTCACGCTGTGGCCGCTCACGCTCGAAGGCATCCACGTCACGCCCGACGTGACCGTCGGCGGTGGCGGCGGCTGGGTCACGGCGCGCGGCACCGACGGCGTCGGCGACACGCCGGCGGAGGTGGTCGAGGAGGTGGGCGCCGCGTCGTACCTCCAGCTCGACTGGGCGGTGGGGCAGGTGCGCGGCAACGTGCGGCTGGCCCGCGACTACTACCCGACGTACGACGCGCAGTTCGTCATCGATGACCGCATCTCGAGCCGCATCGACTACACGCGCACGCACCTCGCCGCGTCGCTCACGGCGTTCGCCGCGCGCGACCAGGTCCGGCGCGAGGGCGCGACCCCGGCGGCAGAGGTCGTCTCCGGCGGCGCCGTCGACCTCGCGTACGCGTTCGGCCACGGCTTCCACGCGCTGGGGCGCGTCGAGGCGGCGCACGCGCTCGTCGCGACCACCGCCGCCGAGCCGGTGCTCACGCGCTTCGACGTGCGCGCGAGCGCGGGTCTCGCCTACCACTGGGACCGGCACTTCCCGCCCCGCTAATCGGTGGCGGCGCCGCGCAGGAGCTTGCGCGCGAAGTCCCGCACCGCAGGCGGGTAGGCGGTCTGCGCCGGGACGAGCTTGAGCTCGTGCTTGGGGAGCATGCGCAGGACACGCGGGATCATCTCCGAGCCCAGCCGCGTGTTGGCGAGCAGCGCCCGCCGGATCTCGGGCGACCGCAGCCACGCCGCGTTGTTGACGATGAGCTCCATGAGCGGGACGGGGAGGGTGCCCATGCGCGCGATGCGCGCGACCTCGGGGAACGTGACGCGCGGGTTCCGCAGGAGCGCCTCCCACACGTTCTTGCCGTATATGCGCTCGAGCATGACGCGCTCGCGCTGGTCGCCCTCTCTCGCCATGCGCGTCTGCATGTGAGCCGGCAAGTTCCTCAGCCGTTCCATCCACGACGCCGGCTTCCCCGTGCCCGTGCCCGTGCCCGTGCCCGTGCCCGACTCTCCTTCTCCTTCTCCCTCTCCTTCTCCTTCTCCTTCTCCCTCTCCCTCTCCCTCTCCCTCTCCGCCCTCCGCCATCACCCACGCCTCGATCGCCGCCTTCTTCTCCATCGTCCACCCGAGCACCTCGTACCCCGTCCCCGCCGCCATCCGGTACACCGCCTTGCCCTCCATCTCGAGCTCTCTCCCGGCGCGGACCAGCACGATCGTCACCTCCACCTCGCCCGGCGCCTCGCCCACGAGATACGCGCCGCCCTTCGACAGGTAGTCTCGCCAGTGCCGCGCGCACTCCTCTGGCGTCCCCAGCTCGATCCGCACCCGCGGACGTGACATCGCGTCGATCATATCGCACGTTCGGGCCGTGCCCCTGCCGTTCGCGCCGCCGCTGGAGCCGATGCTCTGCAAGCTCTCCCACATCATTCCCGAGGGAGAGTGGATGTACGAGCCCAAGTGGGACGGCTTCCGCTGCCTGGTGTTCAGGGACGGCGACCAGCTCACGCTGCAGAGCCGCGACACGAAGCCGCTCGAGCGCTACTTCCCCGAGCTCCACGCACCGCTGCACGCGAGCTTGCCCGAGCGCTGCGTGCTCGACGGCGAGATCGTGATCGCCACCGACGGCCGGCTCGACTTCGATGCGCTGCTCCAGCGCATCCACCCGGCGGCGTCGCGCATCAAGGAGCTCGCGGCGCGCACGCCGGCGTCGTACGTCGCCTGGGATCTGCTCGCGCTCGGCGACGACGACCTGCGCGCGACGCCGCAGCTCGAGCGGCGGACCGCGCTCGAGCAGGCGCTTGCGGGCGCCCGACCGCCCGTGCACGTCTCGCCGATGACGCGCGATCCGGCGGTCGCCGCCGACTGGTTCTCGCGCTTCGAGGGTGCGGGCTTCGACGGCATCATCGCCAAGCCGCCGGGTGCGGCCTACCAGCCGGGCAAGCGCGGGCTGGTGAAGGTGAAGCACGACCGGACCGCGGACTGCGTCGTCGCCGGCTTCCGCTGGTACAAGGGCGGCAAGGACCGGCTCGTCGGATCGCTCCTGCTCGGGCTCCACGACGGCGAGGGCAAGCTGCACCACGTCGGCGTGTGCTCGGCGTTCTCGCAGGCGCGGCGCGCCGAGCTCGCCACCGAGCTGGCGCCGCTGCGCGAGCGTGCCCTCGACGATCACCCGTGGAAGGAGTGGGCGGAATTCCACGCCGCCGAGGCGCCGGAGGTGCGCCAGCCGGGCGCGACCAGCCGCTGGAATCGCGGCAAGGACCTCTCGTGGGAACCCTTGCGGATCGAGCGCGTCGTCGAGGTCGGGTACGACCACCTGCAGGGCGACCGCTTCCGACACGCGACGCAGTTCAAGCGCTGGCGACTCGACCGCCAGCCGGCCGACTGCCGCTACGATCAGCTCGAGGTCACCCCCGCCGCCGAGCTGGCGGCGATCTTCGCGCATCGCTGACGCGGATCCCGCTGCGTCCGCCGCCGGTTCCGGGCTACGGTTCCGGCATGAGCGTGCTGGTCGCAGCCTCGCTCCCCATCCTGGCGCTCGGTGCGTGGGCGGCGTGGCGCGCGCTGCGCGGGCGGCCGGTGCGGCGCTTCGCGCTCAACGCGGTCGTCGGCCTATCGTTGCTCGTCTACTTCGCGATCACGGCCGGGCTCGGCATCTTCTGGGTCGCCAACCAGGAGCTGCCGGTCTTCGATCTCCACTACCTGTTCGGCTACCTGACCGCGGTGCTCGTCGTCGTGCACGTGTGGATCAACGCGCCGCTCCTCGCGCGCTTCCTGCGCAAGCGCGCGCCGTCGCTGGCCGCCGAGGGGCAGCGCTTCCGCCCGTCGGTGGCGTGGGGCGCGCGCCTCGTCGGGCTCGCGGCGTTCGGCGGGCTCTGCTTCTGGATCGGCTGGTCGCGCGGGGTGAGCGTGGTGACCGTGGTGCCGGGCGAGCCCGTGCGGCCGCCGGGCGCCGGCGCGGGCGACGGGCAGGTCGGGATGCCCGAGGTGATGATGCGCGCGGACGGCCGCGCCGTGCCGCTCTCGCGCTGGTATCACGACCGCAGCGCGCACTCGCGCCGGCGGGTCGTCGAGCGCGGGCCGCGCATCGACTGGGACGAGCGGCCCGACGTGTTCGAGTCGTACCCGTCGGTGAGGACGGTCGCGCTGCCGCGGTCGCGCGCGACGGTGGACGTGCCGACGGCGCGCGCGCTCGAGGACGCGGCGCGCGAGGTCGAGGCGCTGGGCGACACGGAGGTCACGCTCGCGCAGCTGGGGACGCTCCTCCACCTGACCCAGGGCATCACCGAGGTCGACGGGCCGCCGGGGCAGCCGTTCTACAAGCGGGCGGCGGCGTCGTCGGGCGCGCTCTATCCGGTGGTCACGCATGTCGCCGTCGGGCGCGCCGTCGGGCTCGCGCCCGGGCTCTACCACTACGCGCCGCGCGAGCACGCGCTGCACCTCTTGCGCGCGGGCGACGTACGCGGCGAGCTGGCGGACGCGAGCGCGCACGGCGCCGATGTCGCGGCCGCCCCGTTCACGGTCGTGCTCTCGGCGATCGTCGCGCGCTCGTCGTGGAAGTACGGCGAGCGCGGCTATCGCTACGCGCTCCTCGACGCCGGGCACGCGCTCGCCAACGCGCAGGCGGCGGGCGCCGCGCTCGGGCTGACGAGCCGCGCCGTCGGTCGCTTCGACGACGCGCGCGTCGCGCAGGTGCTCGGGGTCGTGCCGGCCCTGCAGGCGCCGATGCTGGTCGTGCCCTTCGGCGTCCGGGCCGAGCCCGGCGACCTCGCGGCGCGGGAGACGCGGCGGTTCGTGTGGTCCGAGGTGGTGCCGGCGCGCGCCGACGTGCCCGACTCGGTGCGCATCATGTCGGCGCGCACCGGGCTCGTCGCGACCGACGCGCGCGGCCCGCCGCATGCGCCGGCGCCGCCGCTCGCGCCGCGTGTCGTCGACGCGGCGGCGATCGTCGCGCCGCCGGCGAGCGTCGCGGGCACCGGCGGCGATGGCGACGACGCGCTCGGCGCGGTGATCGAGCGCCGCCGGTCGACGCGCCGGTTCCGCGACGCGCCGCTCGAGCTCGCCGCGCTGGCGCGCGTCCTCGACCATGCGCGCGGCGGAGGCGTCGACGCGCAGCGCCCGCTTCGCCTGTACGTGATCGCGCTGCGGGTGGACGGGCTCGCGCCGGGCGTGTACGAGCACCGGCCGGACGGGAGCCTCGCGCGCGTGCGCGCCGGTGACGTGCGCGACGCCGCCTACGAGCTCGCGCTCTCGCAGGAGGTCGTCGAGCGCGCCGCCGCGGTGGCGGTCTTCACCGCCGACGTCGCGGCGTTCTCGTGGCCCGACGGCTCGCGCGGTTTCCGCTACGCCTGGATCGACGCCGGCGTCGCCGCCGGGCGGATGTACCTCATGGCGGTCGCCGCCGGGCTGGGCGTCTCGAGCGTGGGCGCGTTCTTCGACGACGAGCTCGTCGAGCTCCTCCAGGTCGACGGCGCGCGCGAGCTGCCGGCGCTACTGGTCGCCCTCGGGCGGACCTGAGCCCTCTGCACCTTCGCCCTCGGCGCCGAACGAGTCGGAGGCGAACGAGCCCAGCTCCTTCTCCGAAGGTGTTCCGTCGGGGTTCCAGTAAGACCACGCGCCGGTCTTCTGGCCGCCGGCGAAGTCGCCCTCCGCCAGCTTCCGACCGTCCGGGTAGTACTCGACGAAGCGGCCATGCTCCCGCTGTCCCCTGAAGCCGCCCTCGACCCACCGGGCGCCGTTCTCGGGATGGAACGTGGTCCAGCGGTACTCGGAGCCTCCGCCGCCGTACTCGAGCTCGCGCTTCAGCTTGCCCTCGTCGGAGTGCTCGGTCCAGCGACCGGTGCGGAGCCCGTCGGTGAGCGTGCCCGCCTCGTGGGGCTTTCCGTTCTCGTGCCAGCTGGTGAACCCGCCGTGCTGCCGGCCCTTGCGATACGAGGTCTCGACCTTCTTCTGCCCCGACGCGTGCCACTCGGTGTAGGGGCCGTCCTTGGTGCCCGACGGATCGGTGCACCAGACGGCGGTGCCCTTCGGCGGCGGGGCGCCGTGTTGCTTGCCGTTGCCGCACGGCCCGGCGGCGGTCGACGACTTTCCGCATGCCACGAGCAGGAGCACGAGGAGCGTCGTCAGCGCGAGGCCGAGGTCCGCAGAGTTACCGGCGGAGCAGCATCCGGCGGGCGTCCCGCAGTCTGCCTCGCCCGCCGCGGGCTGGTTCTCGGGTAGCGAGCTCGCCATCACGATCGCATCATCGATGAATCCGCGGCTCGCGTCGATGCGGATCGCGGTGCTGGTGGTGGCGCAGAGCGGATCTCCGTACGAGGTGATCGCGACGACGTCGCCGTCGAGCAGCACCGGACCGCCGCTGTCACCTCCGCACGTGAGCGCGGGAGCCGGCACGAGCTCGATCGAGCTCGGGTCGAGTCGGGCGATGGACGCCGTGCCCTCGCGCCGGATGCCCCCGGCGTCGACGCCGTCGCTGCCGTAGCCCAGGATCCACACGGTCATGCCCGTCGCGTCGACGGGTAGGGCGCGCAGGGCGGATGGCGCTCCCGCGAGCGGGGTGGTCGACGCGATGACGGCGAGATCGAGGTCGGCCGGTGCGAGCCAGACGGCGGCCACCCGCGACGTCTCCTGGTCGGTGGCGAGCGCGTCCGGCCCTCGGACGATCTCGAGCAGTCCCGCCGGCGTGTCCTCCACGCAGTGGGCTGCGGTGAGGAGCGCGCGCGACGATACGCGCACGGCCGAGCAATGGAACAGGGCGGGCTCGCCGCACGCCGCACGCAGACGCAGCGCCATCACCTGGTCGGCGTCGCTCGGCCCGCCGCCCACGATGGGCAGTTCCCCTGGCACTCCCTCCCACGATAGCAGAACCGAGCGCCTCGCAGGCTGTTCGGATCCTGAACAGGTCGAGCAACTCTTGAACGGAAACGAGCAGGTAATTGACCTGGGGTCAATGAGTCGCCTCAGAGGACTTCCAGCAAGGCGAGTCTTTCTGGAGAGTTGTGAATCCGGAACACGGGCTGCAATGGACGTAAGCAACATCACGGGGGAAACGTCCATGAGATCAGCCAGCGTCCTTTCGTTCGCCCTGGTTCTGGCCACGAGCTGCAACAGCGCCAGTGAGCCCACACCGCCCGACGAGACAGCACGGGGCTTCACGGTCGCGGTGCAGGACGAGCAGTTGATCGATGTGACGCTCGTGGCGAGCGCTGGATCGGTCCGGATGCTGGCCGTCGAGACCGAGCCCAAGGTCTTCGATCTCACGTTCGACTTCGGCGATCCCGTGATGGCCTACCGGGTCGACTGGGCGCGCGGCGAGGGCGACTTCATGCCCACGGGGCCTCTCGACGTCGTGCACAAGCAGCTGATCGATCAGCTGGTGACCGAGCTCAGCACGGTGCTGGAGCAGGATCCCGAGAAGCGCTGGAAGATCGAGGACGTCATCATGCGTCAGGCGACCCTCCTCCAGATCGCGCCGGTCGGCGAGCTACTGGAGCCGATGAGCTTCAACTCGGTCCAGGGGTGGACACACATCTCGTGCTCGTGTGGCAACCAGTACATCGGCAGCGGCTACTACCGCACGGCGGGCAAGGGATGTGGCTGCAAGCAGTCGCCGTCGAACGGGTGCGCCGGCCGCTGCGGTCAGGGCTGCGGCATCACGAGCTCGCCGCCGTGCGTCGGCACGACCGCGTACACGCGCGACTGCGCGCTGCACGATCACGGGCTCGGCAGCTGGGCGGCGGCGTCGGACGACTACTCGTTCGCGTCGAACAACTGCAGCTGCTCGGGCGTGGGCACCTGCTACTGACCTGACACGCGCCGGGCGTCCTGGGTGACGCAGTGGAGGCGCTGGTCGCGCGGGGACGCGGCCAGCGCCGCGGTGCGTGTGGCGGTGGCGGCGGGCGCGTTCCACAGGTCGAGGAACGGCGCGTCGAGCAGGTTGCCGAGCGCGGGGCCGGCGTGATCGACGAGGTGGACGGTGCCGTCGGGGTCGACGGCGGCGGCCTCCCAGGCCGCGCGGCACGGACGAAAGTGCGCGCGGTGGGCGAAGTCGTCCGCGGCGCGGAAGGCCAGCGTGCCGGCGTCGCCGCTGCACGTGCAGGAGGCTGGCGAGGCGAGGTGATCGACGACGACGAGCGGCGCGCCGGCGAGCGCGTCGCGCAGCGCGGCCATGGCGTCGGCGACGTCGCGGGCGTCGGGGGCGAGCGCGTCGCCGCGCGCGAAGCCGTTCACCGGGTAGGTCTCCTCGACCTTGAGCCAGTCGACGCCGAGCGAGGCGCAGGTGCGGCCGAGCGCGGCGAGCTCGCGCACGTTGGCGCGGCCGAGCACGGTCGAGATGCCGACGCGGAGGTCGGCGCCGGTGCGCTCGCGGAAGGCGATCGCGCCGGCGACGTGATCGAGCACGCGGTGGAGATCGCCGAGGACGCGGATGCGATCGTTGGTCGCGGGCGTGGCGCCGTCGACCGAGACCATCAGGCTGGTGACGCCGAGCTCGACCAGCGCGCGCAGGCGCTCGCCGTCGAGCAGCATGCCGTTGGTGGCGAGGTGGATGTCGAGGCGGTGCGCCGGGGCGGTGGCGTGGGCGCGCCGGGCGCGATCGATCGCGCGCAGCGTGTCGAAGAGGACCGGCGACGCCAGCGACTCGCCGCCATGGGTGAACGCGACGTGCTCGGCGTGCGCGAACGCGTCGGCGAGCGCGGTCAGGAGCCACGGCGGCGCCGTGCGGGCGCGGCCCTCGCGCGTGCGCGCGGGCGCGTCGGTGATGCAGTGCAGGCAGCGGAGGTTGCAGGCCTCGGTGATGGTGACGTTCAGGCGCCGGGGGTAGCTCGGCAGGTCGACCGCGCCCTCGACGAAGGCGTGGGTGGCGAGCTCGGCGTTGCGCGCGCGCAGCGCCGCGACGTGGGGCGCCGCCGGCGGCGTGCGGTCGAGGACGATCGCGCTGTCCGGGGGGAGGTGCACGAGGTCGCCCTCGAGGCGCGCGCCGCCGGCGGCGAGGAGGACGCGGGCGCCGGTGTCGTGGGGCAGCGCGAGCTCGGCGGCGACGTCGCCGCGGTGGAGGACGACGTCGACGAGCTCGTCGCCGCGGTGGCGGCGAAGGACGACGCAGGCGCCGTCGGCGCGCAGCTCCTCGTCGCCGTGGCGGAGCACGTCGCGGGACGCGCGCAGCGCGAGGGCGTCGCGGACGAGCGCGCGCGTGGTCGCGTCCCACGCCGACTCGTCCCACGTCATCGGCTGGCGATCGGGCCACGAGTCCTCGAAGGCGCGCGTGGCGGCGTCTTCCGCCTCGGGGCCGGCGCGGAGGCCGGCCTCGTCGCCGTAGTAGAGCAGCGGCGTGCGCGCCCCGAGCGTGACCGCGAGGAGCGCGAGGCGGGCCCGCGCCGCGTCGGTGACGGTCGCGATGCGCGGCTGATCGTGCGTGCCGGCGAAGCCGAGGCCGCGCGGGCCGGCGGCGCCGCGGCGGCGACGGCCGTGGATGATCGCCCTCTGGTCGCTCATCACGGTCGTGATCATCGGCGGCGGCGTGTTCGCCGGCTTCTATATCCGCGAGATGCGCCTCGACAAGCGCATCGACGAGGCGCGCGCGCTGGCCCGCGGTGACGCGCGCGCCGACACCTGGGCCGGCTGGCGGAGCGCGCGCGATCGGTTCGCCGGCATCCACCGCGTGCGTCCGAGCACCGGACACCTCGCCTCGCTGGCGCGGTCGCAGGCGCAGCTCGCCGCCGGCTTCCACGACGATCTCGAGGGCGCCCGCGCGGCGGTGGCGTCGCTCGGCGACGCGAGCGGCAAGGACGCCGCGCTCGCCCGCGCGTGGCTCGCGATCGCCCTTGGGAATCCCGCCGAGGCCCGGACCGCGGCGATGGCGGCCGGGCCCGCCGAGGATCCCGCGGTCGCGCTCGTCGTGGCGCAGGCCGCGCTCGTCGAGGCGCGCTGGGACGACGCCGCGACGGCGGCGAAGCAGGCGGCCGAGCGCGACCCGCGGCCCGCCGCGTGGCTCGCGCTGTGCGAGGCGGAGACCGCGCGCAAGCTGTGGGCGGAGGCGGAGCAGGCGTGCGCCAAGGTCGACGAGGCGGCGAGCAAGCAGCTCGGTCGCCCGGTCGTCCACCCCGGCGCCACGATCGCGCGGGCGCGCGTCCGCGCCCGGAGCGGCGCCGCGCGACAGGACACGGCGAAGCTGGTCGCCGAGCTCGAGGCGCTCGTGACCGAGGCGGCGAAGCCGCCGCAGGAGCAGGCGCTGGGCGTGTCGCCGGCGCAATCGGCGTGGGCGCAGCTCGCGCTGGCCGAGGTCCAGCTCGCGGTCGGGGACACCATCGCCGTCCGTCGCGCGCTCGAGCGCGCGCAAGGTGCGCGCGTCGACAGCCGCGCCTTCGTCGAGGCCGAGGCGGCGGTCCTGCTCGCGCTCGGGGACATCGCCGCGGCGCGGGCGGCCGCGGAGCGCGGGCTCACCCGCTGGAGCGCGAGCGCGCCGCTCACGCTGGTCGCGGCGCGGGCCCGGCTGGCCGCCGGCGACGTCGCGGGCGCGAGCGCGGTGCTCGGCGGGCTCACCGGCGCGGCGACGTCGACGATGGACGCGCTCGTCGCGCGCGCCGAGCTGGCGCGCGCCCTGGGTGATCTCGACGCCGCCGAGCGTGATCTCGACGCGGCGCTGGCGAAGAGCCCCGACTTCGAGGCGGCGATCGTCGCGCGCGCCGAGCTCGAGCTGGAGCGCGGTGACGCGCTCGCCGCCCTGGCGCGGATCGAGCCGCGCTACGGCCCGCAAGCCTCCGCGCCGGTCGCGATCGTCTACGCGTCGGCCAAGCGCGCCACCCGGCAGTTCGACGCCGCGCGCACGGCGCTCACCAAGTTCAAGAGCGGCCCGGCCGGTCCGCTCGCCGGCCAGGCCTGGCTCGAGCTGGCGCGCGTCGAGCGCGACGCCGGCGAGCTCGCGGCGGCGCGCGCCGCCTACGGCGAGGCGGCGAGCATGCTGCCCTCGTCGCGGGCCGTCCGTCTCGAGTCGGCGGTCCTGCTCGTCGACGACGGCGACGCCGCCGGCGGCCGCGACGCGCTCGTGCGCCTCGCCGCCGACGCCAAGGACGACGGCCTGGTCCAGGTCGAGGTCGCGCGCGCGCAGATCCTCACCGGCGAGCTCGACGCGGCCAAGGCGTCGCTCGATCTCGCCGAGCAGGCCAGCGCGCCCCGGTCACGCGTCGCGCGCGAGCGCGGCCGGCTCGCGCTGCGCAAGCGCGACGTCGCCGCGGCGGTGTCTGGCCTCGAGGCGGCGGCCAAGGGCGCGCCCGAGGACCTCGAGATCAAGCTCCTGCTCATGGACGCGTACGTGATCGGCGGCAACACCACCGGCGCGCAGCAGCTCGCGGACGAGCTCACGCGCTTGTTCCCGGGTCGCGCCGAGACCCACCTCGCGCGCGGGCGGCTCGAGCTGTCGGGCGGCCGCCCGGCCGAGGCGCAGAAGCAGTTCCTGAAGGCGCGCGAGCTGCTGGCCAAGGCGCCGCGCCGCCAGCGCGCCGACGCCGGCTACTGGCTCGCGCTCTCGGCGTACATCGGCGACGACCTCGCGCGCGCCAAGAGCCTGCTCCTCGAGACGACGACGACCGACCCGTACCACGCCGACGCCTGGTCGACGTTCGCGACGGTGCTGGCCGAGCTCGGCGATCACGGCGGCGCGGCGCAGGCCGCGGAGAAGACGATCAAGCTCGATCCCGAGAACGTCGACGCGTACTTCGTGCTCGGCGAGGCGCTGGCGCTGACCCGCCGGGTGCGCGAGGCGAAGAAGCCGCTCGAGGAGTACATCCGGCGCGCCGGCCCCGACGGCGATCGCACCGCCGACGCGCGCGCGCTGCTCAAGCGCCGGTGACAGGTCGATCCTGACTGGTCAGTTCGTGCGGTCGAACCGACCGCATGTCGTCGCGATGCCTCGGTGCCGGCGAGCGACACGGCGTGACCGCCCCGATGCAGTGTCGCCTGGTGAGCAGGTCGGGAGTCACGCTCGCCAATGTCACCATCGTGAACGTGGACGAGACGGTCTCCTACGCTCACACGCACAAGACCCCGGATGGCGTCCAGGAGGTCGACCACGTCATCATCAACCCGGGTTCCGCGAAGCCGGCGCACGACATGAGCACGCGGATCATCGGCAAGTCGGTGGTCGACGATGGCGTTCGGCTCGCGATCGGCGGCGGATCGGCGCACGGCGTCTACCGCGGGATGGCGGTCGCCTTCCTGAGCGAGTCGGGGCGGACGATCCAGCGGGGCGAGATCCGGGAGGTTCGCGAGCGGACGTCGTTCGCGAACAGGGAGGGCAACCTGGATTCGACCAGCGAGATCGCTCGCGTCGTCGTGAATCCCGCCTGAGCGGACACGCCCTGAATCAGTGAGGCGTGGCCTTGTCGACGACGCGGGCCTGCAGCGCCTGCGCCGACGTCACGGCCGACTCGGTCGACTTGAACGCCGTGTACGCGAGACGGGCCAGCTCCGCCGGAGCTCGGCGTCCTGGCCGCGAGATCTTCTCGTCGTGGTCCTCTTCCATCGCGTTGAACCGGTCGGCCAGCGCCGACAGATCGTGATCGCCGGTGGCCAGCTCGTAGAGTGCCAGATGGTCGGCCAGCGAGCCCTCGCCCTCGGTCGCGAACGCGTGCTTGGTGTTACGGGTGTACGTGAAGGCCGGGCCGTTCTTCGGATACGCGGCCTCGAACGCGAACACGTCGTCGTGCGACGCCTGCCCGCGCGTCATCGCCTTCATGATACGCGCCGCTGGGTTGATGCGGTCCCCGCTCGGATCGACGGTGACGTGCAGCGCCATCGCCGACAGCGTGCCGATGTCGACCTTGTCGTCGATCTCCTTGGCGAGCTCCTTGTTGCGGCTGTTGATGCGCGCCGACTTCACGTACGCCGTGCCCACCGAGGTCACGCCGACGTGGACCACGATCACGTTGTGATCGGTTTCCTGCACGTCGGTGACCACCATCCACTGCGTGCCCGAGCCCATCTGGCCGCCGATCACCCGGCGGTGATGCGCTCCCCCGACCATGCCGGCGACGACGCCGCGGATCTTCTCGCGCGGCGGCGACACGAACAGCTCCGGGACGCGGAAGCGGTGCAGATCCTCGACGCGGGCCGCGCCCAGCCACATGCCGGCGTCGAAGCCGTCCTCCATCTTCGTCACCATGCCCTCGGCGAGCGCGCCGGTGGTGCCGCCGATCGTCGCGATCAGCCTGTCCAGGTTCTTCTCGTCCTCGAAGGTCTCGTCGTCCTCGAGCGCTGCGCTGATACCGAAGTCGGTGACCTTGGAGGCCAGGAACTCCATCCCCTCCTTGGCCATCTTCTTGCCGATGCCGCCTGCCAGGGTGGACAGGCTCTCGGCGACGACGAACTTGAGGAACGAGTGGACCTGGTCCTTGTCCTTGACCGAGCCCTTCACGTATCGACCCATGATCGTGACCGCCGCGTCGACGTACTCGCGGAGGAACGCACCGACGCCGGCCCTGTTGGCCTTGCTGCGCGCCCTGTACGCGGTCCGCAGCTTGTCCTTGTCGGCGACCGTGTACACGTGCCCGGGGCCGAAGCCCGGCACGGGATCGCCGGGGAGCGGCGCGTTCGACGCGGGATCCATCCACGCCGGTCTCTGGTTCTCGCCGCCGGCCATGGCTCCACCGAGCAGCTCGTCGACGAAGCTCCCGCCTGCCAGCGGCTTCTCGCCGCCCGCAGGCTTGAACTGCAGGATCGGCGCCCCGCCCCCGCCGCCGCCGGCGGGCAGCGCCTGGGTGCGGGTACGCTTGCCCGGGATTCCGGCGTCGGCGCCGAGCGAAGGGGCCGCGTCCTCGTGCTTGCGGTCGTCGTGGCTTCTCATGACGCCGGATCGAGCAAGCGCCAGGCCACGCCCACCCGCCCGACATCACGGCCCTCGAGCCATCTGCCGGCCAGTTCGCGTGCGCGATCTGGCCGCGCGAACAGCGCTTGCCGGATCGAGCTTCGGTCCTCGAAGGCGTCGCCCGTCGGGCCAGCGGCGCGACATGGACATGTCCTCGCGACCGGCGACGGCTTGTTCGTTCCTATTCGGCTGCCGCGGGTGTGCGTAGGCAGGCCGCGTCCGCCCCGCAGCTCTCGGCCGCCTTGCTCGTCCGCCGGTCCTGCTCGGCCCTGGCGCGCGCGGCCCGAGCTCCCCGTTTCTGGGCTCGATCACTTGCCGCCCAATCCTCGACGCGCGCCGACTCAGCAGTCTCGATCGTCGCGACATCGCCACAGCCTGCGACGAGCGTTGCTAGAAGAATCGCACGATCGCGCTCACGGCCTGCTCGACCGGCCACCCGGCGTCAGCGAACCCAGCTACACGTTCGAGCGTCGAGTGCCCCGACAGCGTCCGCAGGTTGGCAGACCCGCGTGGTGGCGCCTGCTTCGAGCCGGACGCCTTGGGTGAGGCCGTCGCGCGAGCCTGCTCAGCATGGTTCGAGGGTGAACACTGGAGGCGCGATCTCGAGGCCGAACAGATGATGAGCGGCAAGCGCCACAAACACGCGGTCTGTTACCGCCCCTGATCACGGCGAGGTCGTCCACCCGCGTCATGCGGCATGCAGGCGGCGAGGGCAGCTCGAAGCGCCGGGATCTGCGCCTCGGCTTCAGTGATCAATCGATTCGTAGCCTCCAGCTCATAGACGATCGCTGCTTTCTGCGAAGCACTCGCGTTGGCTAGTTGCTGTTGCAGCGTCGTGATGCGGCGGCGTAGGCCATCGAGCTGGTCCTGCTTCGCCTCGAGTGCTGCCCGCTCCGTCGCGCAGATGACGATGGTCGGAGGAGGGATGGCTTCGACCGACAGGCGGCCCGATAGCACGAATCGATCGCCCTTGTTGTTCGTGATCTCCGGGAGGTCGAAGTACTGGAGCTCGATCCAGCGTCCGGAAGGCTGGCCTCCGGCATCCGCTGGCTTCGGGTACTTGAACAGCGCGTAGGTGGCGCCGATGTTGTCGTCTTGATCGCGCCACGGGTTCCACTGATTGCGGGCGATGGCCGAACGCGCCTTCGAAGACACCGCAGACTGGATCGCTGCGTACTCCGCCTGCGTGATGTCGTCGAAGTTCTGCGTGCGGATGCGTTCGTGCACGAGGGCTTCGAGTTGAGCCTCGATCTCCTTCGCGTACGCGATACGCCCCATCACGATGGAGTTGTGAGGTGTGCTGTCCTCTTCCATGAGGATGACCACGCAGCCGACGAGCTTCGGCCTGGGCGCCGTGTCGAGGTCCATGTCAAAGTGCGCCGACGCGATGAACGGCGGCACGGCAGCAACCTGCCCCCCCTTCATGCCGTCCGGAAACTCCGTGCGGAAGGCGTCGTACGCCGGCGTGATGACCCCCAGATTGCCGGTTTGAGATGGCAGCCTTTGCGCGCCGAAGGCGAAGAAGGTGGTCCACAGGTACGGCTCCGACCCTGCGGCGCCTTCCGATTGCGCCAGACAACGGAGCTCGGTCAGCGAAAGCTTGATGCGCTGTAGTGCCATGGTCCCCTCGTTGGTGATGTTCGATTTCGGGACAGACTCGTCCGAGCATCGCGTCAGTCGGTCGCGAGCAGGCTCTTGCACGCCGCGACGAGCTCGGGGGCGAGCGGCGTCTGGTAGCTCCTGGCCTCACACTCGTACGTGAACTGCTTGCCCTCGACGACCGCGTAGAACACCTCCGAGGTCTCGTCGTCGGCCTTGGCGTAGTGGAAATACTTGCCCGTGCCGCGCGGCATCGCGCCCTGGTCCTTGCCGCGGTTGTTCTTGTAGGCGTCCTCGAGCGTGGTCACCCGCAGGACCGCCTGGGTGGCGGCATCTCCCCGCTTCAGGAACCACTGGACCCTGAAGTGGAGCTCCGGCTTGTCGCCCTCCGCTTCCTTCTTGAAGTAGACCCGCATCTCGGGATCGTCCTGGTCGTCGGTCTGCTCGATCTTCGTCGTGAAACCCGGCGCGTCGATGCAGAAGAGGCCGCCGGGCTCTTTCCACGCGGTCGGCGGGCAGGCCGCGGGCGCCTTGTCATCGGGCTTTGCGGCCTTCACCGCACCGCCCTCCGCTGCGGCGCTGCCGGAGGTAGGTTGGCTCGCCTCGTTCTTCTTGCAAGCGCCCGCGGCGAGGAGCCATGACGTTGCGACGAGAAGGATCGGATGGTTGATCTTCATGGGCGCCGCCCATTGCACCGAGCGTGCCCTCGGCGAAGGGCCGCGAAGCGTCCAGTTCCCTTCGGGCGCGGAGCCGGCGAATCGTCAGTGCGGTCAGTTCGTGCGGACGGATCGACCGTCCGTCGTGCAACCACGCGAGGTGTCTCGTCGCTGCCGTGGTCCAGCGCCATGCGCCGCGAACGGCGCCATGGTGTGGGTGGAGCTCCCGCTACCGCGACTTCCCGCTGGGAAACGGCAACGGGACGGCGCGCTAGGTCCCGGCCGGATGGACGGTCTTCGCCTATCATCCCGCCGTATGGCTGGTCTGGAAGACGACGCGACCGTGCCGTCGCCGCCGAAGACACCGGTGGACGACGACGCGACCGCGCCGGACGGCGGCGGCGGCGGTGATGGCCAGACGGCCTTCGCGCCGGGGGCGACCATCGGTCGTTACCGCGTCGAGGGCGTCGTCGGGGCGGGCGGCGCGGGCGTCGTGCTCTCGGCGCTCGATACCGAGCTAGGACGGCGGGTCGCGATCAAGGTGCTCGTGCGCGACTACGCCGAGGCGCGCGCACGGCTGGTCCGCGAGGCGCAGGCGATGGCGAAGCTGTCGCATCGCAACGTCGTGACCGTCCACGAGATCATCCGCGTCGGTGCGGGCACGGGGATCGTCATGGAGCTCGTCGATGGCATGAACCTCGCCACCTGGCGGCGGGCCGCGGCTCGTACCTGGCGCGAGATCGTCGGCGTGTACGTCCAGGCGGGCCGCGGGCTCGCCGCCGCGCATCGCATGGGCCTCGTCCACCGCGACTTCAAGCCGGGCAACGCGCTCATCGATGGCGATGGCGTCGTGCGGGTTACCGACTTCGGGTTGGTCCGCGCTGCGGGCGATGCGTCCGACGCCAGGGCCGGCGTCGGCGCCGACACCGAGGACGTCACCCTCACGCGAACGGGCACCGTGCTCGGAACGCCGGCCTACATGGCGCCGGAGCAGCACGCCGGCGAGCCCGCCGACGCGCGCACCGATCAGTGGGCGCTCGCGTGCTCGCTCTACGAGGCGCTCTACGAGGTGCGTCCGTTCGCCGGAAACACGATCGCCGAGATCGCGACGTCGGTGCTCGCCGGCACGATCCGCAACGAGCCGCGCGAGACCGCCGTGCCGCGACACATCCGCGCGGCGATCCGCCGAGCGCTCGCGCGTGCGCCTGCCGATCGCTTCGCGACCGTCGACGATCTCGTCGCGGCGATCACGCCGCGGTCACGCCGCGCGCTGGTGCTCGGCGGCGCCGGCGCGGTCGCGGTCACGGGCGCGGCCGCGGCGATCATCCTCGCGATCGGCGCGCCCGCGGCGGAGGGGCCGAGCTGCGACGGCCTCGATGCGCCCTTCGACGCGACCTGGAACCCGGAGCGCGCGGCGGCGCTCGCGCAGCGCGGCGTCGCGCGGCGGGTCGTGGCCACGCTCGATCGCTATCGCGACGACTGGGCGGCGGCGCGCACGCATGCGTGTGTCGAGGCGCGCCGCGGCGCGAGCTCGCCGGACCTCCTCGATCGCCGCAATCGCTGCCTCGAGCAGCGCCGCATCGAGATCGACACGATCGTGTCCGCGTGGCTCGAGGCCGACGCGAAGAGGCCCGACGACGCGGTCGTCGTCGTCAGCGGCTTGCGGCCGATCGACGAGTGCCAGGACCCGCGCGAGGTGATGCCGTTACCGGCCGATCCGGTCATGCGCGCCGAGGTCCAGCGCGGTGAGGACCTCTTGACGCGCGCGTTCGCACTCGGTGAGGTGGGCCAGTTCGACCGCGGGATGCCGCTCACGACCGACGCCGTCGCTCTCGCCGAGAAGACCGGATACACGCCGCTCCTGGCCCGCGCGCTTGTCCAGCACGGACGTTCGCTCAGCCATGCCCGTGACGGTGCGGGGGCGCTGGCCGCGTTCGATCGCGCGGCGACCGCGGCGGCGCAGGCCCACGACGATTTCGTGGTCGCCGACGCGCTCGTCAGCCGCGCGTTCACGCTTGCCGACGACCTCGGCAAGCCCGCCGACGCGCTCGCCGGCAAGTCCTTCGTCGAGCTCGCGCTCCAGCGCGCCGGGAACCCGCCGCGACTGCGCGCCAACTGGCTGAATCATCTCGCGGCGGCGTACTACTGGCTTCGTCGATTCGATGAGGCGGTCGCGGCGGAGCAGGAATCGCTGGCGATCTTGCGCAAGATCCTGCCTGCCGACAACGTCGCGATCATGGACGGCATCTCCAACCTCGGCGTGTTCGAGATGGCGCGCAACAACGTCGAAGCAGCGGCCGCGCTGATGCAGCAGCGGCTGGATTACGACATCGCGCAGCGCGGACCCGATCATCCCGAGGTCGGCACCTCTCATGCGAACCTGGGCAACGTTCATCAGCGGCGCGGCGACCTGGTCGCCGCCGAGGCGAGCTGGAGCCGCGGGTTCGAGATCATCCGCGCGGCTGGTGTCCACGACTGGCTCTCGGCCGCGAACACGTGCAGCGGCCGTTACCAGCTCGGTCGCTGGTCGACGATGTACGACGTGTGCGAGATCGCCCTCGCGTGGGCCGAGAAGACCGCCCCTGGAGACTCCGTGCCGGTGCTCCTCGCGGCGAGGGTTCTGGCCGTCGCGCTCAGCACCCGCGATCTCGCACGTGCGGCGGAGCGGGCCGATCGCAGCGTCGCGGCGGGGCGCGCGACGACGTTGCCGGATCTCGTGGACTCGCTCGCGACCGCCGCGCTCGTCGCCCTCGCGCGCGGTGACAAGGCGGCCGCTCGCCGTCTCCTCGCCGAGGCCGGCGCGCTCGACATGCCGGCGTCGACCGAGCTCCCACTCGCGCAGGGCGAGCTCGCGCGTGCGGAGCGCGACTGCGTCACGGCACGCCCAGCCTACGAACTCGCGATCGAGCGCGCTCAGGTCCTCGCCTACGAGATGTCGATCACGCGGGCGACGATCGGCCTCGCCGAGTGTCAGATCGCGGCGGGGCACGCGGCCGATGCGCTCCCCGCGCTCGACGCGCGCGTGAAGCGGATGGAGGAGATCGGCGCCGAACCCGCGGCGATGGCGGCGCTGCGCGCTACGCGGGCGCGCGCGTTGCGCGTTCGCTGATCGCCGACGTCAGGGCGCCGTCGTCGAGAAGCCCCGATCCTTCAACCAGGCTGCGAGCTCGGCGTTGTCGGCCTCGTACCCGGGCACGCCAGCGAGGCGCGCGTAGGCGTCGCGCGCCAGGCGGATCGAGCGCGCGCGGTCGCCGCCGGCCGCCCACAGTGCTCTCGCGAGCTCACGGCGTGCGCTCGCGAGATTCGCTTCGTCCCCTTCGTGCTTCTCGCCGATGGCGACCGCGCGTTCGGCCAGCGGCAGCGCTGAGCGCGGCTTGCCGCGGAAGAGCAGGCAGTTCGACTGGCCGGTCAGGAAGAGCACCAGTTCTGGGTGGTCGGGTTCCACCACCCTCTCCATGATCGCCAGCCCGCGTGCAACCGCGGTGCATCCCTCGTCTCGCTTGCCCATGCCGACGAACACGCTGGCGAGGTTGAGGTGCGACTTCGCCGTCAACCTGTGATCACCGAGCACCTTCTCGCGGATGGCAAGCGCGCGCCTGGACGCCACGAGCGCCTCGTCGAGCCGGCCGAGCTCGGTCAGGACCGCCGCCATCCCGGAGAGCGAGAACGCGGTGCTCGGGTGCTCGGGGCCCACCACCTTCTCGCGGATGGCGAGCGCGCGCCGATGCAAGGCGAGCGCCTCTTCGTACGAGCCCTGCTCCGCGAGCTGGACGCCGAGGTTGGCGATCGTACTCGCGGTGAGGGGATGCTCGAGGCCGAGCGCCTTCTCGCGGATCGCGAGCGCGGCTCGGAGATACGCGATCGCTTCGTCCTGGCGATTCTGATGACCCGCGACGAGCGAGAGGTTGTTGAGCGAGGACGCGACCGACGGGTGCTCGGGGCCCATCACGCGCTTCTTGAGCTCGAGGGCGCGCTCGTGCTCGGTGCGCGCCTCGTCGTACCTGCCCAGGGCGTCGAGGCGCAGGCCGATGTTGTTGAGCAGCTGTGCGAACTTCGGGTGCTCGGGGCCGATCGTCTTCTGATAGATCGATTCGACGCGACGATCGAGCGCGAGCGCGTCGTCCATCTTGCCCTCGTCGGAGAGTACGTTGGCCAGGCTCATGACGACGCGCGCGGTCTCGAAGCTGTCCTTGCCGAGGCGGGCTTCGACACTGGCGAGCGCGGTCTCGAGATCGGCCTTGGCCTCGGTGTACCGTCCGAGGCTGCGATGGGTGTTGCCACGCGCTGCGAGGAAGTCCTCGCGAAGCTGGGGATCGTTGGTCCGCGCCACGGCGGCTTCGGCGGCGACCATCCACTGGAGCGCGTCGGCCGGCTTTCCGCCTTCGTCCTCCAGCAACTCCAGCTGTCCGACGAGCGCGGCGGCGACCAGGTGATCGTCCTGCGCGGCGGCACCGACCTCTGCCGCCTCACCGAAGGCGGTGACGCCGGCCTTGGCATCGCCTTGCTCGTCGAGGATGCGCGCACGTAGGAGCAGCGTTTCGGCGAGGAGCGGCGCGAAGCCGAGCTCGCGCGCGTGCGCGACCTGCGCGTCGATGGCGGCCGCGGCAGCGTCCATCTTGCCGCCGTTGTGGAGGGCTTCGGTCTCGGCGAGACGTGCACGCAGCTCGTCGACCTGTGCGCGGATGGTCGGCGCCGGTTGCGGGACCTCGCGCTGCGCGACCGCTTCGCATCGGGCCGGATCCTGCAGGCCGATGACGCTCTCGTAGGCGTGGTCGATCACGTCGGCGTCCGGGCCCGTCCCGAGGAGCGCGACGATCGCGCGCAGGTCGCTGCCGCGGCGTTCGAGGCATGCCATGCGACGTTCGAGCGCGGCCGCGGTCGGCGCGCCGCGCCCTCGTGTCGCCTCGCAGGCGGAGATGCGTGCCGATGACAGCGCGCCGGCGGCGCGATCGAGCTCGGCGAGCACGCGCGAGAGCGTGTCGCTTGCGTGCGGGCGATCGCTCGCCGTGAACGCCGCGGTGATGCGAGCGCGCGCGGCGTCGTTCCAGGTCGCGGCGACGTCCGCGCCCGCGACCTTGCAGCCAGGGCCTTCCGGCGTGCGGGAGGCGGCGACGACGAGCGCCATCGCGGCGACACCCGCGGCGGCGGCGGCAGCGCCCGCGACGACGACCACGCGGCGCCGTCGGCCGAGGCCGTGCTCGAGGGCCGCGACCAGGCTCGCCATCGACGCGTGGCGTTCGCTGGGATTCGAGCGCAGCGCCCGGCGCAGGAGCGCGACGAGCCAGCTCGGCGCGTGGCGTGGCGGCGGGCCGACGCGCTCCTCGCGTTTGGCGAGGGCGAGCTCGTCGATGCTCGCGCCGACGAACGGGCGCCCGCCGGCGAGGGCCTCCCACATCGCCGCGGCGAACGCGAACTGGTCGGCGGCAGGGCCGACCGACGCACCCTCGTGCTGCTCGGGCGCCATGTACGCAGGCGTGCCGACCACGGTCCCGACCGTGGTCAGCGGATCGCCGAGCTTCGAGCTCGCGCTGGAGGGCGTGGGTGGACCGTGCCCCTCGACGGTGTCGGGCTCGTCACCGCGCGCCAACCCGAAGTCGGCGACCCGGATCGATCCGTCGTTGCCCACGAGCACGTTACCGGGATTGAAGTCGCGATGGACGATGCCGGCGTCGTGCGCGGCGGCGAGCCCGCGGCCGGCGGCGATGTACACGGTGACGACCTCGCGCCACGTGCGCGGCGCGGCGGACTGCCACGCGCGCAGCGTCGTGCCCTCGATCAGCTCCATCGTGATGTACACGCGGTCGCCGGCGACGCCGACGTCGTGCACGGTGAGCACGTTGGGATGGCGGAGCCGCGCCATCGCCTGCGCTTCGCGCACGAGGCGGGCCTGGCCGCGCGCGTCGTGCATGAGCTTCAGTGCGACGAGCCGATCGAGATCCGGATCGCGGGCGGCGTGCACGACACCCATGCCGCCCCTGCCGAGCACGCGCTCGAGGCGATAGCGCCCGACGCGCTCCGGAACCTGCGCCGGCGACGAACCCGATGACGGCATCGTGTCGTCGAAGCCGCCGCTGTCGCTGGGATCGCTGGCCATGGTGGTGGTCAGGTGCGCGGCCGCGGGATGCGGTAGACGCGCAGCTTCGTGACGAGCGTGGTCCGTGCGATGCCGAGCTTCTTGGCCGCGCGTGTCTGATTGCCCGCGCACTCGTCGAGCGCCGCGATCAGCGCGGCCCGGTCGGCCTTCTGTTCGTCGTCGAGGAATCCGAGATCATCACCGGCTGCGGGTGGGGGTGCGGGTGCGGGTGCGGCTACCGGTGTGGGTGCGGCTGCCGCCGCGGGGGCGGCCGCGGTGTTCTTCGCGAACGTCAGATGCTTCACCGCGATCTCGCCGCCGCGCGCGAGCAGCACCGCGCGCTCGATCACCGCCTTCAGCTCGCGCACGTTGCCCGGCCACGGGTACCGCTCGAGCGCCGCCAGGACGTCGGTGCCGAGCCTGGCCGGCTGGCCGGTCGTGGTCCCCGGCTTCTTCCGCGCCTCCTCGAGGAACTGCATCGCCATCGGCCCGACCATCCCGTGTCGCTCGCGCAGCGGCGGGATCACGAGCGTGACGCCGTCCAGGCGAAAGTAGAGATCGCGACGGAACGCGCCGTTCGCGACCTCGGCCGGCAGGTCGCGATTGGTCGCCGACAGGAACCGCACGTCGATCTTCACCGGTCGCGTCGAGCCGATGCGCAGCACCTCGCGATGCTCGACCGCGCGCAGGAGCTTGGCCTGGATCGACAGCGGCAGCTCGCCGAGCTCGTCGAGGAACACGGTCCCGCCGTCCGCGGACTCGAGCAAACCGATCTTCTGCGCCGCAGCGCCGGTGAAGGCGCCTTTCTCGTGCCCGAAGAGCTCGCTCTCGAGCAGGCTCTCGCTGAGCGCCGCGCAGTTGATCCGCGTCAGCGCGCCGCTGCGTCCCGACAGCTCGTGCAGGGTCTCGGCGAGCACTTCCTTGCCCACGCCGGTCTCTCCCAGGATGAGGACGCTGGCCTTGCTCGCCGCGAGGTCCTTCACCAGCGCAGGCACGCCCCTGGGCGTCGGATCGACGACACGCAGGACGTCTCGCCCGGACAGCGAGCCCTTGTCGCCCGTCGATCGCGCGACCAGCACGAACGAGAACGGCCCGATGTGGAAGCTGTCCGTCGCCGCCAGCGCGATGGGTTCGCCACCCTTGTGCACGTTGCCCGCGACGCGGGTGCCGTTGGTGGAGCCGAGGTCCTGCACGGTCGCCGGCGGCCCGGAACGCAGCACCGCGTGCTTCCGCGAGAACGCCTTGTGCTCGATGCGCACGTCGCAGCCTTCGCCGCGCCCGATGAGCAGCTCGCCCGCGCCAAGATCGTGCGTCGAGAAGGACCCCTCACCCGCAACCAGCAGCCGATCGCCGACGAGCGCGCCCTCGCCCGACGACGTCACGAGCGGCGTCGTCTCGTTCACGCCAGGCACCTCGGAGCGCCGCATCGCGAGGATCGTACTCCAGCCCTAGCGGCGGCGGGCCTTCTTGCGGGCGGCCTTCTCGGCCTTGCGCTTGTCGCGCTTGTCCTTCTTGTCGTGCGGGCGGTTGGCCGGCGTGTTCTTGGTGCCGGGCGCGGTGTAGCCCTTGGGCATGCCGGGCACGTTGCCCGACGGCACGCCGGGCATCATCGGCATGTTGGGCATCCCGGGCATGCCGGCCATCCCCGGCGGCAGCCCGGCGGCGCCTTCGGCGCCCATGATCGCGCCGAGGTCCATGTTGGCCAGGCGCTTCATCTGGGAGAACTGCTTGAAGCCGGGCAGCTTGCCCATGAGGCCGGTCGACGCGCCGAGCTGCACCATCATCTGGCGCATCGTCGCGAACTTCTGGAGCAGCTCCTTCACCTCCTGCTCGCTGCGACCCGAGCCCTTGGAGATGCGGCGCACGCGGCCGGCCTCGAAGTCGGCGCGCCGGCGCTTGGCGTTCTTGCCCGCGGTCGAGGTGAACTCCTCCCACGACGTGGTCACGAACACCTCGGGCTGGGTCCGCTCCTCCATCGTCATGGAGTTGATCATCGCCTCGATCTTCACCAGCTCGCGATCGTCGAGGTTCACGCCCTCCGGCATCTGGCCGCCGAAGAACGGCAGCTTGTCGAACAGATCCTTGAGCGATCCCATCTTCTGGATCATCCGGATCTGCTCGACGAAGTCCTGCATGTCGAACTTGCCCTTGAGCATGCGGAGGGCGTCCTCCTCCGCCTTCTCCGCGTCGACGACCTGCTCGAAGTCCTTGACCAGGCCGACGATGTCGCCCATGCCCAGGATGCGCGAGGCCAGGCCCTCGGGCCGGAACTCCTCGAGCTTGTCGAGCGACTCGCCCATGCCGAGGAACTTGATCGGCTTGCCCGTGATCTCCTTGACCGAGAGCGCCGCGCCGCCGCGGGCATCGCCGTCGAGCTTGGTCATGATCACGCCGTCGAGGTTCAACCGCTTGTTGAACGTGTCGGCGACGTTGACCGCGTCCTGGCCGGTCATCGAGTCGAGGACGAGGAAGATGTTGGCCGGCTGGACACCCTTGTCGATGTCCTCGAGCTCCTGCATCAGCGGCTCGTCGATCGCGAGGCGGCCGGCGGTGTCGAAGAGGATGACGTCGCAGCCCTCGGTCGACGCGGCGTCGACCGCCTGCTTGCAGATGGCGACCGGGTCGGCGCCGGGGATCGAGAACACCGGCATGCCGAGCTGCTTGCCCAGCGTCTTCAGCTGATCGACGGCGGCGGGACGGTAGACGTCGGCGGCGACGAGCAGCGGCTTCTTCTTGTGGGTCTTCTCCAGCCAGCGGGCGAGCTTGCCGACCGACGTGGTCTTGCCCGAGCCCTGGAGGCCGACGACCATGATGCCGGTCGCGCCCTTCTTGGCCCAGCGGAGCTCGGTGTCGACCGGCCCCATCATCTTGGTCAGCTCGTCCTGGCAGATCTTGATGAAGGCCTGCTCGGGCGTGATGCGCTGGACGCCGTACTCCTCCGAGCGCGCCTTGAGCGTGACCTGCTCGCCGCGGGCGGCCTCCTTCACCCGGTCGAGGAAGCGCTTGACGACGCGGAACTCGACGTCGGCTTCGAGCAAGGACAGGCGAACGTCGCGCAGCGCCTCGTCGATGACCTCGTCATCGAGCTCGGCCTTGCCGGTCAGCCGCTGCTTGGCGGCGCGGAAGCCCTTGGAAATGGTCTCGAACACGGGCTGCGTATACCACGTTGATATTGAATCGGACCGGCCTCTGAGGTGTCCTACGGACGATGAGAGGCCCGGCCGTCCTTTTCCTGGTCGCCATCCCCTTCGTCTGGCCCCTCGTCCGGGCGGGTACCGCCACGGCCCAGCCCGCGCCCCGGCTGCCGTGCGCGGCCACGGAGGCGGACACCATCGAGGTCGACGGGATGCTCGACGACTGGAGCGGCGTCGACAAGGCCCGCGCCGGTTCGAACGCGCCCGATGCCAGCTTCGACCTGCGCTGTCTGTTCGATGGCGCTCGGCTCTACCTCTCCATCGACGTGCGCGACGAGCGCGTGTCCCGCGCCGGCAAGACGCCCGCGGGTGAGGACCGGGTCGAGATCACGCTCGCCGCAGGCAAGGCCAAGAGCCTCGTCGTCACGGCGTTCCCGGGCAAGGACCGCGCGGCGCCCCGGCGGCTCGTCGGCGGCAAGCCGGCGCCGCGCTGGCTCTCGATCGAGGACACGCTGCAGCCCAAGGGCTTCTCGATCGAGCTCGTCGTGCCGCTCGCCCAGGTCCCGGGCTGGGGCCCGAGCGTGCCCGAGGTCGCCGCGTCGGTGACCTTCCACGACACCGACGTGCCCAGGCTCGCCATCAGCGAGAACACCGTGCCCTGGTCCGGCGCGCTCGCGCTCGGCAACGCCGACTCGACCTTCGCCGCCGCGCTCGCCGCGCTGAAGGTGAAGAAGGCGCAGCTCACCCTCGACGCGACGGTCGATCTCGACCCGACGCGGCCCGGCCCCGAGCGCGTGGTCGCCGGCGGCACCGGCGCCGCGCTCGTCACCGACGCGATCGGCTTCGTGTCGTTCCCGGCGGCGAAGGCCGCCGACGTCGCCAAGGTCGAGGTCGTCGACCTCGCCGGCAACGGGACGAAGCACCTCGCGGTCAAGCTCCGGCAACGGGGCGGCGGCGGGGCGCGCGACCTGCTCCTCATCTATGGCGCGCGCGACGGCAAGCTCTACGAGGTCCAGACGATCGAGGTCGGCAAGGAGGCCGGCGGCAACAAGCTGGCGAGCACGTACGTGTTCGAGAGCGCCAGGGGCTGGAAGCAGGCCAGGGGCGCGAAGCGCGTGCTCGTCGTGCGCGCCGGGCCCGCGGTCGGCTGGGACGAGGACACCTATGACGAGGCGCCGGCGCCCGACGCCGAGCCGATCCACGTGCCGTGGGACGACGACCGCGTCGGCAGCGTCTACTGGCTCACGCGCGACGGCACGCTCGCGTCGGCCGTGCTCGCGCGCTGAGCTCTCGATCCCTCAGGCGGCGAGGAACAGGAAGTAGCGGTCGACGAAGTCGGCGAAGCGCGCCTCCTGCTGACAGTCGGGGCACGTGGTCACCGGCGCACGTCCCAGCGGCACCAGCGGCTGCACGTCCTCGGTCCTGACCAGCGCGGCGCCCTCCCAGCCGCACGCGTCGCAGGCGAAGGGCGCGTAGAACGACGCGATCTTCGCGGACCCGCGCGCGTCGACGATCATGTTCATCTGCAGCACCATGACCTCGGCGCAGCGCTCGAGCGTGAGCGCGACGTCCTGCCGCGCGAGCGTGCGCAGGAACGTGACCCAGTCGCGTACGCCGAGCGAGTTGATGTAGGTGACGTCCGCGAGATCGATCGCGAGCGTCGGCTCGTCGATCGTGGCCGCGAGGTCGGCGATCTGCGCGCGCTCGTCGATCCGCCCCGCGAGCACGAGTCGGCCTGGCGTGCGTGTCACTTCGAAGCTCTGTGCCGGACTTGCAGCCATCTTGGGCTCAACCTCGGTCGGTGAAGATGTGCAGGGAGGGGACGAGGGTGCGGACGCCGTCGGGGCGCGCGCGCAGATCGACGAGGCCGATCGCCTGGGTCACGCGACCGGGGCAGAGGTGGAAGACGAGCTGGGTCGCGGCGAGGTAGGCCATGGCCAGGCCCAGGCCGGCGCCGCCGTTGCCCTGCCGCGGCCGCGTCGAGCGGTCGGCGAGCTTGGCCAGGTGCGCGCGGATGGTCGAGGCGTCGAGGGAGCCGAACCGGTCGGTGACCTCGATCGCCAGCATGCGACCGTCGGCGCCCCAGCGCAGGCGCGGGCGATCGCGTCCGGAAAGCGGACGGTCGGTGTCGCGCACGCTGTCGCGCAGCGCCGGGTCGGGACCGTGGGGCGCGTCGTGGATCGCGTTGGCGAGGAGCTCGTCGGCGATGAGCGCGGCGTGCCGCTCGTGGCGCGCCGCGACGCCCATCGCGGCGAGGCCGTCGCGGATCGCGGCGAGCACGGTGATGCGCGCGTGGGTGCTCTCGGGCGACAGCTCGGTCAGGTGCACGCCGTGGCCGAGGTAACGCTCGACGCCGAGCACGTCGAGGCCGTGCGGGCGCGCGAGCGTGCGCAGGGTGAGCGGCAGCTCGTCGGCCGAGGCGATCGGATCGGTCGTGACCACGTGGTCGATCGCGTGGTCGCGGATGATCGCGACGACCTCCGGCGGTCCGATCTCGCCGCACAGGATCAGATCGCCGCCGCCGGCGCGCAGCGCCGCGACCAGGCCGGGCAGGGCCGGGTGGGCGGCGAGCTCGGCGGTGACCACGGCGTAGGTGCGTCCGTTCGCCGCGGCGGTCGCGGCCTCGAGGTCGTCGCACAGGACGGCCGGCCCGAACCCGCTCGTGATGACCCGGCCCAGCATGCGCTGGGTCTTGCGATCGCCGTGTACGACGAGCACCGAGATCATCCGACGATATTGTCTCACAGTCCGGTCGGTCGCTGCGCGCGTCGGATACTCTCCGCCGCGCGTGCCGTCGCGCGTACCGCTCGTCCTCGCGATCCTGCTCCTGTCGACGGCGGCGCCGCTCATCCGCGCCGCCGCGCCGGTGCCGCCGCTGGCGATCGCCGCCTTGCGGATCAGCCTGGCCGCCCTGGCGCTCGCGGCCATCGCCGGTCGCGACCTCGCGTCCCTCCGGCGGCTGGGGCGCACGGAGCGCGCGCTCGTCCTCGCCGCCGGGCTGCTGCTCGGGGTCCACTTCGGCGTCTGGATCACGTCCCTGTCGTTCACGTCGACGGCGGCGTCGGTCGCGCTGGTCGCGACCAACCCGATGTTCGCGGCGCTGCTCGGCTGGATCATCGGCGACTCGGTGAGCCGTCGCGAGTGGATCGGGATCGGGGTCGCGGCGGGGGGCTGCGCGATCCTCGCCGGCGGCGACTGGCAGGCCGGGGGCGACGCCCTGATCGGAGACGGGCTCGCCGTGCTCGGCGCCGCGACGGCGGCCGCGTACCTCATCGTCGGCCGCCGCCTGCGGGAGGCGCTGCCCCTGTTCCCCTACCTGGCGGCGGTGAACGGCGTCGCCGGGATCGGGCTGATGATCGCGACCGCGGTCGCGGGCGTGACCGTGCTCGAGCTGGGCGGCGGCGTCACGGCGTGGAGCTACGCGGCGATCGCGGCGAGCGCGCTCTTCGCGTCGGTCGGCGGCCACACGCTCCTGAACGTCGCGGTGCGGCGGGTGCCGACCCACCTCGTCGCGCTGGCCATCCTCGGTGAGCCGATCGGCGCGTCGCTCCTGTCGTGGGCGGCGTTCGGCGAGGTGCCGCCGTGGACCGCGGCCGCGGGCGGCGTGGTGATCCTGTGCGGGATCGGGGTGGGCTTCGCGGGGAAGCGGTGAGATCGGGGCACGGGCACGGGCACGGGCACGGGCACGGGGCGGCGTGCTAGATGTGGCTTGTGGATCCCATCCGAGGACTGGCGAGGCTGCCCCACGTGCGCCGGCTCATCGAGCTCGCGCTGGACGAGGATCTCGGTCGCGGCGACGTGACGACGGCGGTGACCGTCGGCAAGCGCGACACCCACGCGACCGCGATCATGAACACGCGCGCGCACATCTCGCTGGCCGGGATCGACGTCGCGGCCGCGGTGTTCACGATGGTCGATCCGCGGATCGTGGTCGATCGCCATGCGCACGACGGTGACGTGCTCGAGCCCGGGGCGAAGATCCTGGTCACCCGTGGGCCCGCCGCCGAGATCCTGATGGCGGAGCGCACGGCGCTCAACTTCGTCCAGCGGCTCTCGGGCGTGGCGACCCTCGCCCGCCGGTACACCGACGCCGTCGTCGGCACGGCGTGCAAGATCGTCGACACGCGCAAGACGACGCCGGGGTTCCGCGTGCTGGAGAAGGCCGCGGTGCTCGCGGGCGGTTGCGGCAACCACCGCTTCGATCTGGGCTCGGGGGTCCTCATCAAGGACAACCACATCGTCGCGTGCGGCGGCGTCGAGGCCGCCGTGTCGCGCGCGCGTCGCGAGGCGCCGCATCCGCTGCGCGTCGAGTGCGAGGTGACGAACCTGGCGGAGCTCGACGCCGCGCTCGCGGCCGGCGCCGACGTGGTCCTGCTCGACAACATGACGCCCGACGAGGTGCGCGCCGCGGCGGCGCGCGCGCACGCGAGGAACGTGCTGGTCGAGGTCTCGGGCGGCATCACGCTCACGACGGTGCGCGCGTACGCCGAGGCCGGCGCCGATCTCATCTCGGTCGGCGCCTTGACGCACTCGGCGCCCGCGGTCGACATCGGGCTCGACTTTGCGTAGCGCCGGGCCGGGCTGGCTCGGCGCCGAGCGCATCGAGGTCGAGGTGTGCGAGTCGACGAACGACATCGCGCTCGTCCACGCGCGCGCAGGCGCGGCGCACGGGACGGTGGTCATCGCCGACGCGCAGACGGCGGGGCGCGGCCGGCTCGGGCGCGTGTGGGCGTCGCCGCCGGGGGTGAACGTGTACCTGTCGGCGATCGTGCGCGCGCCGCGGCCGTCGGTGCCGGTCGCGACGCTGGCGCCGATGACGCTCGCGGTCGGCGTCGGGGTGGTCGACGCGGTGCGGCAGGCGGGCGCGGCGCGGGCGGCGCTCAAGTGGCCGAACGACGTCGTGGTGCCGGGCGGCGGCGACGGCGACGGCGGCGACG
>DDTA01000052.1:45300-45463 GCA_002344285.1 Myxococcales bacterium UBA2376
TCGGGGTGAACGTGAACGTGCGCGTGAGTAAGGCGAGAGAGAGTGGGCTGCCGGCGGAGATCGCGGCGCGGGCGACGTCGGTCTGTGAGGAGCGGGGTGAGATCGTGGAGCGGGCGGCGTTCGTCGAGGCGATGTTGCGGGAGGTGGAGCCGTGGATCGATCG
>DDTA01000041.1 GCA_002344285.1 Myxococcales bacterium UBA2376
GCGTCGGCGCACCCGGCGAGATCGCCCAGCCCGCCGATGGCGTCGGCGACGCGCGCGACGCCGTCGCGGTCGACCTGGCGCAGCGCCGCGACCAGCGCGTGAACCTCGTCGGCGCGGCGATCGAGGCACAGGTTGCGCGCGTCGAGCAGCGCCTCGGACTGCGAGCGCACGACGCGCGTGTCGCGGCAGTTGTCGATCCGGAGGGCGTGCCAGCGGCGTGCGTGGTCGTCGAGCCGGGTGGCCGCGGCCTCGTACGCCGACGGCGCGAACGACAGGCCGGTGGCGGTGAAGGCGGTGCGGACGGCGGCGCGCGCGTCGTCGTTCCAGGCCGCGAGCGGCGGGATGTCGCGGCACGGATCACTCGCGCGCGCGGCGGGGCGCTGCTCGAGCACGATCCAGCCGCCGGCGGCGAGCGCGAAGCCGGCGGCGGCCGCGCCCACGGCGAAGCGGCGACGGCGCGCCGTGTGCTCGAGCACCTCGAGGAGCGCGGCCATCGACGGGTGGCGCGCCGACGGCTCCAGGGCCATGCCGGTGACGAGGGTGCGCGCCAGCCAGCGCGGGACCCGCGTGCCGGGCGGGCGGCGCGGCGTGGTGCGGTCGTCGGGGTACGGGTGCTGCCCGAAGAGCGCCTCCCACAGGGCGACGCAGAAGCTGTACTGGTCGCTCCTCGCCGTCGCCGGCTGCCGCGCCTTCTGCTCGGGCGCCATGTAGCGCGGCGTCCCGAGCAGCGCGCCCTCGCGCGTGAGCGGCGACGCGAGCACGTCGCCGCCCGGCGTCGCCGCCGGCGGTGAGGGCGACGGCGGCGCCGGCATGCGCGCGTCGTCGTCCACGGTCTCGTCGCCGGACGTGATCGTCTCGGCGCCCGCCGAACGGTCGCCGCCCGCGGTGGCGGCGACGTCCGGTGGCCAGCTCGCCGAGGGCTCGACGCGTGCCAGCCCGAAGTCGCCCACGCGGACGCGCCCGTCGCGATCACACAGCACGTTGGCCGGCTTGAAGTCGCGGTGGATGATGCCCTTGTCGTGCGCGGCCGCGAGTCCGCGGCCGGCCTGCACATAGAGCGCGACGATCGCTTGCCACGTCAGCTCGTGTGACTCGACGTGGCTGCCGAGGTTCTCGCCGTCGACCAGCTCCATGGCGATGAAGAGCACCCCATCGGCGAAGCCGACGTCGTGCACGGCGACCACGTTGGGGTGCTGGAGCTGGGCGAGCGCCTGGGCTTCGCGCAGGAGCCGCATCGAGTCGTCGTGTCGGCTGCGGCGCAGGACCTTGACCGCGACCTTGCGGTTGAGCTCGGGATCGCGCGCCTCGTAGACGACGCCCATGCCGCCGCTGCCGAGCAGGCGCGTGATCGCGAAGCGTCCGACGCGTGCCCCGACGGTCAGCGCGTCGATGGGGACCTCGGCGTCGGCGCTCACCCGTGCAGTATAAGCGCGGCCGCGCGATCCTCGGGTAAGCTGCCCGGCATGCGCAGCGCCCTGGCCCTGAGCGTCTGGATCATCGCGTGCGCAGGGCCGGCGAAGCCGTTGCCACCTCCTGCCGGTCCGGACGTGCCCGACGACGTCGTGACGCCGCCACCGGCGGCGCCCACCGAGACGCGCTGGGTCGTCGTGTCGAACGGCAAGCAGGTCGGGAGCTACGAGCTCGCGGTCTCGCCCGATGGCACGGCGAAGGCCGTCTATCACGTGCTCGAGAACGGCCGCGGTCCGCACGTCGAGGCGACGTACGCGCTCGGCCCCGACGGCGGCCCCGCGGTCTTCGCGGCCACCGGCCACTTCGAGATGGGGACCGCCGTCGCCGAGTCGATGCAGCGCAGCGGCGACCACGCCCGGTGGAAGAGCACGACCGAGGAGGGCGAGCGCGAGGTCGCCGGGCCCGCGTTCTACCTGCCGAGCGCCGACGTCCCGCTCTACGGCGAGCTCGTGCGCGCGGCGCTCGCGGCCGGCGGGCAGCTCGCGCTCCTGCCCGCGGGCGAGGTGCGCGTCGAGAAGGTCGACGAGGTGGACGTGACGGCGGGCGGCGAGACACGCCGGCTCGCGGCCTATCGCGTGAGCGGGTTGTCCTTCGCGCCGTCGTACCAGTGGATGAACCCCGACGGGACGTGGTTCGGCTACGCGCGGCCGTGGCGCTCGGTGGTGCCCGCCGGCTGGGAGGTCGCGGTCGAGCCGCTCGTCGCGCAGCGCCGCGAGCTCGAGCGCGCCTGGTTCCGCGAGATGGCGGCGGCGCACGCGCATCGGCCGCCGAAGGCCGGCGTCGCGTACGTCCACGCGCGCGTGCTCGACGTCGAGCGCGGGCGATGGCTCGAGGATCACACCGTCGTCGTGGTCGGGTCGACGATCACCGCGGTGGGGCCGAGCCGGCGCCTGCGCGTGCCGAAGGGCGCCGAGGTCATCGACCTGCGTGGCAAGGCGCTGGTCCCCGGGCTGGTCGACATGCACGGCCACCTCGACGCCGTCGATGGCGTCCTGAACATCGCGTCGGGCGTGACCACGGTCCGCGATGTCGGCAACGACCACGACGATCTCGCGGCGCTGATGAAGGACTGGGACGCCGGCGCATCGATCGGCCCGCACGTCGTGCGCATGGGCTTCATCGAGGGGACCGGCGAGAAGGCGGCGGCGAGCAAGGTGACCGCGGTGACCCCCGAGGAGGCGAAGGCCGCGGTCGCCTTCTACGCCGAGCGCGGCTACGAGGGGGTCAAGATCTACAACTCGGTGAAGCCCGAGCTCGTGCCGGTGATCGCGGCCGAGGCCCACGCGAAGAAGATGCTCGTGACCGGGCACGTCCCGGTCCACATGCTCGCGCACGAGGCGGTGGCGGCCGGGTACGACGGCCTCGAGCACATCAACATGGTGTTCCTGAACTTCCTCGCCACGAAGGAGACGGACACGCGCGACACGACGCGCTTCACCCTCGTCGGCGAGCGCGGCCTGACCGTCGATCTCGAGAGCAAGCCGGTGAAGGACTTCATCGCGCTCCTGAAGCAGGAGGGCGTCGTCGTGTGCCCGACGGTCGCGACGTTCGAGGAGCTGTGGGCCGCGCGGCCCGGCGCGATCACGCCGGGCGTCGGCGACCTGGTCGCGCGGCTGCCGGTGCAGGCGAGCCGCGAGTTCCTGAAGGGCGGCCTCCCGCTCGAGGGCGACATGCACGCGACCTATCTGAAGTCGTGGGAGCGCGTGCTGGCGATGGTGAAGGCGCTGCACGAGCGCGGCGTGCCGGTCGTGCTCGGCACCGACCACATCGCCGGCCTCATGCTGCACCACGAGGCCGATCTGTTCCTGCGCGCCGGCATCGCGCCCGCCGACATCCTGCGCCTGGCGACGCTCGAGGCCGCGCGGGCGATGGGCAAGGACAAGCAGTTCGGCTCGATCGCCAAGGGCAAGCGCGCCGACCTCGTCGTCATCGACGGCGATCCGCTGGCCGGCGTCCACGCCCTCGGCCGGGTGGTCTCGACCATGCGCGCCGGCGTCATCTATCCGTCGGCGCCGCTCTACAGGGCCGTCGGCGTCCGGCCGATCGTCGAGTGAAAGTTGTCAAAGTTGACACCGTCCCCAATTGGAACGTGTTCTATCTGGGGACGGTGTCAACTTTGACAACTTTCAGGCCGCGCGGCGGCGGCGGCCGAGGAGGAGGGCGGGGGTATCCGTGGGGCCGGCGGCGACGACGCGCACGCCGGCGCGGGTGAGGAGCGCGCGCGCGTCGCCGAACGAGCGGCGGTGCTCGCGCGTGAGGATGGCGGCGACCAGCTTGCCGACGTCGGACCCGGCGGAGGTCGAGAAGGCGGGCATCTGCGGGACGAGCGCGACGACGGAGCCGGCGTGGCGGCGGGTGCGGGCGAGCGCCTTGCGCACGCGGTCCTCGTCCTCGACGAGGCCGGTGAGGTCGGAGAGGATGACGACCTGGTCGGGGCGGCCCTCGGCGACGGCCCGCTCGATCGCGGTCGCGAAGCCGGCCGCGCGCCGGCCGTGCTCGCCGTCGCCGCGGTAGGGCAGCTCGATGCCGCGCAGGCGGCAGAAGAGGCGGAGCGGGGCGAGCTGCGGATCGGCGCCGGCCACGAGGTGCACGCGCGTCCACCACCACGGCGGCGCGAGCGTCTTGCCGCCGCCCATCGCCTCGAGCAGCTTGGCGACCATCCGCGTCATCGCGCCGAGGTCGTAGAGCACGCCGTCGGGGCCGGCCTGGATCTGGTTCCAGCGCGGATCGTCGATCGGCGGCGCGACGCGGATGCGGACGTCGATCGCCTCCTGGTGCGCGAGGTACGAGGCGACGGTGGCGACCAGCTCGCCGGGCGTGAGATCGGTGAGATCCTCGTCGACGACGGTGTGAGCGTCGAGCAGGCGATCGACGAGCTGGAGCCAGTGGTGGTGGCCGCTGCCGGGGCGCAGCTCGAGCACCGGGCGGGTGTCGAAGCTCACCAGGCCGACGCGATCGCCGGCCGTGATCGCGGCGCGCGCCGCGGCCGCGGCGGTGTCGACCGCCCAGTCGAGCGGCGTCCGGCCCGGCTCGCCGACGCGCATCGTCGCGCCGATGTCGGTGACCAGCACGTGGGTGGCGACCAGCTCGTTCTCGAGGTCGCGCACCATGAGCTTGCCCTTGCGGGCCGTCGCCTTCCACGCGATGTACTTGAACGGATCGCCGTGCGCGTGCTCGCGCAGCTCGCGCAGCTCGCCGGCGAGGCCGCGGCGCCGCACCTGGTGCTGGCCCACGTGCTCGCTGTTGACCCCGGCGGCGAGCTTGAGCGCCGGCGTCACCGCGGGGCGCGGCCGCGGGAACACCTTCACCGCGATCGGGTTGGGGAAGTAGGCGTGGACCTCGAACAGGTTGAGCAGGTCGCCGAGCACCAGCACGGCGCCGTGGAGCACCTGGTAGCCGGCGACCGCGGGGCGCACGTCGGTCGTGTGCTCGACCTGGCGCCCGGCGCCGACGGTCGCCGGCACGCACGGCGACACGTCGAGGCCGCGCCCGGTGAGCACCCTGGTGGAGAGCACGCGCAGCGTGCGGCTGCCGTGGTTCCGGTACGCGATGTGGAGCTGGAACGGCCGCTCGGGCGCGAGCGCGCCGCCGGGCTGATCGCCGGGCGGGACCCACCACGACAGCTCGATCTTCTTGCGGCGGAGGAGCACCGCGGTGGGGAAGAAGCCGAGGTACGCGGCGAGGAGCGCGACCAGGACGCCGCCGCCCATGCCCACCAGCGGCGGCGCGCCGCGGAAGGCGCCGACGATGATCATCAGCGCCGCGGTCGCGAGGACCAGCTTGCCGCGGGTGGCGAGGGAGGGGATCATCGGAGCGAGAGCAAGAGCACGAGCAAGAAGAGATCGGGCACGGGCACGGGCACGGGGCGCCTGGCGGCGCGGGCGCCTGGCGGCGCGGGCGCCTAGCGGCGCGGGGTCTTGTAGCCGACCTTGTTGAGCGCCTCGGTCACGACCGCGGCGCCGGACGCGCCCTCGAGCTCGGCGTCGGGCGTCATGAGGATGCGGTGCGAGAGCACGAGCGACGCCAGCTGGCGGACGTCGTCGGGCAGGACGTAGTCGCGCCCGCGGATGAGGGCGAGCGCCTTGGTCGCGTGCAGGAGCGCCAGCGCGGCGCGCGGCGACGCGCCGAGGTACACGCGCGCGTGGCTGCGGGTGTAATGCGTCAGCCCGAGGATGTAATCGAACAGCTCCTCGGCGACGAAGACCTCCTGCGCCAGCGCCTGCATGCGCAGGACGTCCTCGGGGCGCACCACGGCCCGCACTGGCGGCGGCGGGCGGTCGTAGGTCATGAGCATCCGCTTCTCGTCGGCGCTCTCCGGGTACGACATGCGCAGCTTGATGAGGAAGCGGTCGACCTGCGCCTCGGGCAACGGGTACGTGCCCTCCTGCTCGATCGGGTTCTGCGTCGCCAGCACGATGAAGGGGGCGCCAAGCGCGCGGGTCTCGCCCTCGATCGTGACCTGGTGCTCCTGCATGGCCTCGAGCAGCGCCGACTGGGTCTTGGCCGGCGCGCGGTTGATCTCGTCACCGAGGAGCACGTTGGTGAACACCGGCCCCTCGCGCAGGACGAACGTGTTCGTCCGCATGTCGAGGATGTACGTGCCCGTGATGTCCGAGGGCAGGAGATCGGGCGTGAACTGGACGCGGCGATAGCCGATGCCGAGCGTGGTGGCGAACGCCTTCACCAGCGTGGTCTTGGCCACGCCGGGGATGCCCTCGATGAGCACGTGGCCGCGCGCGACCAGCGCGGTGAGGAGCGCCTCGGTGATCGACGGGGCGCCGATGAACGCCTTGCCGACCTCGTCGACGATGGCGCGAGCCACGTCGCCGACCGACGTCAGGTGCTCGCGCGCGATTCCGGGTTGGGCCATGTGATGTTCCTGGGGTCAGGCGTCGGGTTCTTCGCCGAGCTTACGATACAGATCGTGCACGTCGCGGTGTAGCTCCTCCAGCTCGCGCTTCGACACCTTGCCGCGCGACCAGGGCGCCGCCGCCTGCGAGCGGCTGGGCAGCCCGCGGAGGCGCTTGTACAGGCGCGCCACGGCGTTGCCCGCCTCGGGGCCGCGGGCGTCGGCGACGCGCCGCACGAGGTCGCGCTCGGGGAGCTGGTAGAGCGGATCGACGGTGCCGGTGGCGCGGGCCAGCGCCGTCGCCGCGCCGTCACGGAGCACGGCCGCGGGCAGGAGGAAGTTGCGGGCGCGCGGGTGATCGTGAGCGGCGACGATCTGCGGCAGATCGGCCGGGCGCTCGGGGCGGATGAGGCGCAGCCAGCGTCCGTCGAGCGGCAGGCGCCGCCACGGCGGCATCGCCGCGATCGCGAGCATCGCCAGGGCGACCGCGAGCAGCCCGCCGATCACGCGCATCGCGATCGGCGTGAGCAGCCAGTCGTTGCGCTGCTCGAGCCAGCGGTTGACCCCGGCGACGGAGCGCCCGAAGCGATCCATGCCCGCGTCGTCGATGAACGGGCGCGGCTCGCCGAACATGGGCACGTCGCCGCGCAGGAGCACGACGCGATCGGCGCGGCCGCCGCGATCGAGCCAGCGCAGGATGTTGACGGTGAGCGACAGGTTGCCGGGGAACTGGAGCATCCGGTTGATGAAGATGCTCGGGTCCGACACCACGACGAAGCGCCCGGTTCCGTGCTCGCCGGCGACGACGATCGCGCCCTGGCCGGCGCCGAAGCCGAGGATGGGGACGGCGCCCTTCACGTCGGTGAGGACCGCCGGGTGGTTGGCGACGACCTCGGTCACGCCCTCGACGAGCGGGTGGCCGGCGGTGAGCGGGACCGCGACCGGCGCGTACAGGCGCGAGCGATAGTACGTGGAGGCCTGCGGCGTGCCGACGTCGGCGCGCAGGAGGCCCATGCGCGCCAGCGCGTCGCCGGCCTCGCCGAAGTCGTCGGCGATGACGACGTGGCCGCCCGCCTGCACGAACGCCGCCAGCCGCGACGGCTCCACCCGCTGCAGCGGGTAGACGAGGACCAGGATGTCGCCCTCGTCGAGGTCGCTCCACGCGAGCGAGCTCACCGACAGCACCTCGAGCCCGACGCCGGCCGCGGTGCGCGTGAACGTGTAGAGCCCGTTCCACTCCTTGCTCGACGGATCGTAGTCGGCGAGCGCCTCGACCCCGCCTTCCTGTGCGCGGGCCGGGCCCGTGGTCGCGAGCGCCAGGCCGAGCCCGAGGGCGAAGGCGGCGACGAGCACGCCCGCCGCGCGCATCAGGCCATCTCCTTGCGCAGCGCCATGGCGGCGGCGCCGATCGCGTCCAGCGCCGTCGCCAGGCACGTGGGGTGCTCCATCGCGAGGAGCGCGAAGTAGCCGCCCTCGACGGTGTGGACCACGACATCGACCTGCGCGTTCTCGACGACGAAGTACTGGGCGCCGCCGAAGTGCTTGGTGTTGAGCGCGGCCTCGAGGTTGGCGAGCACCACCCCGAAGTGCGCGGTCAGGATCGCCCACTCGGTCGGATCCTTGCTGGCCACGAAGTCGACCATCTCGCCGTCGTACGCCGCGAACGCCCCGCCGACGGCGCCGGGCGTGCGGTCGACCGCGGTGCGAAGGATCGACGAGAACGGGGTCGTCGTCGCCCGCGCCGGTCCCTTCATTCCTCACCGCCCAGGAGCTCGCGCAGGGTCGCGTCGTCGTGCTTCACGATCTCGACGTGGCCCTGGCCGAGCCGGCTGGTCCAGTCCATGAAGTGGCGGGCGCGCATCGCCGGGAACAGCTCGGCGAGGACCTCCTCGCGCGTGCGCTTCCACGGCTCGAGCCGGCTCGTGAAGAGGATGAGGTCCCAGCCGTAGGGCCCGCGCACCGGCGGGGAGACCTGCCCGATCCGTTCGATCGCGAACAGGGGCTCGTGGTAATAGGCCTGGAGCCGCGATCCTTCGCCGAACGTCGCGGCCTCTGGCTTCCCCGTGTTCACGGTCTGGCCCGGTCGAGCCGCCGCCCGCAGCGCCGCCTCGACGTCATCGGGGAAGAGGTCGCTGCGGCCGGCGAGGGTGGCGTACGCGGCGCGCGCGGCCTCGCCCGCGGCGAGGTCGGCCGGCGATCCCTCGGGATCCGTGAGCTCGATGCGCGCGAAGAAGCTGCCGCGGTACTCCTGGCGCTCCACGCGCCACGCGTTCTTCGCCCAGATGCTCTCGACGAACGCGGGCGGCAGATCGGCGGCGGTCTTCACCCGGGCCGAGAACTCGCGATCGACGAGCGCGGCCGCGAGCGCCCGATCGTACGCGAGGACGACCTCGGGATCGCGCGCCAGGCCGCGCCGCTCGGCCTCCTGCGCTGCTAGCTCGAGCCCGATGCAGTCCTCGAGGGCGGCCCGCGCGCGCTTGCCGTGCGCCTCGGCCTGGGCGGCGACGCAGCTGCCCCACACCGGGCGATCGTCGACGCGCGCGACGACGACGTCACCCGGACCGGCCGGGGGCGCGACCAGGGAAGGCAGCGCGCGCTCGGTCGTGGCCGGCGCCCTGGCCGCCTCGTCGCCGCAGGCCGCGCCGAGCGCCGCCAGCACGATCGCTATGGAGCCTCGCCGCCGCATCCTCAGTCGCGCTGCACGAGGGCCAGGCGCGCCATCTCCTTGCCCACCGTGATCACCGAGATCCCGATCACCATCACCACGAGCGCGGCGATGTAGTCGCGGCGCGCCAGGTAATCGATCGACTCCTTGAAGAAGAACATGCTCCCGCCGATCAAGAGGAGCGCGAGGATCTCGAAGAAGTAGCGACGCATGGGAACTCGCTTGGACCGGGTTCTAGAGATGACGCAGGTACACGAGCAGCGCCATGAAGCCGAGGGCGGCGGCGACGGCGAGGTGGAAGCGAAGGCGAGGGCGACCCTTGGCGGCGTCGGCGCGCGCCAGGGCGAGCGTGGTCACGAGGTCGCGGTCGCCGGTGCGGTGCGGGCGCAGCGCTCCGAGGAAGACGTGGAGGAAGAGGACGAGCCAGAGCGCGAGCACCGCGACGTTGAGGAGCGTCGACATGCCGTGCACGCGCCCCGGGTACATCTGCGTGAGGAAGCTGGTGATCCCCGGATCGAAGTTGACCCAGTAGAGGCCGAGCACGGGGCACACGACGGCGAGGATCGTCAGCTGCCAGTAGATGCGCTCGCGGCGCTGCCAGCGCGCGGGGCGAACGCTCGCCGCCGACGCCAGCGGCCGGGTGCTGACCGGCGCCGCGGGCTCGTGGAACGCCATGAAGAACGAACCGGAGAGGACGTAGGCGACGATGCCGGCGCCCACCATGCCGAACCGCACGGGGCCGTAGAGGTGGGGCGACGCGATCATCGGCGTGACCGAGATGGGCACCAGGAGCGCCGACGGGAACGCGCCCAGGAGCGCGAGCTCGCTGCGCCGCCAGATGCCGACGAGGAGCGGCGCGAGCGGCAGGAGCACCAGCGCGATCTGCCAGGCGGTGCGCATGGCGCCCACGTGGATGGCCGGCACCAGCACGAGCGAGAGCCACACGTTCAGGCCGAGGGTGAGGGCGACGGCGTCGGCGAACGTGCGCCAGCGCTTCTCGCCGCGCGCGCCTTGCGCCGGCGAGGTCGGGTCCGGGACCGTGTCCGCTCCCACGGCGGTCATCGTAGCAGCGGGAGCGTGGACGCGCTGGGATCGTGAGGCTCTAGGGTAGTATCGGGGCGCCCCAGGAAAGCTCCCCGATGGCGTGCCCGGACCCCGATCAGCTGGCGCTCGCCGTCAGCGGCTCAGGCGATGCCTCGCAGCGCCAGGCGGTGCTCGATCACGCCGCGAGCTGCGAGGAGTGCCACGCCGCGCTCGTGGTGCTCGCGCCGACCGCCGCACCGGGCGCATCCTCCGAGCCCCCGGCGACGCTGCTCCAGCGCGCGTCGTCGTCCGCCACGCTCGCGGTCGGCGACCGCGTCGATCGCTACCAGCTGGGCGCCGAGCTCGGCCGGGGCGCGATGGGTGTCGTGTACGCGGCGCGCGACCCGGAGCTCGACCGGGAGGTCGCGGTGAAGGTGCTGCGCCCGACGGCGTCCGCGGCGCGCCTCAAGCGCGAGGCGCAGGCGCTGGCGCGGCTGGCGCACCCCAACGTCGTGCGCGTCTACGACGTGGGCGAGCACGGCGGGCAGTCGTTCGTCGCGATGGAGCTGGTGCGTGGAGCCAACCTGCGCCAGTGGCTGCGCACGCCGCGCGGCGTCGGTGAGGTGCTCGCCGTCCTGCGCAAGGCCGGCGAGGGTCTCGCCGCCGCGCACCGCGCGGGGCTCGTGCACCGCGACGTGAAGCCCGACAACGTGTTCGTCGCCGACGACGGCGGCGTCCTGGTCGGCGACTTCGGGCTGGCGCGCTCGACCGACGTGGCGTCCGCCGACGAGCCGCCCGACGCGGCGGCCGCGACCTTGCCGATGGCGGTGGCGGCGAGCGCGCCGCTCACGGCGACCGGCGCGGTCGTGGGCACGCCGGCGTACATGGCGCCCGAGCAGGACGAGGGTGAGGCCACCGCCGCGTCGGATCAGTACGCGTTCTGCGTGATGGCGTGGGAGGCGCTCTACGGCCAGCGCCCGATCCAGGGGATGACCCTGACCGAGCTGCGCGACCACGCGCGCGCCGGCACGATCACGCCACCGCCGTCGGGCAAGGAGGTGCCGGCGCCGGTCGAACGCGCGATCCGGCGCGGGCTGTCGCCGACCGCGGAGGCCCGCTTCGCGTCGATGGACGCGCTCCTCGCGGCGCTGGCGCCGCCGGCGCCGCGGCGACGCTGGCTCGTGCCCGCGCTCGCGCTGGGCGCGGTCGCAGCCGGAGGCGTCGTCTTCGTCCTCGCCACGGGCGTCGTCGGCCGCGGAGGCCCCTCGCGTGCGTCGCAGTGTGAGGCCGCGGGTGGCGTCATCGACGCCGACTGGACGCCGGCCCTGGCCGCGCGCGTGTCCGAGCGCACCGGCGACGGGACCTCGTCCGCGCTCGCGCACTGGACCGATCGCTGGCGCGCGCGGCGCGTCGAGATCTGTCGCGCTGCGGGCGGGGCGAGCACGTCGGACCCACGCGTCGCGTGCCTCGAGCGCGCGCGGGGGGCGTTCGCGCGCACCGTCGCCGGCGTGATCGCCGCGGACGCGGCGCTGCACACGGACGCGATCGTGCGCCTCCTGCCCTCGATCGAGCGCTGCGACGTCGCCGGCGTCGCGGCGCAGCCTCCGCCCGCGGTTGCGACGCGGGTCGCCGCGCTCGACGAGCAGCTCGCGGCGGGCGAGGTCGGGGCGATGTATCGTGTGCCCCGCTTCACCCGCGCGCAGGTGGCGGCGCTCGTGGCCGAGGCCGAGGCGATCGGCTTCGCGCCGCAGGTCCTCCGCGCGCGGATGCTCGATGGCGTCGTGGCCGGGCTCACCGGCGAGGAGGACGCGGCCATGGACGTCTTTCGGGCGGTGATGATCGAGGCCGAGACCCAGGCCGACGACTTCACCCGCGCCCGCGCCGGCGCGCACCTCGCGCTGGTGCTGGCGCGCGCCCGCGACCCGGAGGTCAAGTCGATCGTCACGTCCGCGCGCGCCGCGCTGGCCCGCGCCGGGCAGGACGCCTCGACGGAGATCCTGCTGCTCAAGGCGGAGGCGGCGTACGCGTTCGGTCGCGACGACTTCGCCACGGCCGCGGCCGCGCAGGAGCGTGTCATCGCGCTCACCCTCGAGACCTACGGCCCTGACGCCCCGAGCCTGGGCGAGTCCTACGCGGCGGCGGCGGGGGCGCTCGGCCTCGCCGGCGATCGCGCGCGCTCCGAGGCGCGCTCCAAGGACCTGGCCGACATCCTGGCGCGGACGCTGCACGCCTCGGGCGCACCGCAGGAAGGCGCGGCGATCCTCGGCGAGGACACCACGGCGATGCTCATGGCCGGTGACTTCGCCAGGGCGAGGGAGGTGTCGCTCGGCCAGGTCGCGTACCTGCGCGCGATGCCGGTCCAGGAGCCGATGTACCTGGCGCAGACCTTGGCCGGCCTCGCGCGCGCCAGCGAGCTCGACGGCGACTGCAACGAGGCGCTGCGCTGGTACCGCGAGGCCGAGGCCATCTACCGCCGGCCGGCCGCCGAGATCGCGGGCACGAGCGCGCCCGATCCCGCCGGCGCGCTGACGGGGCGCGTCGACGCCATGCTCGGCCAGGGTGGGTGCCTCGTGGATCTCGGCGAGCACGCCGCCGCCGTCTTGCTGCTGCGCGGCGCGCTGGCCGAGGCCGAGGCCGGCGGCGCGACGACCGCTCGCGACGTGCCCTATGCGCGCCGGATCCTCGGCCAGGCGCTCTCCGCCGCCGGGAAGCACGACGAGGCGATCGAGGTGCTGGCGCCGATCGTCGAGGGTTTCGCCGGCGATCCGCCCCGGCCGATGGCGCGCGCGCTCACCACCTTCGCCCTGGCCCAGTCGCTGTGGACGACCGGCGGCGTGCGCGACCGCGAGCGCGCGCACGCCCTCGCCGACGACGCGGAGCGCGCGTTCCAGCTCGCCCTGGCCGAAGGCAGCGATCCGGCCCTGCCCGCGAGCCGCCCGCTGGCGCCGCGCGCGCGCAAGCAGCTCGCCGCGATCGCGGCGTGGCGCACGTCGCACCCACTGCCGCGCTGACGCCGTCGCGCGGGATCAGTACGGCTCGAGGTTGTCCCCGAAGCCCGCGTCGGTGCGCCGTGGCGCGTGCCGATGCTCGTCGATGGACCACGGCGCCAGCGGCGGGCTCGCGACCTCGAAGTGGTGCAGGTCGACGTTGGGAAACGTCGCACCCCACACCAGGCCCTGCTCGCGTAGCGCGAGGACGCGTCGGCGTGGATGGCCGATCACCTCGTAGCCAGGCAAGGTGGCGAGGGCGCCCGCCTCGGCGCGTGTGATGCGCAGAAGACGCGCGATCGTGTCGGTCGGGAGGTGCTGCTCGTCGACCGTGGGGACCTGATCCAGGAGTGGATGCGCCGTCGGGTCAGGGGTTCCGAGGCTGCCGTAGTCCACGAGCGTTCCGGGATGCTGGCGGGCGAAGCTCGCGGCGCGGCCAGGTGCGCGTCGCGCCGTCTCGACGTGCTCGGTGACGATCGCCGCCCAGGCCAGGCTGAACGCGACGAGGTCGTCGTAGAGCTCGTCGGGTTGGTCCTCCCATCGCCGGCGCGAACGATCGATCTTCCGTCCGACGAGCGCCTCCATCTTCTTCCAGAGGTCACCCTGGATGATCGGATTCTTGTCCGGCTCGATGTCGACCGCGCGCCCGAGCCCGTGCTCGCTGAGCGTGCCCATCACATAGCCGCGCGCGTTGCGCTGCGGGCGCGGGCAGAAGCCCTGGGTCGGGATGGGCGCGCCCAGCTTCGCCTCGGCGGCGACGATGGCGTCGCGCAGCTGGTCGACGACCTGCGCGTCGAACAGCGCGATGATCGCGGCGTCGTCCAGCCCGCGCTGGCGGTACTCCCACGCCACCCAGAAGAAGAACACGCGCTGGGTCTCGCCGCGCTCGTTGATCAAGCGCCTGACGGTGCCGCCGGCGGGCAGAGGTTTGTCGAGGAGCCGGTCGGCCTCGTGGCGCCACTGGAGGTACGTGTCGAGCGATCCCCACGTCGCCGTCACGCGCTGCGCGTACTCGTGGCCATCGCGCAGGTCCGACGCGGCCGGCAGCAGCTGCTCGTAGTCGAGCCAGACCAGGTACTCCTCGCGTGCGAGGCGGCCGCGTCGGCCGTCGTCGGTCCCGGGCAGCCCCCGAGGTGGGAGGCCGAGCTCCGCGTTGTCGAGGAGGTGCAGCCCGAAGGGGTCATCGGGCTCGCGGGAGACGTTCAGCGTGGCGATCGACGGCCCCCGCCCCGGCTCGGGGCCCTTCTTCGCGGTGGGCAGCCGCTCGCTGCGCGTTGTCTTGCCCGGTGCCGGAGTCGCGTCGGCGGGTCTCGGGGCGCTTGCGTCATGTTCGTCGTCGGCCTTCGGTTTCCATCCCATGAAGGCAGGAGACGGCTCCACCGCGGGGTCGCGTCGAAATCACCGGCTCGTGCGCACCAGCGTGTAGCGGCTGCCGCGACCGTCGTCGAGCGCGAGCAGGCGCCCGCCGCGCACGGCGACGAGGTGCGCGGCGAACGTGGCCGTCGCGCCCTGGAAGCGGTTGGTGGCGACGAGCTGCCAGCGCGCGGCCTCGTAGCGCCCGCGGTACTCCTGCTGGAACGTGCCCATCGCGCCGACGGCGCCCGCCGCGCCGTTCTGCACGTTCGAGTACGAGCCGTCCGACGCGAACGTGAAGACCGCGCTCGTGGCCACACCCGTCGCCCCGACGTAGGCGCCGGTCTGCGCGTCGTACCAGTTCATGGTGCCGCCGCCGCCGTCCTGCCACGTGCCGTCGACGTCGCGCGGGCCGAGCGGGAAGCGGTTGTAGCGATCCATCGCCGGGATGTCGGACTGGAACGAGTCGGCGGCTTTCGGGAAGAGCGCGAACAGCGACGCCTCGTCGGGCGCGGCGACCAGCGTGATGAACGCGCCGTTGGGCTCGTAGGTCAGGTACATGGCGAGGAAGCGCCGCTGCCCGCGGGCGCGATCGATCGCCCAGCCCTCGACGTACGGGGGCGGAAAGCCCATCGCGTTGCCGTCGCGGTAGGCCTTCGACTCGACCGCGAACTCGCGGGCGACGACGCCGTCCCAGTAGTGATCGCGCGCCATGCGCCCCGTGCCCGAGAAGTCCGACGCGTTGTAGGGCAGGGCGTAGTAGAGGTGGACGGTGACGCCCCCCTGCTCGACCACGACCCGGTCGGCCTGGACCGTCGAGGTCCAGCCGTCGTCGAAGGTGACCGTCGGATACGCGAAGCCGTCGTTGACGGCGGCCGCGCCGGCGCCGTCACTGGTGAAGGTCGCGACCTGCGGTGGCGGCACCGCGAGGCACGCGCGGTACGCTGACGGACACTGCGCCTCGAGGCACTCGAGCGTGTCGCAGCCGGTCGAGGCCATGCACGCCACGACGGCGCGGCTCTGTTCCGGGATACCGGGCGCCGCGGCCGCGTCGCACTGCGCGACGCAGTCCTCCGTGAGCGGCTCGCAGGCGCCGTAGCACGCGATGGTCGCGGCGCAGGTGGCGCCGGTCGGCGCCGGGCCGGTGGCCGCGACGGCCGTGGCCGGCGGGGTGGGACCGACGGCCGCGGGCGGGAGCGTGCAACCAGCCAGAATCATGAGGGGGACGGCGAGTCCGGGGCGTACGTGCATGCCTGCAGGAGGCACGACCCGGCGAATGTCGCACGCGAGCTACGCCAGGAGCTTGTCGAGCGAGACCTCGATCCGGCTGGTCACCAGGGCGACGATCGAGTCGACCTGGCTCTCGGCCAGCGAGAGGCGCTCGGCCAGGCGCGCGCGGATGCCGCGGCCGAGCTCGTCGCGGGCCGCCTCGAGCCAGCGCGCCGCCGTCGCGCGGTGCACGCCGTAGGAGGCGCCGATCTTGTCGATGCTCCACCCGTCGACGAGGCTGTAGCGGAGGACCGCGCGCGCGCGATCGGACAGCGCGCCGAGCGCGGCGCGGAACGCGGCGTCGACGTCGGGCCGGTAGCGCTCGCGCAGCATCGCCACCTCGGGATCGATCGACGCGCCCAGGCGATCGATGACCTCGCCGTCGAGGGTCTCCTCGCGCTGATCGCGCTGCTTCCGCCGCGCCAGCGCGCGCGCCGCGATGACGCGCACGTACCCGCGGAAGTCGCCGCGCCCGGTGTACGTCGCGATCGCGGCCGGGCGCTGGCCGTCGGCGGTGAAGAGCAGGCGGCGCACCTCGGCGCGCACGTCGTCGGCCTGGGTCGGCGTGGCGCGCAGGCGTCCTGCGGCGAACGTCACCTCGAGGTCGCAGAGCGCGTCGAGCGCCGCGACCGCCTTCACGTCACCGTCGCTGGCGGCGACCGCGAGCACGACGTCGTGATGGAGCGCGGCGATCGCGGACGCGGTCGCCGCGTCCCCGAGCCGGCTGGCGACGCCGGTCGCGGCGCGGTCGAGCCCGATCGGGACCTCCGGGTGCGCCTCGGTGGCACGCGCGTGGAGCGCACGCAACGCCTCCACCGCGGCGTCATTCATGGCGGGACGATACCACCGCGCTTGGGCCGGCGCCGTTCGTGGAGTAGTGTGCCCGCCGATGTCCGCGCTCGTCGTCACGATCGATGGTCCCGCCGGGGCCGGCAAGTCCACCGTCGCCAGGCGGCTCGCGCGGCGGCTCGACTACCGGCTGCTCGACACCGGCGCGATCTATCGCGCGGTCGCGCTGGGCGCGCTGCGAGCCGGCGTGGCGCTCGATGACGAGGCGCGGCTAGCACCCATCGCCGCCGGGCTCGACATCGACTTCCGCTTCGAGGGCGACATCAATCATGTGATCGTGGCGGGAGAGGACGTGAGCGCCGCCATCCGGACGCCGGAGGCGTCGCAGGGTGCGTCGAAAGTGTCGGCGTGGCCGGCGGTGCGCGCGGCGCTGCTCGAGCTGCAGCGCCGGCTCGGCGGCGCCGGGGGCGTGGTGGTCGAGGGCCGCGACACCGGCACCGTCGTCTTCCCGGACGCGCAGGCCAAGTTCTTCCTCACGGCCTCGGACGAGGAGCGTGCGCGGCGGCGCATGGAGGAGCTGCGGGCGGGAGGAAAGGATACGGATCTGGAAGACGTGTTGCGAGAGATCCGCGAACGCGACGCCCGGGACGCGGGGCGGGACGTGGCGCCCATGCGCGCGGCGGACGACGCCGTGATCGTGGATTCCTCAACGATGTCGCTGGATGAGGTGGTGGCGGCGCTCGAGCGGACGGTCCGGGAGCGGGCCCGGTGAGCCCCGGCACGGGCACGGGCAGGGGCTCGGGCACGGGCTCGGGATGCCCCAGCGTGTACGGGGGTTTGCGATTGACAAAGGATCGGGCGTCCAGTACCTCTCTCCGCCTGCATCAGCCGGACCCCCATCGGGGGCGGGATGCAAATCGACTCCGAGGAGACTGTGTTGCAAATGGTTGATGCTGGAAGCCACAACGACGACGACTTCGCCGCGCTGTTCGCGGAGAGCCTGCTGCAGGAGAACGCCAAGGAAGGCGAGATCATCCGCGGCACCGTGATCTCGGTCGGCAAGGACTACGCGATCGTCGACATCGGGTACAAGTCCGAGGGCCAGGTCCCGCTCGAAGAGTTCCGCGGCGCCGACGGGCAGATTCACGTCGCGGCAGGAGACGTCGTCGACGTGCTCCTCGAGTCGCGCGAGAACGATGCCGGCATGTGCGTCCTCTCCAAGGAGAAGGCGGACCGCTTCAAGGTGTGGGACGAGATCTCGGCCGCGTGCGAGCGCGACGAGCTCATCGAGGGCACCATCAGCCAGCGCGTGAAGGGCGGCCTCTCGGTCACCATCCGCGGCGGCGTGAAGGCGTTCCTCCCCGGTTCGCAGGTCGACCTGCGCCCGGTGCGCAACCTCGACGCGTTCCTCGGCCAGAACTTCAAGTTCAAGGTCATCAAGTTCAACAAGAAGCGCGGCAACATCGTCCTGTCGCGCCGCGTGCTCCTCGAGAAGGAGCGCGCCGCCCTCAAGGAGTCGACGCTCGAGCGCCTCAAGGAGGGCCAGGTCGTCGAGGGCATCGTCAAGAACCTCACCGAGTACGGTGCGTTCATCGACCTCGGCGGCATCGACGGTCTGCTCCACATCACCGACATGAGCTGGGGCCGGGTGAACCACCCGTCCGAGCTGTTCCAGGTCGGTGACCACGTCCGCGTGAAGGTGCTGAAGTTCAACGCCGACACGGAGCGCGTCTCGCTCGGTCTCAAGCAGATCAGCGAGGACCCGTGGAGCCGCGCCGCGGAGAAGTACATCCCCGGCACGGTCGTCCGCGGCAAGGTCGTCTCGCTCAAGGACTACGGCGCCTTCATCGAGCTCGAGGAGGGCATCGAGGGCCTGGTCCACATCAGCGAGATGTCGTGGACCCGCCGCGTCAAGCACCCGTCGAAGATGGTCGCCGTGGGCGACATGGTCGAGGCGGTCGTGCTCGACGTCGACGTGAAGCAGAACCGCATCTCCCTCGGCATGAAGCAGCTCGAGCCGAACCCGTACGAGCAGCTCACCGAGAAGTACCCGCCGGGTACCGTGGTCAAGGGCAAGGTCCGCAACATCGCGGACTTCGGTATCTTCGTCGAGATCGAGGAAGGCATCGACGGCCTGGTCCACATCAGCGACATGTCGTGGACCCAGCGCGTGAAGCACCCGTCCGAGCTCTTCCAGAAGGGCGACGACGTCGAGGCGGTGCTCCTCAACATCGACACCTCGGACGGCGAGAAGCCCAAGATCTCGCTCGGCATCAAGCAGCTCG
>DDTA01000312.1:0-4579 GCA_002344285.1 Myxococcales bacterium UBA2376
CTCCTGCGCAAGACCGCGCCGGTGGCGGCGCTCGCCGGCTCGACCATCGAGACCTCGCTCATGGTGCCGGTGGCCGTGATCTACCTGGCGTGGATCTCGGGCGATCCGGCGCGTGGTGACTTCGCGCACGCCGGGGCGCGCACGCACCTCCTCCTCGCCGGTACGGGCCTGGTCACGGCGCTGCCTCTCCTGTGGTTCACCGCCGCGGCGCGTCGCCTGCCGCTCGCCACCGTCGGGTTCCTGCAGTACCTGGCGCCCACAGGGCAGTTCCTGACCGCCGTGCTGGTGTTCGGCGAGCCGCTCGCCGCGCGCAAGCTCGCCGCGTTCGCGTTCATCTGGATCGCGCTCGCGCTCTTTTCCCTGGATCTGGCCCGTGCGGCGCGCACCGCGCGGCGACCGCCGAAGGCCGTACAATAGCCCCGTGCGCTGGCTCTCGCGCCTCACGACCGTCGCCGTCCTCGCCCTCCTCGTGGGCGTGGTGATCGTCGGCGCCGTGACGCTCGCTCGGCCGCCCGCGGCGCGCGGCGGGTTTCGCACGTCGGCGCTCTTCCGCGACGCGTCGGGGCTTCCGACCGGCTCGCGCGTCGTCATCGCCGGCGTGAACGTCGGACGCATCGAGAGCCTGACGATCGAGGGAGGGCGCGCGCGCGTCGCGATGCGCCTGCGCGACGGCCTCGTGATCTGCGACGACGCCTGGGCGACGAAGAAGGCGGAGTCCGCGCTCGGCGACAACTACGTCGAGATCTCCCCGGGCGACGCCGATCCCGCGTCGGCGTCGGGGTGCGCGCCTCCCCGGCGCCGCCTGGCCTCCGGCGAGCCCGTGGCGCGCGTGGTCGAGGCGGCATCGACCGAGCGCGTGCTGCGCGGGATCCAGAACGCGATGCCGCGCATCGACGAAGGGCTGGGCTCGGCGGAGGCCTTCCTCGACGAGGGCCGCGAGTGGGTGTCGGGCCCGTTCCGCGAGCGTGTCGAGCGGCTCGATCGTGAGCTCGCGGGCGATCTGATCAGCGGCCCGCTGCGCGACGCCGAGCGGGCTGCCGACGACCTCGATCGCTGGACCGCCGGCGTCGCCGCCGACGTCGCCGCGGTGGCGCCGACCGCCAACCGGCGCATGGACGACTTCGCCGCCGACGTCGCCGGCGCGACGGACGATCTCCGCGGCGCCCGGGCCGACGTGCGCGACGCGCTCGGCGGCGCGCGCGCCCGCATCGACGAGGTCGACCCGTTCCTCGACGACGCCGGCGACACGATCGCCGCGCTCGTCGACCCGCGCCACGAGCGTGCCGGGACCCTCGCGAAGATGATCCACGATCCCGAGCTCGCCGACGATGTCACCGACGTGACCGAGGCCGCCGCCGACTTCACGCGCTCGCTCGCGAGGTTCCGCAACGTGATCGGCTTCCGCACCGAGCTGAACGTCCTCGCCCGCGAGCCGCGCTACTACGTCACCGCGGAGGTCGCCGCGCGCGCCGACACCTTCTACTACATCGAGCTGGAGAAGGGGCACTGGGGTGACGTCCCCGAGCCGCGCCTCGACGATGCGACAGGGAGTGCGACGTGGACGCGTCGCACCTCGATCGTCGAGAACCTGCGCATCACGGCGCAGTGGGGCAAGCGGTTCGGCCCGATCTCGCTGCGCGCCGGCGTGAAGGAGTCGATGTTCGGCGCCGGCATCGACGGGGTCCTCGGCGACGGTCGGTTGAAGCTGTCGCTCGACGTCATGGAGTCGAGCTTCGATCGGGTGCCGCGCGTCAAGCTCGCCGCCGCGTTCGCGGTCTTCCGCACGCTCTACATCGTCGGCGGCGTGGACGACGCGCTCGTCGAGGGCGCGACCCTCCCGATCCAGCCGTGGCCCGACACCGCCGACGTGCCGGTCCAGTTCCAGGAGCTGCACTACGGCCGCGACTACTTCCTCGGGCTCTCGCTCAACTTCACCGACAGCGACATGGATCGCCTGCTGTTCGTCTATGGCGGCATCCTCGGTGCGCTCATCTTCCGCTGACCCTCCAATCGACCACCCAGGCCCACATCACCCGGACCGGGTGAAGATCGCCATGCCCGTGCGCGTCGACGTGAGCCGTCGATTGTGGCAAAAGAGAGGGGCACCTCCCATGGAGTCAGTGGCGGCGATCCCAATGAGTGCGAAGCCGAAGTTGCTCATCGTCGAGGATGATCCGGCCCTGGGGCGCTCCCTCCAGCGCGGTACCCGGGCCTACTTCGATGTCATCATGAAAGACTCGGTGGAGGCGGCGCTCGAGCTCATCGAGCGCGGAGAGGAGCTCGCGGCGGCGGTGGTCGATATCGGTTTGCCCGACGGTACCGGCTTCGAGATCGTCGAGATGCTGCGTCGCGGTGATCGCAACCTGCCGGTGCTCATCCTCACCGGCTCCAACGATCCGTCGACGATCAACCGCGCGCACGCGCTGCGTGTGGAGTTCGTGTGCAAGCCGTTCTTCTCGGAGAACCTCGCGCAGTTCGTGCAGCGCACCCTCTCCGGCAGCCAGTACGGCGACCGGCAGAAGCTCGCCGGCGTGATCTCCGAGGTCACCGACGGCTACAAGCTCTCGCTGCGCGAGAGTCAGATCCTCGCGTTCGCGGCGGAGGGCATCCCGCGCAGCCGCCTCGCCGACGTGATGGGCGTCAGCGAGAACACGGTGAAGAGCCAGGTGCGCTCGCTGCTCGACAAGGTCGAGAAGCAGGCCCTGTCCGACGCCGTGTGGTGGGTGCGCAACCGCGCGGGCCTGTGATCGGGCCTCGGGCCTCGGGCCTTGGGAAGAAGAAGAGAAGCCGCAGAGGGCCTCAGGCGGAGTCCACCGCGACGTAATCTGTCTGGGCTGAGGCCCGACGCCCGAGGCCCGAGGCCTCTGGATCAGGTTCGCAAGCCTAGGGCTTGCGGACCTGATCCAGATCGATCTGGTAGCGCTCGGCCCAGCGGTAGACCTGCTTGCGGTCCTTGCCGAAGTACTCGGCGACCTGGGCGATGTTGCCGGCGAAGTACGCGAGCACGGCCATCAGGTCGTCGCGCGCGGGGACGGCGTCGCGCGGCACCTGCGGCATCGCCGGGTGCGGCTCGCTGTCGTTGGCGATCGGCTCCTTGAGCTGCGCGCGCGGCCCGAGCACGGCGGAGATGTTGTCGGGGAGGTGCTCGCAGCGAACGCGGTTGACGCTGGCCGCGCGGACGCCCGCGGCGCTGATCACCTGCTCGAGCTCGCGCACGTTGAACGGCCAGTGATAGAGGAGCAGGGCCTCGGCGGCGTTGGTCGAGATCGTCGCCGACGGTGCGACCCGCGCGAGGAACATCGCCGCGAGCGGCAGGATGTCTTCCTTGCGCTCGCGCAGCGGCGGGATGCGCTGGACCCAGCCGGAGAGGCGCGCGAACAGATCGGAGCGGAAGCTGTCGGCGGCGATCTCGGCCGACAGGTCCCGGTTGGTCGCGGCCACGATGCGCACGTCGACGGTGACCGACTCCGCGGCGCCGACCGCGCGCACCTCGCCCTTGGCGAGCGCCCGCAGGAGCTTGGCCTGGATCGGCGCCGGGCACTCGCCGACCTCGTCGAGGAAGAGCGTGCCGCCCTGCGCCGCCATGAAGAGCCCGTCGCTCCTCGCCTTGGCCCCGGTGAACGCGCCGGCGACATGCCCGAAGAGCTCGCTCTCGGCCAGGGCCTCGGGCAGCGCCGCGCAGTTGACCGCGATGAACTGGCCCGCGCGGCCGCTCTGGCGGTGGATCTCCTCGGCGACGAGCTCCTTGCCGACGCCGGTCTCGCCGAGCACGAGCACCGGGATGTTGCGCGGCGCCACCATCGCGAGGTCGGCGCGCAGCCGGCGCATCACCTCGCTGCGGCCGAGGAGGCGCGGGCTCTCGGCGACGGCGGAGACGTCGTGCGCGACCGCGTGATCGAGGAAGAGGAGCAGGGTCTTGCCCACGCGCACGACCGAGCCGTGCTCGATCCTCTCGGTCTGGATCTTCTGGCCGTTGACGAACGTGCCGTTGCGGCTGCCGCGATCGACGATGCGGTACGAGCCCGCGCCGTCCGGCTCCACCACGGCGTGCAGCCGCGACACTTCCTTGTCGTCGAGCGCGAGCGGGCTCTGGGTCTGGCCGATGCGACCGATCTCGACCGGCGAGCGGCCCACCGTCGACATCGCCCATCGTCCGGCGCGCGGCGCGTGCACGACGCGCAGCTGTCGTACCCGGATCGCACTGGTCTCGTCGGCGGTACCGCTGACCGCCGTGATGGTCAGGCTGGGGTGGAAATCCGACGTCGACACCGGTCTCCGCAAGGTACTACGGCAACGGCTCGACCGGAACCCCTAGCCCCCCGCCAAGGGCGCAAGCAAGAACAGCTCGTCGCCGTCGGCAAGGGCGCGATTTCCATGCTCCTCCACCGGGCATCGTTCGCCGTTCCACATGAGCGTGTGGGCGAGGTGCGGGCTGTCGCGGAGGGCGGTCTCGAGCGGCAGCTTCAGCCGCTCGCTGTCGGCGACGAGCTGGGCCAGGGTCGTCCCGGGCGGGAGGCGCACGGTCTCGTCGATGTCGTACCAGCCGTCACCGATCCGGCCGCGGATGAGCACGTGAACG
>DDTA01000312.1:4609-8230 GCA_002344285.1 Myxococcales bacterium UBA2376
GACGTCTTGTCCCAGTGCATGTTCGCGAAGTACTCGTCGCGCAGGACCGGCAGCGGCACGCGCACGCCCTTGAGCGGGCCGGCGTCGAGGTGCCCGTCACCCTCGCCCATCATGCGCGGGTGCGGCTTGAAGTCGCCGGGGCGGATCCCCTCGCGCCAGTTGAACGCGGCGCGCAGGTTCTGGATGCGCTCGCCGGCGACGAGCAGGTCCTTGTCGGAGAGGCCCCAGCCGGTGGCGGCGTTGGTCAGCTCGGTCCACGGCAGGCTGCCGGTGATGAGCGTGAACATGCAGAGGCCGAGGCCGTTCATCGCCTGCATCGAGTTGGAGAAGTGAGCCTGCGCCTGGCCCTTGCCCTCGTCGCCCTTCCACTGGATCGTGACCTCGCTCTTGGGCGCCGCCTTGGGGAGCGGGAAGCCGAAGCCGAAGGTCTCGTTCCACGACGCCGAGCCGGCCGTGTGGCGGCCTGGCGTCGGGTCGGCGATGTAGGTCACGCCCATGAGCGACGTGAAGCGCGGGTCGTGATACGCGGGCTCGCCGCCGTGCACGTGCACGGCGTACGCGTCAGAGCCCTTGCCGAGGTGCTCGGCGGCGCGCTTCACGCCCTGCGCCAGCCACGCGCCGCAGCCGCTCGCCTCGCCCATCTTGATCGTGAGCGCGAGCGCGGCCTCACCGTTGCCCCACTTCATGTCGATGCCGTCGAGATCCGCCGCGGTGAGCGCGCCGACCTCGACCGCTTCGCACACCCACGCGAGCGTCGCCGAGCTCGACACCGCGTCGAGGCCGTAGCGGTTGCACGCGTCGTGACACGCGGTCACCAGCTCGAGGTCGGCGTTGAGCAGGTTGGCGCCGAAGCCGACGATGGTCTCGTAGTCGGGGCGGCGCACGTCGCTGAGGCCCTTGCTCTTCACCTTGACGATGCCCTTGCACGGCGCCGGGCAGTCGCCGCACGACAGCTTCTTGGTGATGTACTTGTCGACCTCCTTGCCGTCGAGCTTCATCGAGTGCGTCTTGAGCGGGAAGTCGCGGCTGCCGACGCCCTTCCAGTTCTTGACCGGGCCGTCGCCGTTCTCGACGGACACCGAGACCGCGCCGGTGGTGCCGCGGTCGGCCCAGAGCTGGCGCATGGCCGCGGTCGGCGCCTGGATCTTCATGCCGCGCTTCTTGAACGCCCGGTACATCCAGCCCATCCAGCTCTTGGGCTTGGCCATCCACACCATGAAGCGCATGAACAGGCCGATCGACTGCTTGTACTGCTTGGTGATCGCCGTGTTGATCGTGTCGAGCTCCTTGGGATCGGCGATCGGCACCTTGCCGCTGCCGCCGACGACGACGGCCTTCAGGTGCTTGGACCCGAAGATCGCGCCGAAGCCCTGGCGCCCGAACGCGTGGTAGCGGTCGTTCATGACCGAGGCGATGCGCGCCTGCTTCTCGCCGGCGGGGCCGATGGCCGAGACCCCGACCTCGCGCTTGCCGCCGAACTTCTTCTTCATCGCGTCGAAGGTCTCCGGGATCTGCTGGCCCCAGAGCTCGCCGGCGGGCTCGAGGCGGATCTCGTCGTCCTGCACGACGAGGATCGTCGGCTCGGCCGCCTTGCCGCGGACCATCAGCGCGTCGTAGCCGGCGCGGCGCAGGTGCGCGGCGACGGTGCCGCCCGAGTTCGAGTCGGCCCAGGTGCCGGTGAGCGGCGACTTGCCGACGATCTGGATCCGCCCGGAGAAGGCGGTGCCGGTGCCGGTGAGCATGCCGGCGCAGATCGCGAAGCACGCCTCGGGCGCGAGCGCGTCGGTGCCGGCGGGGAAGTGCTTCCACATGAGCCACGCGCCGAGGCCGTAGCCGCCGAGGAACTGCTTGTAGACGCTCTCGTCGACCTCCTCCACCCAGTGCTTGCCGTCGGTGAGATCGACGTGCAGCACCCGACCATGACTCCCGAACTTGGGACGAACGACCGCCGCGGTTTCCGCCATGGCGGCATTTTGGTCGCGCATGCGGCGGAAGGCCAGCCTTACTGACGTCTGTCAGCGACAGGCGCCGGATGCCGGCTCCTCGGCGCCACTTGCCGGGTGACGCTCAGGTCAGCGCGATGGTGAGCGCGACGCCAACACCGACGAGCAGGATCGCGACCAGCGCCCAGATCCAGCTTCGATCGGCAGGCCGTGACACCGCCGCGGTCGCCGCTCGCCGCGACGCCGGTTGCGGCGGTGGCGTGGGTAGCTGTGGGGCAGGTGTGTGCAAGGGCACCGGCGCGGGCGTGAGCGAGCCCCCGCCGGCGAGGACGGCGACGGCGTCGGTGAGCGAGCCGAGCCGCTGGTCGCGGTCCTTCACGAGCATGCGATCGACGAGGTCGCGCACCGCCGGCGGCAGCTGCGGTGGGAGCTGGTCGAGCGGCGTCGGCTGGGTCAGGTGCGCGTTCATCTGCTCGAACAGGTTGCGCCCGGTGAACGGGGGCTTGCCGGTCAGCATCTCGAAGAACAGGCAGCCGACGGCGTAGATGTCGGCGCGGTGATCGACGAGCTTCGCGCTGCGGAACTGCTCGGGCGCCATGTACGTGGCCGTGCCCATCTGCGCGGTCGTCGCCGTCTGCACGTTCTGGGCGTCCATCACCTTGGCGATGCCGAAGTCGAGCACCTTGAGCCGGGTGCCGAGCGCGTCGGCGATGACGAAGATGTTCTCGGGCTTGAGGTCGCGGTGGACGATGCGGTGCGCGTGCGCGGCGGCGAGCGTGTCGGCGAGCTGGAGCATGAGCGGCAGCGCGTCGTGCACCGCGTATGGCCCCCGCTGCCACAGCTGCTCGCGCAGCGTCAGGCCGGTGAGCAGCTCCATGATGATGCAGAGCTCGCCCGACGGCGCCATCATCACGTCGAACACGTCGATCACGCCGGGGTGCTGGATGCGCCCCATCGCCTTCGCCTCGTTCATGAAGCGCTCGAGGATCGACTTGTGCTGGCTGTACTCGGGGAGGAGCGCCTTGATCGCGACGTGACGTCCCACCGACGTGTCCTCGGCGGCGAACACGCGCGCCATCCCGCCCTCGCCGAGGAGTCGTTGCACCCGGTACCGCCCGACCATCGTCCCGACGAGGCTCACGGTGCGAGGCTCCTGACGTTCAGGTGGGAGGGACGAGGTCGAGCAACGCACGGACGGCCTCGCGCGCGCGCTCGATGTCCTCGGCGGCCTGCGAGAGCGCGGTCGAGACGATCTCGACGGGCGGCGTCTGATCCATCACCGCGGTCTCGTCGGAGGCGGTGCGCATCTGCTGGCGCAGCGAGCCGAGGCTGTCGTTCAAGACCCCGAGGTGCTCGCTCGCGACCTTGAGCGGAGAGCCGTCCACCGGGGCGGCGGGCGCCGACGCCGCGCGCTCCAGCTTGTCCTCCAGCTCGACGACCTTGTGCTCGGCGGCCTGGCGCTTCGCCTTCTCGGCCTCGAGCTCCTCGTGCGCGGCGCGCGTCTCTTCCGACTGGCCGTCGAGTCGCCCGCGCAGGCGCTCGACCTCGACGGTCAGCTCCTCGACCTTGGCGCCCGTGTCGCTCGCGCCGGCGAGCTCGCGGCGCAGCGTCGAGGCCTCGTCGGCCAGGTCGGCGACGCGCGACTCGGCGGCGCTGGCGCGGCGCTCGAGCTCGGTGG
>DDTA01000302.1 GCA_002344285.1 Myxococcales bacterium UBA2376
GACCAGGACGAGAACCAGCCGAAGTCCGTCGCCGCCGTGAGGCAGGCGCCGAACGCCTCGAGGGAGCGATCGACGTACTTGTCGGCTTCCGTCTCGAGGCGGCCGCAGTAGAGCTCCACCGCCTCCTCGTACGGCCGCAGGAACGCCGGGATCTCGGCGGTGTAGAGCGCGTCCGAGAACGTCTGCGCGATCTGCCCGATGCGCGCGGCGCCCGCGATCGCCATCGCCGGATCCTTCACCTCGCGCACCAGCTTCAGGTACTGGCCGGCCGCCGCCGTCGCGAGGCCGTCCTTCTTCGCGAACCACTCGTTCAGCCGCTTCTCCGACGTCGCCTTCGCCGCGACGTGCGCGGGATCGAAGTCGAGCCCCTCCGGAAAGCGGACGGAGAGGAACGTCTCGAAGTCGACCTCGGCCTCGTGGAAACGCGCGAGCGCGTACGCGTGCTTCGCCGCGCGCGCGTCGCCGCCGGGAAAGGTGCCCCCTCGTCGCTCGTACTCGGCGATCGCCGCGCCGAACGCCGCCCGCGCCGCCGCCGCCTTGCGCGCGTCGCGCTTCACGACCGTCACCTTCATCTTGGTCGGCGGTCCACACTGTGTCCGCGCCGCCCGCGCGTGGGCGCGCCGCGTCGCCCTGGAGCCGATCGCGCGCTCGCGCACCACCTTCACACACGAGCCGTCGGTGGCTGACACCGGGCAGGACTGCGCCCACAGGACCTCGCCGATGCGCGCGTGCGCGACCACCACGCGATCGCCGCCGCCCCGCGCGCCGTAGCGGTCGAGGTACTTGCGGTAGTGCGCGACCACCGCGTCGAGATCGCCGCGCTTCTCGAGGATCGAGCCCATGCTGAAGAACGCGTCGGCCGCCGCCGCCGGCGCCTTGCCGCCGAACTTCTTCACGAAGTACGCCGTGTCCTCGATCGCCTGCACGTCGTGGCCGAGGCCCTTGCGGAAGATGACGGCGTCGTTCATCACCTGGAACGCGTCCGCCTCGCCCGCGTACGTCCGCGCGTACGCCTCGAAGCTGCTCGACGCGCGGTCGTAGTACGCGACCCGCGCATAGACGCTGCCGAGCCGCGCCAGCGCGCGGGCCGCCGACGGTGACCGCGGGAAGCGCTCGCGCAGCTCGGTGTAGACGTCGATCGCCGCCGACAGCGAGCGGCCGTCCTCGAACAGCACGCCGGCGTTGTAGAGGATCTCGTCGAGCTTCTCCGTCACGCCGGCCGACGGGTCGCGCTTGACCTCGGCGTTGAACACCGCGAGGTACTGGTTCCCACACGCGACCAGCCGCGCGAGGTCGCCGCTCTGGCGCGCCGCGGCCTCGCACGCCTGGGCTTCCATGCGCACCGCGATACGGTTGATGTCGTCGATGCGCCCGGCCAGGTCGCTGCGATCCTGATCGGGCGATGCCGTCAGGAACCCGCGGTTCGCCGCGAACCACCTGCCCCACGCCGTCACCCGGTCGTGCTGGCCGGCGCTCACGTGGATGTTGAGCGTGATGTGCGCCGCCCACAGCGCCGCCTCGTGCCCGGGGTGCCGCTTGATGATGTCCTCGAGGATCGGCAAGGCCGCCGCGTGATGATCCCAGTGCCGCAGGACGTTCGCCTTCACGAACGCCAGCGTCACGCGCTCGACGTCGCCCGCGTCGGTCGCCAGCGCCAGGTAGTCGTCGATCGCCGCGATGAGCGCCTGTTCGGTCTCGGGGATGGCGCGCGGCTCGGGCAGCGTGCCGCCTCCGCCCGGCTTCACCGCATCCGGCGGGAGCGCCACCGCCGTGATCTTCGGGCGCGGATCCACGGCGAGCGCGTTGCGCAAGGCATCGACCGCGCCCGACGCCGCGTCCTTCCGCACCGCCAGCGGCACGTGCTTCGCCTTCACCACGCGCGTGAACGCCGCCGCCGCCGCCTTCCACAGCTCGTGGCTCGTGCGCGCGTCGGGCTCCTTCTCGGCGCGGATCCACGCCAGCTCCGCCCGGTATCGCGCCGACTCGCCCCAGTCGGCCGCCGCCGCGAAGCTCTCGAGGTACGCCGCGTACAGCCGGTCGCTCGCCGCCAGCACCTCGAGATCGAACGTCTTCGCGCCCTCGTTGTGGAACGCGCGCGCCAGCTCGCCCGACATCGCCGCCGCGTTCGCCGCGCAGTCCGCCGCCTCGCCCGCCGGCAGCACCTTCTTCGCCGCGAGCACGCGGTGCAGCTCGGTCAGCCGCACGACCTCGGCGACCTTGTCCTTCACCGTCGCGCCCGGCGTCGCGAGCAGCTCGACGGCAACGTCGTGCTGCCACGTGCACACGCGCGGGCTCGCCGGCGCCTCCTTGATCAGCTGGCGGTACGCGAACACCGCGCGATCGCTCTTGCCCTTCTCGACGTAGAGCTCGGCCAGCGTCTCCATCATGCCGAGCGCGCCCTGATCGTCGATCTTCTGGAACGCCGGCCACGCCTTCCTCACGTCGCCGAACTCGCTGAACGCCCGCACGAAGTCCCGCTTCGCCGCTCGGTGGAGCGAGACCTGCTTCGCATCGCCCGCGGTCTCACGGACGACGCGCAGGAGCTCCGTCCCCGCTTCCTCGTCGCGCCCGGCGTTCAGGTGCACCCAGCCGAGCATGAAGCGCGCGTAGTGGTAAACGTTCGCGCGCGGGAAGGTCAGGACCTTGCCGTAGAACGCAGCCGCGCTGTCGAGCTGCTTGGTCTCGAAGAAGTAGTCGGCGAACGCCAGGTACGCGTGCGGCACGTACCGCGACGCCGGGTGCTCGGTGAGGAGCGTCTCGTACACCTCGCGCGCGCGATCACGCTCGGCCTTGACCGTGCTCTGCTGCAGCGCGAAGGCGTACGAGAAGAGCGCGCGGTCCATGCGCGGATACGCCCGGTACCGCCGGTCGCGCGTGAGCGTCGTGTAGACGGCGACCGCTTCCCGTCGCGCCCCCACCGATCGCGTCGCGTGCGCCTTAGCCTCCGACGCCTTGCCCGCCAGCTCGAGGCGCACACCCTCGAGGCGGTGGAAGCGCGCGAGCTGCCCCAGCGTGTCGGCGAGCCGGAAGAGGAGATCCGCCTTCTCGATCGGCTCGCTGTCGGGCGTATCGTCGATGAGCCCGCGCAGGAGCGCGACCTGCTGCTCGCGCAGGTCGCGCTTCTCCGACTCCTCGGCCAGGATGTCCTCGCCGCTGGGGCGTTGCGGCTGGTCCGCCGGACCCTTCGGCTTCGCCTTCGGCCGCGTGCGCTCGGACAGATCGACACGGACATTCACCGGCTGGTTGCGGCGGTACCGTGCCGGCTGCGCCGCGGCCGACCCGGCCACGGCGCACAGCACGGCCACCACGATCGCGTCGCGAACGTGTGGCATGGCAGCCGGGGAGACGCGGCCGCCGGGCCGCGGTTGCACGCGAATCGCCGCGCGTCAGCGGCTCACGAGCCGTACATCGACCCCTGCGGGGCCCGCTCCTCGATCAGCCGGAGCATCGCGGCCGCGAGCTCGACCTCCGGTGCCAGGTCGGGCGCGCCGATCGCCGCGGCGTCCGCCGCGAACCGCTCGTACGCGCCGCGCATGATCGTCGTCGCCAGCGCCGGATCGCCGGTGTACGCCGCCGCCGCGTCGTGCATGCCCGACACCAGGAGCGCGAGCGCCGTCGTGCGCGCGACCGCCTCCTGCGCGAACCAATGCCCGCGCTCGTCGAGCGCCGCGCCGTCGCGCGTCGCGCGCACCGTCGTCGTGCGGGTCACACCCGATGGGTTCTCCCACGAGAGATCGGCGTCGGCGTACGCCAGGTCCAGCGCCCCCTCGGCCTCCTCGGTGAGTGACACCAGCAACGCGCCCTTCCGCTTCGACAGGAACACGGTCGCGACGTAGAGCCGCGGGTCCTCGGCGAACCCGGTCGGGAAGCCGTAGCCGTGCTCGATCGCGAGCCCCGAGCTGTGGCGCACGTCGACCGCGAGGTCGTACGCGATCGGCACCGTGAACCACGGGTACTCGTCGGTCACGAGCTCGGTCACGTGCTCGCTGCGCATCAGGCTGAACGCGTTGGCGCCGCGCACCTTGGCCATGCTCTGCATCACCTCCGGCCCCATGCCGAGGCCCAGCCCCAGCACCGTGATGTGCACGCCGTCGGCGGCGCCCTGGCTCACCAGCCGATCGAAGTCGGTCGGCGACGTCGGCCCGACGTTGGGCTGCACGTCGGTGAACAGGATGACGCGCACGTTCTGGCGGCCGGCGGCGCGCGCCTCGCGCCCGAGCTGGTACGCGCGCACGAGGCCGCCGTACATGTCCGTCGAGCCGCCCTCGCCGAGCCGATCGATGACGCCACGGATGCGCGCCTCGTCGAGCCCGCTGGTCAGCGGCAGCGCCGTGCGGATCTCGCTGCCGTACGTGACGATCGCGATCTGGTCGCGGCCCTCGATGAGGACGTTGAGCTCGTGCAGGAGGTCGCGCGCCAGCTCACCCGGCGACGGGTACTCGTCCTCGGCCCCGTAGCCCCACCCCATCGATCCCGAGACGTCGACCGTCATGATGTAGGTCGTGTCGGGGCGCGGGAACGTGTCGGGGTCGACGTTCGACGACATCCCGACCTGCAACCACCCGCGCGCGTCGCCGTCGCGATCGGGCGCGACGCCGAGCCCCGCGCGCAGACACAACGTGTCGTTGCACGGCGCGCCGGTGAGCCCGAGGTCGTGCTCGGCGAACATGCCCTCGACCAGGAGCGCCGCCGCGGGCGGCACCTGTCCGTTGGCGATGAGCTCGCGGGCGAACCGCAGGTCCTTGACCCCGCCCGGGGTGGCGCCGAAGTCGCCGCCGGACGGGCTGCCATAGCCGCCCCCGCAGGCGACCAGAACCGAGACGAAGAGCAGGTGCCAGTTCCTCATGCGGCGACCTATCGCACCCGCCGTGCCGCTCCGTGCCGCGCGCTTCCGCTGACTTGGCGGCATCACGTTGCCTCGCTCGCTCCCGCTCCGGACACGAATGTCAGATCAGGTGGGCCGGGAACGGCACGCCACCTGCTAACGATGAACGCATGGAGAAGCTCATCGAAGGGCTCATCGCCCTCATCAAGCGTGGCGGTAACCGAGGCGTCAGGCCGGCGGAGGTGCGCGTCGACACCGCGGCCGCGCCCGCGTGCGTGCGCACCCTCGTGGACGAGATGGCCACGGGCGGGTTCTCGGTCGATCTCGGCGAGTACCACCTGCTCCCGTCCCATCGCATCCAGAGCCTCGCCGGAGCGGTCGAAGCCGGACAGGAGGGGGCCGATCTCGAGGACCTCGAAGGCTACCTCGCGTCACGAGGCCCGGATGGCACGCCGTTCGATCCGGGGTCCACGATCCAGCTCGCCGCTGACCGGGGCGGCATGAGCGCGCTCGGGATCGGCTGGTCGAACGGGCGCGCCTACCTCGCGATCGTCGAGATCGCTGATGCGGTCGAGGCCAACCTGGTCCAGATCTTCACCACACCAGCGGACTTCTTCGCAACGCTCGACAAGGTCAACCGCCGCCGCGCGGGCGAAGACGTCGAGGCGCTGCGCGTCGCTGCCGGACTGGCGTCCGCCGGGTAGCACCTCAGCGCGAGCGCTTGCGCGGGCGCGGGACGTCGTACTTCGCCAGCCGCTTGACCAGGGTGCGCAGCGGCATGCCGAGCATGGCCGCGGCGCGCGTCTGGTTGCCCTGACACGCGGCGAGCGCCTCGATGATGCGCGCGCGCTCGAGCGCGGCCATCTCGTCGGCGAGCCCCGCCGCTGCCGCCGCCGCCGGCGCGCTCGCCGGGGCGGACGCGGAGGCGGGAGGTGACGTGGCCGGCGTGGACGCGAACGGCAGCTCGGCGGCGGTGATGCCAGCATCACCGGCGAGCAAGACCGCCCGCTCGATGGTGTTGCGGAGCTCGCGCACGTTGCCGGGCCACGTGTGCTGCACCAGCGCGGCCAGCGCGTCCTCGGAGAACGCGAGGGGCGACCCACCCGCCAGCGCGGCGGCGTCCGCAGCGAACGCACGCGCCAGCTCGACGATCTCGTCGGGGCGCTCGCGCAAGGGCGGGATCGCCAGCACCGCGCCGGCGATGCGGAAGTACAGATCACGGCGGAAGCGCCCGGCCTCGATCTCGACCTCGAGGTCGCGGTTGGTCGACGCGACGAAGCGCACGTCGATCGGCTGCAGCGACGACGAGCCGACGCGCATGACGGCGCGCTCCTCGAGCACCCGCAGGAGCTTGGCCTGCAGCGGGAGCGGCAACTCGCCGATCTCGTCGAGCACGACGGTGCCGCCGTCGGCTGACTCGAGCAGGCCTCGCCGCTCGCGGCTGGCGCCGGTGAACGCGCCGCGCTCGTGACCGAAGAGCTCGCTCTCGACCAGGCTGTCGGCGAAGGCGGCGCAGTTGATCCGGACCAGCGGACCACCGGCGCGCGGCGACGCCCGGTGCACGACCTCGGCGAGCACCTCCTTGCCGGTGCCGGTCTCGCCCACGACGAGCACGCTGATCGTCCCGCGCGCGACGCGGGCCGCCAGCTCGTGCAGCCGGCGCATCGCCGGATCGCGCACCACGGGCGAGAAGCCGCGTGACGCCGTCACCGCGCCCGACGGCTTGCGCGGCGCCGGCGCGCCCGGCGGCGTCGCGCGGATCTCCTGTACGACGAGCGTGAGATCACCGACGCCGAGCGGCTCGTTGGCCGCGAGCTCGACCGCGACGCCGGGGGGCAGGCGGACGGCGCGCAGGAGCGTGCCGTTGGCACCGCCCTGATCGATCACCTCGATGGTCTCGTCGCCGAGCCGCAGCAGCAGGTGGTTGCGCGAGATCGAGGGGTGGTCGAGCTGCACGTCGCAGCCGGCGGCGCGCCCGATCGAGACCTCCCCCTGCCGCGGCAACGGGCGAGCCTCGACGGCGTCCGCGGCCATCACCAGCAGCGTCCGCCGGCGCGGCGAGCCCGCGCTCGCGCGGCGCGGCGCGGTGGCGGCGTCGGCTGGATCGCTCATCGCTCCGATGGTGCCACAGCGACGGGAGCAGCGGCGATCGAGCACGTCCGGCGCGATCCGCGCACGCCATCACGCACGCCGTGCTCGACGCCGGCCGTGGCGTGGCGGACCTCGCGCACGCAGGCGACAGGACGACCTTCGCCCCTGGCACGCCCGCTGCTCATCGTCGGGTCATGCCCTTCCACCACGACGGACACGAACCGGAGCAGGTCACCGATGGCAGCGCGAACCATGGAGAGGCGCGACCGCGCCGCTCGGTGCCCCCGGGCAAGTCGACGTTGACCTCGCGGCTGGGCGCATCGCCCGCGTCCATCGCGCGCGAGGTGGTGGCCCAGCTGCAGGGCACCGGCACCGACGCGGCGGCACCAGCAGCGGCGGCCCCGCCGGTGGTCCAGGCCCGCGGCGACCTCGCCGGCCCCGACGTCCACGCCATCGCCGCCGAGGGCACCGCCGGCCGTGGCGGGCCGCTGCCGTTCCTCGATGAGATCCAGCGCGCGTTCGGCCACCACGACGTGGCCGGCGTCCGCGCCCACGTGGGTGGCGCGGCGGCCGAGGCCTCGACGCAGATCGGCGCGGTCGCCTACGCAGCCGGCGACGACGTCGCCTTCTCGCAGACGCCCGACCTCCGCCTCGCCGCGCACGAGGCGGCGCACGTCGTCCAGCAGCGCGGAGGTGTCCGCCTTTCGGACGGCCTGGGCCGCGCCGGCGACGAGTACGAGCGCCACGCCGACGCCGTCGCCGACGCCGTCGTCCGCGGCGACTCCGCGGAGTCGCTGCTCGATGGCATGGCCCACCGCGGCGCCTCCGGCGGCCCCGCGGTGCAGCGAACCGAACGAAGTCGTGCGCCCGTCGAGGACAGTGCCCTCGCCCTCGACGAGATCCCTCGGGACCCAGACCCAGCGGAACTGCTCGCGCGGCTTCGCGCGCAGATCCAGCAGGCCGCCGAGGCGGAGAATGTCCCCATCCCGGACGCCGCACTCGCGGAGCTCGAATCCCGGATCGCTGCCCTGCTCGACGCCGGCGGCCCCGGCCCGGTCACGTGTGCGCCCGAACAAGTGGAGAGCCGCGTCGCTGGCATCGACTACACCTGGCGCCTGGGCGGGCGCCTGACGCACGGAGCTCCGCGTGATCCCTCGAGTGCCAGCGGCCGCGGCACGGTCACCACCTCCGACGAACGTGAATCCACCGCGCAGAGCCAGCAGACTGACCAGGTGACGAACGGCGAGCGAGGTCAGCTCAGCGGATCCGCGGGCCGCGATGCCGGCAACGCAGGTGGGCAAGAGTACGCCGCCGGCGGTCAGTATGAGCAAACGGAGCAGCGTCAGTCGACGCGCCAGAACACCCGCGGCGGTCAGCGGACGCGAGGGGCCAGCACGGCGCTCGAGACCCGGGTACGACTCGTCGACTATCTCGTCGATGTATCGCTCGCGCTCGACTACCGGCTCGAGCTCGCGAGCTCCAGCGCGATGAATCAGGTCGACGCCGGCGTCAGCGGGATCGGTGGCCTTCTCGGTCGGCTCACCGACCGAAGCAGCGCGGCCACCACGCGGATGTTCTCGCCCACCACGGGTCGGGTCGGACCCGACGTGATCGGTTCGATCCAGCAGCACCACTCGCGAGTCGACGACACACCGGAGCCGAGCGGACGTCGACGTCGCTGACCTGGCTACTCCAGCAGGTCGCCCAGCTCCATGCCGTGGGAGCGGCAGAGCCGCACCAGGTCCTCCTGGTGGAAGCGCGCGTTCGGGGTGCCGCGCGGCAGGTCGGCGAAGGCGGCGCGCGCCGCGCGCTCGTCGCCCAGGCGGCACGAGAGCACCATGACGATCTCCTGGGGCTCGGTACTGCCGAGGCGGCGGGCGAACGGGATCGCGCGCTCCGCCGCGGCCCGCGCCGCGCGCAGATCGCCGCCGTCGGTGGAGGCCCTCCACTCGCCGCGCAGCGTCTGGACCCGCTCGGCGAGCTGGTCGCGGGTGAGCCCCGCCGCGGGATCGCGCGCAGGTTGCTCAACGCGCGGTCGCGACGGCGCGGCACCGGCGGCCGGCGCCGCGTCCACGGGTGCGACCGCCTCCACCGGCGGCGCGGCGTCGGGCGGTACCACCACCTCAACCGTCGCGACCGGCGCAACCACCGCGGCGTCGGCGCCGACCACCGCCCTGCTCGCCTCGCCGCCAGACAAGGCCAGCGCGGCGACGACGCCGCCGCTCGCGACGATCACGACGGCGGCGGCGAGCATCGCGACCTTCGCGCGCGAGCGCGCGCCGCGACGCAGCGCCCCGAGCAGCTCCTCCATCGACGCGAAGCGCTCCGCCGGATCGGCGGCGAGGCCGCGCGCGATCACGTCGTGCAGCCAGCCGGGCACCGGCCGCACCGGCGGCGGCGGTCCGCGCCGGATCAGCCCGACCAGCTCGCTCGCGGTACCGGCGACGAACGGCCGGCGCCCGTGCAGCGCCTCGTAGAACGCGGCGCAGAACCCGAACTGATCGCCACGCGCGCCGGCCGCGTCGCCGATCAGCCGCTCGGGCGCCATGTACGCCGGGGAGCCGATGGGCCCGGCGGTGTCCGTCGTCGTGGTCGAGACCACACCCTCGACGCGGCTGGCGTGGGCCACGCCGAAGTCGGCGAGCCGCGGCCGCCCGTCGTCTCCGAGGAGGATGTTGCTCGGCTTGACGTCGCGGTGGATGAGGCCGCTGGCGTGCGCTGCGGCGAGCCCCTCGCCGACCGCACGGAACACGCGCACGACCTCGGGCCACGGGCGCGGCGTCGTGAGCCACGCCGAGAGCGGCTGGCCGCGGACCAGCTCCATCGCGACGAACGTCCGTCCGTCGCGCACGCCCACGTCGTACACCGCGACCACGTTGGGATGAGACAGTCGCGCCATCGCCTGGGCCTCCGCGGCGAGGCCCTGCTGATGTGCGGCGGAGAGGAAGCGATCGTGGAGCAGCTTCACCGCCACGTCGCGGGCCAGCGCCCGATCGCGCGCCCGCCACACCGTGCCCATCGCGCCCGCGCCCAGCTGCTCGACGAGCTCGTAGCGCTCCTCCGCGGCGCCCGCCGACGACGCGGCTGTCGCGGCGCGGGGCTGGGTCGCGACCGGGTCCACCCCGCAACCATAACGCGGACCGCGGACGTCGCGACCGCGTGCCGGTCGATGACCTATACTCGCGGCGATGAGCGACGGCGCCGGTGATGACAGGCCTCGACCTCGGCGCGGCTCGGCGACCGCGCGCCGCCGCCGCAAGGTGACGTGGGGGCGCCGCTTCCGGCGCGTGGGCATGGCCTGGCAGAACGCGCTCGAGATCGTGCGCGCCGGGCGGCTGACGGCACCCTACGGGGCGCCGTTCGAGGTCACGCTCGAGACGCCCACCTACCGCCTCCGTCACTACAAGAGCGAGGGCGTGCCCGCGCGCGGGCGGCCACTCCTCCTGGTGCCACCACTCATGGTCGCGAGCGAGGTCTACGACATCGCGCCCGACATCAGCTCGATCGCGTTCCTGACCCGCGCCGGCATCGACGTGTGGCTCACCGACTTCGGCGCGCCCGAGCGCGAGGCCGGCGGCATGGAGCGCACGCTCGACGATCACGTGCGCGCGGTGTCGGAGGCGATCGACGAGATCCGCAGGGTGACCGGCCAGGACGTGCACCTCGCCGGCTACTCGCAGGGCGGCATGTTCGCGTACCAGGTCGCCGCGTTCCGCCGCTCCGCCGGGCTCGCGTCGGTCATCACGTTCGGTAGCCCCGTCGACATCCACCGCACCGTGCCGATCGCCGACCAGATCGTCGAGCGCATGGTGTCGAGCCTGCAGAAGGCGATCAACCTGCCGCTCGAGCACATCGACGGGCTGCCCGGGTTCCTGACGTCGACGGGCTTCAAGCTCCTGAGCGCGCGCAAGGAGATCGGGCAGCTCTTCGACTTCGTCTCCAAGCTGCACGACCGCTCGGCGCTCGAGAAGCGCGAGGCGCGGCGCCTCTTCCTCGGCGGCCAGGGCTTCGTCGCCTGGCCGGGGCCGGCGCTGCGCAAGTTCATCGACGAGATCATCGTCGCCAACCGGATGACGTCGGGCGGCATCGTGATCGACGGCCAGTCGGTGACGCTCGCCGACATCACGTCGCCGATCCTGTACTTCCTCGGCGAGCGCGACGAGATGGGCCGGCCCGCCGCGGTGCGCGGCATCAAGAAGGCCGTGCCCGCGGTCGACGAGCTCTACGAGGTGACGGTCAAGGCCGGCCACTTCGGCCTGGTCGTCGGCTCGACCGCGCTCGGCATCACCTGGCCGACGGTCGTCGAGTGGATCCGCTGGCGCGACGGCGAAGGCGCGCGGCCGGCGCGGCTGGCCGCGGCGCGCGGCGCGGTGCCCGACCCGGCGACCGATCCCGACGAGGTCGACGACGACGTCGAGGTCGCGGACGACGACATCGAGAGCGCGATCGGCGAGATCCAGTTCGATCTCGAGCTGGTGCAGGACGTCATCGGCAACACCGCGCGCGCCGTGCTCGACCGCGTGGGCGACGTCTCGCAGGACCTCGGCGACTACCTCGACAACCTGCGCTGGCAGGTGCCGCGGCTGCGCCGGCTGCGCAACCTGCGCGACGACACCGCGATCTCGCTGGGCAAGACCCTCGCCGATCAGGCCCGCGAGATCCCCGACCGCACCTTCTTCCTGTGGAAGGACCGCGCCTTCACCTACGCCGAATCCAACCGGCGCGTCGACGCGGTCGCGCGCGGCCTCATGCAGCAGGCCGTGCGCCCCGGGCTGCGCGTCGCCGTGCTCATGGGAGGTCGCCCCAGCTACCTCACCGCGGTCGCGGCGCTCTCGCGCATCGGCGCGGTCGCCGTGCTCATCGCCCCGGGCACGCCCGACGCCGCGCTCGGCCGTGCGTTCGACGTCGGCGAATGCGAGGCGGTGATCGCCGATCCCGATCTCGCCGCCCGCGTGCGCTCGGCCTGGGCCGGCAAGCTCATGGTGCTCGGGGGCGCGCACGAGACGCGCGCGCTGCCGCCGGGCACGGTCGACCTCGAGCAGCTCGACCCCGACGCGGTGCCGCCGCCGTCCTGGTACCGTCCGGATCCCGGACGAGCGCGTGACCTCGCGATGGTGATCGTGTCGGGCGGCGGGTTCTCGGCGCCGCGCGCCAGCCGCATCACCAACCGGCGCTGGGCGTTCTCGGCGCTCGGCGCCGCGGCCACCTGCACGCTCACCAACCGCGACACGGTCTACTGCTGCCTGCCGCTGCACCACCCGACGGCGATCCTGGTCGCTGCCGGCAGCGCGCTCGCCGGCGGCGCCCGCCTGGCGCTCGCGTCGGAGTTCCGCCCCGACGTCTTCTGGCCCGAGGTCCGGCGCTACGGCGTCACCGTCGTCTTCTACGCCGGCGAGATGTGCCGCTCGCTCCTGCATGCGCCGCACACCGTCGGCGAGCAGAACCACCCCGTGCGCCTGTTCGCGGGCAGCGGCATGCGCCCCGACCTGTGGCAGAAGCTGCTCGCGCGCTTCGGCGGCTTCGGCGTGCTCGAGTTCTACGCGTCCACCGAAGCGTCGGCGGTGCTCGCCAACGCGTCGGGCGAGAAGGTCGGCGCCGTCGGGAGGCCGCTGCCAGGCAGCCCGGAGATGGCGATCGCGGCGTACGACTTCGACGCCGACGAGCTCGTGCGCGACGCCGGCGGCCGCCTCGTGCGCGCCCGCGTCGACGAGCCCGGCATGCTGGTCGCGCGCCTCGACTCACCCCGCGGGATCGCCGACGTCGCCCACCTGCAGCCGGCGCGCCTCCTGCGCGACGCGTTCGCGTCGGGCGACACCTGGTTCTTCACCGGCGACATCCTCACCATCGACGGCGACGGCGACTACTGGTTCGTCGATCGCTGGGGCGACAGCATCAAGACCGCGCACGGCCCGGTGATGAGCCGCAAGATCGAGGACGCGCTCCACCGCGTCCCGTCGGTCTTCAGCTGCTGTGCGGTCGGCGTGCCGGCGGAGCGCGGCGAGGTGCCGATGGCGGCGTTCGCGCTCGCGCCCGGCGCGACGCTCGATCTGGCGGCGATCGCGGCAGCGGTCGGGACCTTGCCCGAGCACGCGCGGCCCAGGCGCCTCCACCGCGTCGCGAGCATCCCGATGACCGACGGCTTTCGCCCGCTCAAGAAGCCCATCCTCGACCTGGGGTTCGGCGACGCCCACGACGTCTGGGAGTGGGACCCGGCGACGAGCTCCTACCGCGCGACGGTCCGGAGCGAGGCGTCGCGGCAGGCGCAGCAGTAGCGCGCGCCGCGATCGCATGCCACGCTAGCGCGCGAAGGCTGAGTCCGGGCTTCCTTCTTCGACAAACATCGGATTGTAGCTCGGGCGATTTCCTTCACTACCGGGGTGGACGGCTCGACAGCCGTCCGGCCCCGGCCCCTTTCCTGGAGAAGGTGATGAGCGTCGTGTCGGTCACTGCCTCGGTCCCGTCGAGCCGGGACATCGTCCTGCGCCGCAGCGGGCTCGTGTTCATCGAGCCCCAGGGCACGCCCGCACCCGCCGCGATCGTGCAGGGCGTCGAGCTCGAGCTCGCGCACATGGGCTACGCCGTGTCGACGCGCCTCGCGCGCCGGCTCGCGCAGCTCGGCACGGCCGCGCTCGCCACGCTCCTCACCGACCTCCAGCGCGTCCTCCTCGCCGCCGGCGGCGGTCACGTGAAGCACGAGCCGCTCTTCCGCAAGTTCCCCGATAGCGTGCCCGCCGACACGCAGGCGCTCTACTGGCAGAAGGTGCTCGTCCACTTCCTGCAGGCCGCGGATCAGCCGTGCCTGTTCTGCAAGAAGGCCGGCACGACGCACGTCCTGTCGCCGTGCACGCACGTCGTGTGCGAGCACTGCTTCGACGGCGAGAGCTACAGCGCGTGCCCGGTGTGCGAGCACGCCGTCGATCGCCGCTCGCCGTTCTTCCGCGAGGCGCCGGCGCGCGTGCGCGGCAAGGAGCGGGTGCGCTTCAAGCTGCTCGACCTCGGCGACGACCTCGAGGCCGCGGCGCGGGGGCTCTTCGAGAGCTTCTGCGCGCGCAACCAGCCGATGTCGCCGATCGACGCGACCGATCTGACGCACCTCGTGCTCGAGCGGCGCGATCGTGTCCTGCCGTGGCTCCCCGAGCGCATCGTCGTGAAGGAGAACATGGCGATCATCGTGGGCACGCTGTTCAAGCTGCTCTCGCCCGACGTCGTCCTGCCGGCGGTGCGCGCGCACCTGCGCACGGCGACCGACGTCCTGCGCGTGCTCGCCGCGTACTCGGGCGCGAGCGTCGCGCTCCAGGGCGAGACCGTGTGGCGGCGCGTCGAGATCGTCGACGATCGCGTCCCGGCGTGGGCCCGCGTGCTGCGCTTCCTCGGCAAGACGGCGCCCGCGCAGCCGCGCACCCGCACCGTCAGCGTGCCGCTCACCGTGCGCCGCTTCAAGGTGGCCAAGCTGCGGCGGCCGCTCCGCCGCGCGCTGCTCTCGCTGCTCGATGGCCTGCCGCCGGACCTCCTCGCCGAGGACATGCTGCGCCACCGCTCGTACTGGGTGTGGATGGGCGAGTTCCTCCATCCCGGCGAGTACGCGTCGCGTTATCCCAGCGTCGCGCGTGGGTTCGCGATCGTGCGCGGTCAGGCGCCGGACGGCACGCCGGCGCCCGCGTTCCAGACCTACTACGGCAAGCTCGAGGCCGCCGCGGCGGCGCGCGACGCGCCGGCGATGATCGCGCTCCTCCGCGCCCGTCCCGGCGAGCTCGCGCGCCGCGTCGATCACGTGCTGCGCGTCGCGGGCGACGATCCCCGCCAGCTCGCGATCGTGACCGAGGCCTTCACCGACGTGATCGAGAAGATGTCGACGCCGGTGCTCCTCACCCTGCGGGCGCTCCTGCCGATGCGCCTCGGTCCGGGACCGATCCGCATGTTCTGGCCCAAGGGGCAGGTCGCCAAGGGGGTCTCGAAGGTCGACGACCGGCCGCCGCTACCCGTCGACGCCGTCGCGCCGCTCGTGCGCGCGGTGACCGGCGAGCTCCTGCGCCGCTTCGCGCAGAAGCCGGCGTTCGAGGATGTCCTCGTCGATCGCGGCCTCGCCGAGATCGTCGTCCCGTTCAACGAGCGCACGGCCGCGCGCTCGGCGGTCGCGCTGCCGCGCGGCTCGCGCATCCACGTACCCGACAGCAAGGCGCTGCGGCTCTTCCTCCACTGGTGCCAGCCGGAGCGCGGCGAGACGACCGACCTCGACCTCTCGGTCTTCTTCGCCGACGCCGCGTGGACGCAGGTCGGCGTCTGCTCCTACTACCAGCTGGTGTGGAACGCCGCCGGCGTCGGCGACGTGGCGAAGAGCTCGGGCGACCGCCGCGACGCGCCGTGGCCCGACGGCGCCAGCGAGTTCGTCGACGTCGACCGCGCCCGCGCCCTCGAGGCGGGCGCCCGCTACGCGGTGATGGTCGTGAGCTCGTACGCGGGGTTGTCGTTCAGCCGGCTCGCGCGCGGCTTCGCCGGCGTGATGCTGCGCGACGACCTCGGCGGCCTGCACTTCGATCCGCGCACGGTCGAGCTGTCGTTCGAGATGGCCGGCGACAACGGCGTGTTCGCGCCGCTCGCGCTCGATCTCGCGACCGGCACGCTGCACTGGCTCGACGTCTACGCCAAGGGCCAGCTCGACATGAACAACGTCGCCACCTCGAAGAAGGATCTCGCGCGCATCTGCCCGCAGATGATCGAGCACTTCGGCAGCGGCGTGCGCACGTCGATGTACGACCTGGCGCTCCTCCACGCCGCCGCGCGCGGCCGCCGCGTCTGGCTGCGCGACACGACCGGCGCCGTGCAGCTCGTGCGCCGCGGCCCCGACGAGGACGCCCCCGCGTTCCACGCCCGCCTGCGCCGCGGCGATGGCGCCCAGCCGGCCGCGTTCGCCGATGCCACCGCCGGCGGCCCCGTGCTCGCCGCGCTCTTCCGTGGCGACGCCGATCTCCCCGCCGGCAGCGTCGCCTACACGCTCTTCCGCGAGCGCGTCACCGCGCCGATCAGCGCCGCCGACCTGCTCACCTGAGCCGGTCGGTGTCACGCCGACCCCCCGAGGGCGACACCCACGCCCGGCGGCAGTGACCTACATCGCGCACCGGCTGGTCATCCGCGCCGCCGAACCGTGCGCCGGACGAACGAGTTGTCCATCGCCTGAACAGTTCGATCGATCCGTGGCAGCCATGCGCCGGGAGCATTCCGAGAATCCGTGCGATCTCGGTTACACACAGAACGTGCGGTGCTGGCCGCGCGGTTGCACTCAGCTCGCCCCAGGAGGGTGAGCATGAAGCTACTCGTCACCGGTGTCGTCGCGCTCGGCATGATCGCGGCGACCGAGACGGCGCAAGCCGGCAACTCCGTCGTCTACATCCACGGCCGCTCGATGGGCGGGTGGAACAAGAGCGGAGGTCAGTACACCGACATCGTCAACAAGTCGGGCTGGACCAACGTCTTCCTCGAGTTCGACGGCAGCGCCGCCGTCAACGACGGTCCGATCGGCACGCAGATCCGCAACGCGATCTCGTCGAGCTGCTCGGGCGGCAACCAGTGCGTGGTCATGTGCTACTCGACCGGCTGCCTCCGCATGCTGCGCGCGGTGAGCGAGCTGCGCGCTGGCGGTAACAACCTGCCTGGTCTGCTGTGGGCCGAGGCCGCGGGCTCGGCCGCGGGCGGCACCGCCCTCGCCGAGCTGTCGACGCAGGGCCTGACCGGGCTGCTCGCCAAGATGCTCGGCCAGCAGGAGAAGGCCGACTTCGATCTCACCCGCGCCGCCGCCAACGACACCTGGGGCTACGTCCAGGACGACATGCCGTCGACGCTGTACCACGTGGGTGGCTACAAGGACACCTGCAAGAGCCTCGCGTTCATCAAGCTGTGCGGCAGCGGCTTCATCCCCGGCGTCGACGACGGCGTGGTCGGGCTCGACTCGAGCGCGGGCGCGGCCAAGCGCGCCGACGGCGCCTACCCGGGCATCAGCGACGCGTGCAACGTGGCGAAGTATCCGTTCCGCGCCTGGGAGTACGGCGCCACCAGCTGCGGCGGCATCAACGCCAACCACGCCGAGGTGCCGTATCACGCCGCCGGCCAGGCGAGCACGCGCCTCGCCGGCACGGTGTCGCGGACGCTCCAGGCCTGGGGCAACACCACCGGCGCGAGCTGTGACCGCTCGCTGCCGGCGAGCAACACCAGCTCCTGCGATCAGCCCTACGCCAGCGGCGAGAGCGTCGACTTCTCCGCCGCGACCGGCGCCACGGCCAACGAGCAGATGACGTCGGATACGTTCACCTCGACGGGCAGCGGATCGTGCTTCGGCCGGTGCGGTGGCAGCGCCAGCACCTGCTGGTGCGACGCGTACGCCTGGAACACCGGCGGGAACGTCTGCGGCGACTACGTCCAGGCGAACTGCGACGACTACAACAACGTGCGCCGCGGCGTCTTCCGCGCGCAGAGCTCGTCGACCGGCGTGTACCGCGCCTACATCGATCTCGACCAGGCCAGGGCGTGGGCAGGCTCCAACCCCGTCACGGTGCCGTTCTTCGTCCACCCGACGAACCAGGGCGGCATGCTCGGCCTCTTCCGCTGCAACGTGTCGGGCGTCGAGCGTCTGCGGACCAGCAGCGGGTCGTCGTGCCCGTCCGGCACGACGATCGAGCGGCTCGGCTGGGTCGCCGTCGGCAACGGCGGCGCCTACCCCACGTCGCAGTACGTCTACGAGCTGTCGAAGTCGATCGGCGGCGCGGTGACCTACATCTACACGATCAGCGCCAGCGAGCGGACGGGCCTTCAGGGACAGGGCTGGACGTACGTCGGCACCGCCGGCGCCGCGTGGACCAACTGAGCGGAGCGAGCGCCATGATCACCTCGTCCCGTCGTCGCTGGATCATCGCGGGCATGCTCGCGGCCGTCGCGGGCGTCGCCCTGCTCTCGCGCGGCACGCCCGCGCCGTCCTCCGCCCGATCCGTCTCGCCGGCGGAGACCTCGCGCCGGGCGGCGCCCGCGCCGGCCGCGCACGCGCGAGCGCCAGGCCCGTTCGCGCAGGCGCGTGTCGAGCGCATCCTCCGCGACTACGAGGCGCAGGCGGTGTACCCACCGAGCTCGCGCCCGTTCGATGACGGCACCGCCTACAAGCTCGCCTGGAACACGCCCAGCGCGCCCGCGGTCCCGGCGCTCGGCGACGGCCAGTTGCAGATCCGGTTCGCCAGCGACCGCGCCCACGTCCTCCCCGGTGAGGCGCTGACGAGCTGGATCGAGGTCTTCCGTCCGGGCGCGCCGGGCGAGCTCGTCGCCGTCACCGGGATCGAGGCGTGGGTGACGACGACCAGCGGCGAAGCCGTCGGTCGCGTCGCACCGCTCGCGTTCCGCGATGACGGCGGCCACCGCTACACGAGCACCTTCCGGCCGGGTGACCTCCCGCGCCTGGCCGAGCGCGCGGAGGCGGTGCGCCTGGTCGCGCTGGTGGAGGTCGGCGGCCACGTCACGCAGGTGTTCCGCGACTTCACGTTCTCGCCGCGCCAGCCCGTGCAGGTGCGCGCGGTGCGCGACGCGATGGTCGATGGCTCGATCGTCGCGACCCTCGACATCGACCTGCTCGAGGAGGGGCTGGTGACGTTCGAGGGCAACCTCGTCGCCGCCGATGGCACGCCGGTCGCGTGGGTCGATACCGGCGCCGAGCTGACGCCTGGCCGTCACGCCGTCGCGCTCACGTTCTTCGGCAAGGCGGTGCGCGATGCGGGCGCGCCCGGTCCGTACACGCTGCGCGACCTCCGCGGCGTGTTCCGCTCGCCGGACGAGGACGAGATGCCGCTCCGCTGGGCCTGGAACGGCACGCACACCACTGCCCCCTACGCGCTCGCCGAGCTGTCTCCCGCGATCTGGGATGCGCCGGAGAAGCGCGATCGCATCGCCGCCCTCGCGGCGCTCGCCGCAGACGCGCCGGCCGCGCCCGGCGCCGACGAGCCCGCGCGCGTCGTCGTGATCGACGCCGACGGCGTCGCGCGCGAACTGCCGGCGAAGTGAGCGGAACCTCGCGTCTCCCCGGAGATCGCCGCCGCCGAGCTCCTCACCTGACCTTGGTCGGGGTCACGCCCACGGCCGCGAACGCCGTGTCGAGCACCGCCGGCTTGCCGCGGACGAGCACGACCATGCGCTCCTCCGCGAGATCCGCGGCCGCGATCCTCGCGACCTCGGCCGGGGTCAGCGCGGCGAGCTGCTCGGCGAGCTTGCGATCGTGGTCGTACGGCAGGTTCGCGCCGGCGCGGTAGGCCAGCATCGCGGCCATCGACGACGCGCCACCGCGCCGCGCGAGCGCGTACCCGAGCGCCTTGCGCCGCGCGCGGACGAACGCTTCCTTGTCGAGGCCGCCATCGCCGCGGACGGCCGCGATCTCGGCCAGCACGCGTTCGAGGATCGCTCCCGCTCTCGCCTCGTCGACGTCGCCGCTGAGCTCGAGCGCGCCGCCCGAGGCGCCGTGGTCGTACGCGACGCGGACGCCGTAGCTGGCGCCCATGCCCTCGCGGACCACGCGGATCGCGTCCTGGATCATCTGCGCGACGACCATCCGCGCCGCCTGATCGCCGACCGGATCCGACTGCGTCGCGAACCCGACGCGGATCCGCGCCTGTCGCGCGTCGCCATCGGCCGCGGCGAGCCAGCTCGGCCCCGGCGTCGGCCGCGCGGCCGGCACCGCAGGCAGCGGCGGCGGCGCCTCTCCGGACCACGGCCCGTACAGCTCGTCGATGAGCCGCCTCATCTGCGCCGGATCGAAGGCGCCGCTCACGACGAGCGTGGCGCCTCGCGCGCGATAGCGCTCGCGCTTCCAGCGTTCCAGATCTCCCGCCCCGAGCGCGAGGTACGCGGCGCCCGCGTCGGGGGGCGGCGACGCGTACGGGTGACCGCGTCCGTACAGCCGCTCGCCGAACGCCAGCGCGCCGCGGTCGACCTCGTCGTCATCCGACGACGCCGACAGCTCGCGCGCCTCGCGGTGCATCTCGGCGAGCTGGGACTTGTTGTAGTGGCCCTGGTCGATCAACCACGAGAGGTACCAGAGGTGCCAGTCACCCCACTCCGCCACCCCGGAGGCCGAGAACGTCGTCGTGGTCTCGGAGACCGACCAGCCGATGTTGGTGCCGCGCGACGTCCCCCATTCGAGCCGGTCGAGCGTGCTCTGGACGTAGCGGCGCGTCTCGTCGTGGTCGAGCAGGAACGCGGCCGCGTAGGCGACGCCGTAGCGATCCGCCGGTTCGTGCGCGCTCCCGACGGGAAACACGAGCCGGACGTCGACGACCGGGCTCCTGGGATCACGCGCGAGCTCGACGTTCAGCCCGTTGGCGAGGGTGTAGCGCTCGACACGCGCCGGCGACACCGCCGCGAGCGCGAGCGGCCGATCGGCCTCGTCCGGGTCGACCGGCGCGCGCCACGGCACCTGGTCGTGTGCGCCCGCGGGCATCGCGGCCGCGAGCCGGCGACCGCTCTTCTTGCCGCTCGGCACGAACAGCGCGGCGTGGCTGTTCTCGCGGGTCAGGACGACGCCGAGCTCCTCCGCGGCGCGCGCCCAGTCGGTCTGGTCGAGCGCCTTCATCTCCGCGAGCATGAACCAGTTGTGATCGGTGTACTGCATGAAGTCCGCGATCCAGCCACCGCGGTGCTCGAGATCGTCCCAGCCGGCGACGAGCGACAGCTCGAGCCGCGCCCGGATGCCCGCCAGCCCGCGCGGTGACAGCTCGCGGAACATCGTCTGCGCCCGGGCGTACACCTCGTCCACCGCGTCGGTGAGCTTGCCCGCGTCGTCGACCTCGACGAGGACGGCGATCGCCGGTGCGCGCGGCCCGCCGATCGTCGTGACCCCCGTGTCGAGGATCCAGTCGCGCGCGCGATCGGCGTCCGCCATCACCGCCGAGAGCCGCGCCTCGGCGACGCGGAACTTCACGTCGCCGCCCCACGGCGCGCGCGGGAACACGACGATCGCGATCGGGTGGTCGATCGGCGCCTCGTGGCGGGTCCGCTTCCCGGACAGGACCAGCGGATCGGCGACCCGGCGCCGCGTCGCCTGGCGCCGGATCGGTCCGAACGTCTTGCCCACGAGATCGCGGATCGCGGCCGGCTCGAACGGTCCGCTGATGACGACGTAGGCGCGGTTCGGCGCGTAGTGCTGCTCCATGAACGCGCATGCGTCGGCGCGCGTCGCGCCCGCGACCTCGCGCGAGCCGACCGGGCGGGCGTACGGGTGCGAGGCCCCGTAGACCGCGGTCATGAGCTCGTACCAGGCGGCGTCGTTGGGCGTGGCGCGCTCGGCCTCCTCGGCGAGCACGACGTCGCGCTCGCGCCGGAAGGTGGTCTCGTCGAGCTGCTCGCACGGCGCGCGCATGCGCCGGGCCTCGATCGCGATCACGCGCTCGAGCTGCGCGACCGGCACCGTCGACGTGTAGTGGGTCTCGTCCGACGACGTGTGCGCGTTGTAATGGAGCGCGATCTCGCCGAGCTCCTCGAAGATCGTGGGGCCACCCGGCTCGGCGCGCAGCATGAACGCGAGGTGCTCGACCAGGTGCGCGAGCCCGGCCTTCCCTGCCGGATCCTCGGCCGCGCCCACGTCGTAGCGGACGTCGATCGTCGCCAGGTTGGTCCGATCGTCGGGGATGAGCGCGACGCGCATCCCGTTCGAGACCTCGAAGAGCTCGATGTTGTGCTCGAAGCGGAACTGGCGATGATCGCGCTGCAGATGACCGAACCGCGGCTCGCCCACGTAGGGCGCGCAGGACAGCGAGACTGCGACCGCGACCGCGACCGCGACGAGCAGGACCCGAACCGGGGAAGTCAGCATCTCTTGGAGATTGCCAGAGCCCGCGGCATAGTGAAGAGGTGAGCTCATCCGATGTCGCGGGGATGCTGAGCTGCCCTCGCTGTGCCGCACCCGTCGCCGATACCTCGAAGACCTGCGAACACTGCACCGCGCCGCTGCTCCTCAAGAGCTGCGGCCGCTGCCTGTCGCGCGTCTTCCACGGCCACGCCCACTGCCCGGCCTGCGGCTCGGCGCTGTCCACGACCGCCATCGGCGACGCCCAGGCCGATCGCCCGTGCCCGCGCTGCGCCACGGCGATGCACCCGCGCCCCATCGACGACCTCGTCATCGACGAGTGCGACGCCTGCCACGGCGTCTTCCTCGATCACGTCGCCGTCCAGCGCATCGTGAGCGATCGCCAGCAAGCTCGCGCCGAGGCGATCCTCGCCGTCGTGCCGCGCGCCGAGATCTACCTCACGCCGCCGGGCGGCAAGATGTACATCAAGTGCCCGGTGTGCGCGACGATCATGAACCGCAAGCAGTTCAGCGCCGGCTCCGGCGTCGTGATCGACGTGTGCAAGCACCACGGCGCCTTCTTCGATCCCGGCGAGCTGCCCGCGATCATCTCGTTCGTGATGAACGGAGGCCTCGAGCAGGCGCAGAAGAAGGAGCTCGAGCGCATGCGCGAGGCGGTCAAGCGCGAGGCGCAGAACGCGCAGTTCGCCGCGATGATGGCCGCGCGCTCGTCGACGAACGCGCACGAGCTGAACGGCCGCATCTCGCGAGCGGACGCCTTCGTCAACCTGCTCTACGCGCTCTGGCGCTGACCACGACCGGAAGCCGGAGCGATCGCGACCTCGACTTGGCCGAGCGGAACCCGCATTATCGTTCACGAGGGATGTACTCCACTGACGGGTTCGATCCGGGCGGGCGCTTCGAGCTACGCGCGGAGCTGGGAGCCGGTGGCATGGGGGTCGTCTACGAAGCGTTCGACCGAGAGCGCGAGGAGCTGGTCGCGCTCAAGACGCTGAGGGAGACCAGCGGCGCGGTCCTCGCTCGGTTCAAGCAGGAGTTCCGGGCCATGCACGATCTCGTGCACCCCAACCTGGTCGCGCTGCACGAGCTCTTCGATGGTGCGACCGATCCGTTCTTCTCGATGGAGCTGGTGCGGGGCCCGTCCCTGCTGACGTACATCCGCGGCGACGACGAGTCCTCGGCCGGCCGGAGCGCGGCCCTCCCGATCACCACGGGGCGGACGTCCGCGATCACCGCGGAGCACGCCGCCGCCGGGAGGGCCGACGCCCCCGGAGGGCCGGTCACGGTCGTGGGGTTCGACGAACGCCGGTTGCGCGCCGCGTTCCGCCAGCTCGCCGAGGGACTCGGCGCCCTCCACGACGCCGGGATCGTGCACCGTGACGTCAAGCCGTCGAACGTGATCGTGACCGCCGAGGGGCGCGTCGTGCTCCTCGACTTCGGCCTGGTGGCCGAGCTCCAGGGACCGCGGCGATCGACCGACGGCCAGGTCGTCGGCACCGTCGAGTACATGGCGCCGGAGCAGGCGCTCTCGGGCGAGGTCTCGCCTGCCGCCGACTGGTACAGCGTCGGCGTCGTCCTGTACGAAGCGCTCACCGGCGGGTTGCCGCACGGAGGCCGTTCGCCATACGAGCTCATCCTCAACAAGCACCAGCTCGAACCGCTGGCGCCCAAGAAGCTCCAGCCGGGCACGCCGGATGATCTCGACGCGCTCTGCGTCGCGCTCCTGGCCCACGCCCCGGAGGCGCGGGCTGGCATCGCCGAGGTCCGTGCATGCCTGGGCACCGCCCGCGCCTCCGCCGCCAGCCGCGCGGTCGCGACGTCGGCGATCGGTGTGCCCTTCGTGGGGCGCGCCGCAGAGCTCGCCGGCTTGCACCGCGCCTTCGACGACTTCGAGCGATGGCCTCGGATCGTCGTCGTCGAAGGCAGCTCCGGTGTTGGCAAGACGCAGCTCGTCGAGCACTTCCTCTCGTTGGTCACCGACCAGCATGCGGACGCCGTGGTGTTGACCGGCCGCTGCTTCGAGCGCGAGTACGTGCCGTTCAAGGCGCTCGACGGGATCGCGGACAGCCTGGCCAATCATCTCGCGCATCGTTCCACCGCGGAGGTGGCCGGCGTGATGCCTGCCCGTCCCGCGCTGCTCGGGCGCTTGTTCCCCGTGCTCAAGCGCCTCGAGGTCGTGGCGGCCGCCCCGCCGGTGCCCGATCTCGGCGATCCGCAGGATCAACGCGGCCGGATGTTCGCGGCGCTGCGCGAGCTCTTCCTGCGCATGTCCATGCGTCATCGACTGGTGTGGTTCATCGACGATCTGCAATGGACCGACGGCGACAGCTTGATCCTGCTCGCCGAGTTGCTCGCGCACGAGGATCGGCTACCGGTGCTCGTGATCGCGACCTGCCGGACCGGCGACCGCGGCGACGCAAGCGGGAGCGCAGCGGCCTGGTTGCGACGGATCGAAGCCTACGCACCCGTCGAGGCGATCGCCCTCGAGCCCCTGTCTCGAGACGACGCGCGGGAGCTCGCGGTGAAGCTCCTGGCCGGCAGCGACGACGCCACGGCCGAGCGGATCGCGGCCGACGCCGGCGGCCACCCCATGCTGCTCCACGAGCTGGCGCGACACGTGCGGACCGCGCAGGGAACGCTACCCCAGGGCTCGTCACTCACCGAGATGGTTCGGCGGCGCGTCGACGAGCTCGATCCGAGCGCCCAGCGCCTGCTCGAGGTCGTGGCGATCTCCGGTGGCCCCATCGCCCAGGGCGTCGCGGCGATGGCCGCCGCGATGAGCAGCGCGGACCAGCTGCGCGCGACGTCGCTGCTCCGTGCGGCGCACCTCATCCGCACCGACGGTGTCCGCCGCACCGACGACGTCGTCTGCTATCACGATCGTGTGCGGGACGTCGTCGATCTCCGCCTCGACGACGAGCGCCGCCGCGCCGTCCACGAACGGATCGCGATCGCGCTGGAGCAGACCGGCGCGGCGGAGCGCAACCCCAGGGCGCTGGTGCGCCACGCGCGCGCCGCGGGCCGGCACGCGCTCGCCGCCACCTACGCCGAGGTCGCCGCGCGCCACGCGGTCGCGGCGCTGGCGTTCGACCTCGCGGCCGAGTTGTTCGCGGTGGCACTCGAGCTCGGCGACCGCACCGTCGAGCAACGTCGCGCGTTGCAGATCGAGCTGGCGACGGCGCTCGCCCACGCCGGCCGCGGGCCCGAGGCCGCATCCACGTTCGTCGCCGCGGCGCGCGGGGCCGAGCCAGCCGTACGGTTCGACTGCCAGCGGCAGGCAGCCGAGCAGTGGATCATCACGGGTCACCTCGAGGAGGGGATGGCGGCGCTGCGCACCACGCTCGACGAGATCCACGAGCCGTCGGCATCGAGCCCGCGCCGTGCGCTGGCGCGGGTCCTGTGGAATCGCATCCGCCTGCGGCTGCGTGGCATGCGCTACACCACGCGCCTGGAGAGCCAGGTGCCGGTGGAGACGCTGCGCCGGCTCGACGTGCTCAAGGCGGTGGCCCACGGCCTCGCGATGATCGACAACATCCGAGGCGCTGACTTCAACACCCGCTACCTGCGACTCGCGCTCGACACCGGCGAGTCGCGGCGGCTCGTCGGAGCGCTGGCCACCGAGATCGTGTTCCTCGCCAGCCAGGCGGGAAGCTCCGGGCGGCAGGCGCGAGCCCTGTACGACGATCTCGTCACGCTGGCCGCGACCTGTCCCGATCAGCCCTTCGCCCAGACCTGGGTGTTGCTCGCCGACGGCGCGGCGAGCTTCTTCGAGGGACGCTTCGCGCCGGCGGCCGCCGCCCTCGAACGCGCGGAGGAGATCTTCGTCCAGGGGCATCGCGGTCTGCAGTACGAGAAGAACAACACCCGCGTGTTCCGGGTCCACGCGCTGCGCATGCTCGGCGCGGTCGGTCGTCACGGCGCGCTCGTGGCCGAGCTGGTGCGAACCGGACGGCAGCGGGGCGATCGCTACCTGGAGACCTCGCTGCGCCGGCTCCAGGTCCAGTCGCTGCTCGCTCGCGACGACGTGGCCGAGGCGCGGCGCGCGATCACCGAGACCACCTGGACTCCACCGGAGCACGGCTATCACCTGCAACACTGGTACTCGCTACGCGCGCGCGTCGAGCTCAGCCTCTACCTGGGCGACGCGGCGGAGACCTACGAATCGCTCGCGTCCGAGTTCGCGGCCCTGCGCCGGTCGCTCCTGCTCCGCGTCAAGCTCGTGCGCGCGGACGCGCACTTTCTCCGTGGTCGGATGCTCCTGGCCGCCGGTCGCCGACGCGCCGAGGTCGAGCGTGTGATCGCGGAGCTCGAGGCGGAGCGGGTCGGGTACGCGACCGTGTTCGCCGCGCTCCTGCGGGCCGGACTGTTCGCCGCCGACGCGCATCGCGACGACGACGCGCTCGTGCGGACGTTGCGCGCCGCCGTGGATGTCGCGGCCCGGTACGACATGGGGCTGCAGCTCGCGGCTGCCCGTCACGCGCTGGGGAAGCGGTTGCGGGGGAGCGAGGGCTCGGCGCTGTGCGAGCTCGCGCTCGACTACGCGCGGGCCAACGGCGTGAAGGAGCCGCAGCGGTTCTTCGCCATCGGCGCCCCGAGTGTCCTGGGGTGACGTGTATACGATCGGGCGTGAACGACGTCGAACCGACATGCTGATCTTGGTCACAGGTGCGACCGGGTTCGTGGGCAAGCACGTCGTGCACGCCCTCGAGGCGGCGGGACATCAGGTGCGCTGTACGACGCGGGCGCCGGAACAAGCCCGCCGAGCGCGTCCCGAGCTCGACTGGGTCGAGCTCGATCTGGCACGCCCCGCCACGATCGGCCGCGCGCTGCATGGTTGCGAGGCGGCGGTGTTCCTGTTGCACGGAATGGGGCCGGGCACGACCGAGAACTACCCCGAGCACGAGCGAGCGGGCGCCGAGGCGTTCGCCGCGGCCGCCGGACTCGCGGGGCTGCGTCGCATCATCTATCTCGGCGGCGTGATCCCCGCGACCGGCGCGTCGCGACACCTGCGGAGCCGCCAGCGCACGGGTGAGATCCTGCGCGCGGGGCCGACGGAGACGATCGAGCTGCGGGCCGCGATGGTGATCGGCGCGGGGAGCGCGAGCTGGATGATGGTGCACGACCTGGCGCGCCGGTTGCCGGCGATGCTGCTGCCCCGGTGGCTGCGCAACACGTCCTATCCGATCGGCATCGACGACGTCGTCCAGGGGGTCGTCGCCGCGCTCGCGCTCCCCGTCGGTCCATCGCGGGTCTACGAGCTGCCAGGGCCCGAGCGGGTGACCCATCGCGAGGTCCTGGTGCGGGCGGCGGCGGCGATGGGGCGCCGGCGACTCATGCTGAGCGTACCCGTGTTGACGCCCCGGCTGTCGAGCTACTGGATCGCCATGGTGACGCGGACGCCGCTGGCGATGGCGCAGGAGCTGGTCGAGGGCGTGCGCTCCGATCTCGAGCCCACGGGCGCCTCGCTGTGGGACACGGTCGACCATCGCCGCATCGGGCTCGACGAGGCGATCCGTCGCGCGCTCGTCGGCGAGGCCTCGGGGGCGAGCTCGGCTGGCGGCGGCCCGGGCGCTCCACCCGCCGCGCGGCCGCCGTCATCCCTGCGCGGGGTGATCACCCTCGTGGTGGCGACGATCGCGTTCACGATCGCGCTGGCGCTGCGCGAGCGTGTCGATCCGTGGCGAGCCACGGCGCTCGCCGCGCTCGCCAGCGGCGGCCTCGCGTGGTGGGCGCTCGGCGTCCGCGCCGGCGACCTGCTGCGCGCCACGCCTCGCGGCGCGATCGTCGCGATCGTCACGGGTGGGCTGCTCGTGGCGGTGACCCACCTGGCGTACGGCGCGGCCAGCGTCGCCTCGCCGGACCTCGCGCGCTCGGTGAGCGAGCTATATGCGAGCATCGATGTGGGCACGAGCCCGCTCGCGCTCGCACTCCTGACCGCGATCGTCGTGCTCGCCGAGGAGCTGGTGTGGCGGGGCGTCGCGGTCGAGCTCATCCGCGGCCGCGCGACGACACGCGTGGTCGGCGCGCTCAGCGTCGCGCTGTACGTTCTGCCTCAGCTCGGAGGCGGCGAGCCTCTGCTGATCGCCGCCGCGGCGGTCCTGGGGAGCGTGTTCGCGCTGCAGCGCCTGATCACCGGCCGACTCGTCGCCCCGCTGCTGACTCACGCGATCTGGAGCGTCGCGATCTTCGTGGTCTGGCCGCTCGCGTGATCGGCCTCCGCCACATGTCGACGGCGGCCACGAACGCTGGCGCTGATCACGCCCGGAAGCCGGTGAGATCGATCCCGAGCCGCCGGCACCAGCGGCGGATCTGGATCGGCGCGCGGTTCATCGCGCGCCCGGCGGCCATGACGTTGCCGTTGGTCTCCCGGAGCACCTCGACCAGGCGCTCGCGCAGCGCGCGGTCCTCGGCGCGCAGTGCCGGCGCGGTCGCCGGCACGTGCGTGCGGATCGCTTCGGGCAGGTGCTCGAGCCGGATCTCGCGCCCGTCGGCCAGCACGGCGGCGGTGCGTAGCGCCTGCTCGAGCTCGCGGATGTTGAGCGGATAGGGGTAGGTCAGCAGCGCGCGCGCGGCGTGGCGATGGAGCGAGACCCGCCCCGGCTCCTCGACGACTCCGGCGAGCCGGGGCAGGAGCGCGGCGATGATCGTCCCCAGGTCCTCGCGCCGCTCGCGCAGCGGCACGAGCGCGGCCTCGAAGCCGGCGAGACGACCGTAGAGGTCGTGACGGAAGCGACCGTCGACGATCCGCGCGCGCAGATCCTGGTGCGTCGCCGCCACGATGCGCACGTCGACGCGGATGGCTTCCGACGCGCCGACCGGGCGCACCTCGCCCTCCTGCAGCACGCGCAGGAGCGCGACCTGCGAGTCCTCGGGCAGCTCGGCGATCTCGTCGAGGAAGAGCGTCCCGCCGTCGGCGCGGCGGACGAGCCCCTCGTGGTCGTCCCGGGCGCCGGAGAACGCGCCGCGCCGGTGACCGAAGAGCTCGCTCTCGATCAGGTTGCGCGGCAAGGCACCGCAGTTGACCGGCACGAACGGCCCGCTCCGTCCCGATCGCTCGTGCACCGCGCGCGCCACCAGCTCCTTGCCGGTGCCGGTCTCGCCCCAGACGAGCACGGGCACCGGCGACGGCGCGATCTTGGCGAGGTCGGTGGCGCACTTCTCGACCGCGGGCACGACCGAGCGAAACGCGACGTGGGTGTCGTCCTCGTCATCGAGGTCCCGGTCGCGCACGACCGTGCCGCACGCGTCCTCCCGGTAGACGAGCAAGGTGGCGCCGACCTCGATGAAGTCGCCGTCGGCGAGCGGTGCATGCGCGACCCGCGCGCCGTTGACCAGCGTCCCGTTCTTCGACCCGAGGTCGTGGATCTCCCAGCCGCCGGCCCCGAGCGCGAGGCGCGCGTGCTGCCGGGAGAGCTCCTGATCCGGCAGCATGAGCTCGCCCGAGCCCGTCTGCGTGCGCGAGACCATGCGCAGCGAGCTCCGCCCCAGCGTCAGCCCCCGCAGCCCGGCGAGCGACACGCGCAGCCCCGGCGTCAGGAGCGCCCGGCAGCCGAGCACCACGATCAACCGCGGCGACTCGCCCTCGCCGCTGCCGTCCGCGTCGTCGTCGCCGCTCCGGCTGACGGTGTGGGTCTGGACGTCGGTGATGCTCACGCGGCGACCTCCGGGGCGACCGTGACGCGCGCCCGCTGGCGGCCGTGCCACCGCCGCAGGAGCTCGTAGATGACGAGCTCCTGCGCGCGCGCGGAGGCATGCAGGAGCCGGTTGCAGCTCATGTGCACCAGGCTCCAGGCGACTCGCTCGAGCATCGAGGCGATCATCGGGCCACGCTCGTCGGCGCGCAACCGGCGCACGGCCAGGTCGCGCCGATCGATCGCCGCGAGGCCCGCGGCGAGAGGCTCTCCGGGCACCGCCGCGCGGCCGGGCGCGAGCAGCTCGGTCAGCCGGGCCTCGTGCTCGCGCCAGCGCGCGCCGATCGCCTCGAGGAGCGGCGCGCCGGCGCGAAACTCGGCGGCCAGCGCCGCCTTGCCGCCGGCGAAGACGCGTTGCCTCGACGCGGCGTCCGCGCCGAGCGCGTCGAGGAGCCGCTCGGCGCTCACGAGCGCGAGCTGCCAGCGCGCCTCGGCGCCGGCGTCACCGTCGAGCTGCTCGACGATCGCGAGCGCCGCGTCGGCGTCGTGCCAGAAGATGTCCTCGCACAGCTCGATCCCGGCACGGCCTCCGTAGCGCTCGACCTCGCGCTCGTACGTATCGAGCTGCACGCGCCAGAGCGCGCCGTCGGCGAGGAGCGGCGCGGCCGCGACGTGGAGCGCGGGCAGCGTCTCGCGCGCGAGCCGCGCCGGATCCCCGTCGATGCGCAGCCGCACGTGCGGGTGCGGGTCGGCGTAGCGCAGGAAGAACCAGCGCCGCGCGGCGCCGGTCGCGAGCGCCTCGCGCACGACCGGGCCGACGGCGTCGGCGAGGACACGATCGGCGGACGACACGCCCCCGTAGAGCTTGGCGTAGAGCCAGCGCGAGCCGGGCGCGAAGCGGCGCGTGACCGCGGCCCCGACGACGGCGGCGGCCATCCGCGTGCTCGCCGCCGGCGCCGCCGGCCCGCGCGCGAAACTGACGACGAGCTCGCTCGCGTACGCGCCGGCGTCGCCGCGCGCGATCGCGTCCCCCGGCGCCGGCCACAGCTCCAGGAGGATCGCGTGCTCGCGGCCGCCGATCATCGCGACCATCGCGTCCACCTGGAGCGCGTGATCGAGATCGACGCTCAGCTCGTTGTCGGCGGCGGCGACGACGACGTACCGCGGCAGACCACGGCGCGCGCGCAGCGCCTGCACGGCGGCGAACGCGTCGGCACACCCGCCGCGCGCGCCACGCGCCAGCTCACGCAGCTCGGCGGCGTCGAGCCGCCAGCTCGCGCGCGCGACGACGGCGCGACCGATCCGCACGCGCGGAAGCCGCGGCGCGTCGGCGAGCGCGCCCCACGACCAGCCGACGCTGCTGCCGTCCTGGGCCTGCAGCGCGGCGAGGAACCGGTACACACCGAGCCCGTACGCCGCGACGTTGTGCGCGCTGGACAGCCGCGGGACGACCTCGCGGCCGAGCCGCCGCGAGCGGAGCACGATCCGCTCGCCCTCGACCGCCATCGTCAGATCGTCGAGCAGGAGCTGGGCGTCCTCGGGCGCGCCGCTGCGGCCCAGGTAGACGAGCTCGTGCGACCGCAGGACCGGACGACAGAGGATGTTGCCGGTGCGCCCCTCGGCGAGGTGCGCGACCTCGGCGAGGACGGCGTCGGGGTGCGCCGCCGCCTCGCGCGCGAGGTGATCCCGGACCATCGCCTCGATCGCCGGATCGAGGTGGCAGAAGCGCCCGAGGAGCCGCGCGCCCGACGGCCCGCCGGCGCCCTCGACCAGCACCGTGGGCGCCGCGTCGCGCGACGCGCGCCCGACCCGCGCGAGCACCGACCACGCCGCGGGCAGCTCCGCCGGCGTCGCCGCCGCGAGCGCGTCGACGTAAGCGTCGGCGAGCACGAGCTCGTCACCGCCCGACGCCCACAGCTCCGCGAGCTTGCCGAGCAGCCAGCGCTCGCGCGGGCCCCACGCCGTCGTCGCGTCGGCGGCGGCAGCCGAGAACGGCAACCCCGCGAGCAGCGGCGAGCCCTCGCTCCCTGGACCTGTCGCCGCGGCGAACCCGACGCCGGCTTCCTCGTCGAGCACCTCGGCCAGCGGGACCTCGCGGTCTTCCCAGCGCTCGCGGAACGCGCGCCGGAGCGCCTCGAGCCGCGGGTCCTCACGCCGCGGCGTCAGGCGGCGGAGCGCATGGACGGCGCGCTCGATCTCGGCGACGACGTCGCGCCCGAGCCGCGCGTCGACGGGCGCCATCGTGTCGACCTGGAACAGCCGCGCGCGCTCGATCGCCGCCGCCGCCCCGGCCGCCGCGAACATCGCCTCGATCCGATCGGCGATCGCGCCGTACGCATCGGCACCGCCGCCAGCGTCGCCGGCGTCCAGCCGCGCCAGCGCGTCGCGGATCGCCGCGAGCGCGCGCGCCGGCTCGTCCAGTCCCGCGCCGTCGAGCTGCGCGATCATCCCGTCGATCGGCTCCGGTCCGGTGACCATGACACCCAGCGCTGGCACCAGCACCTGCGCCGCGACCAGCTCGTCGATGTAACCGCGTGCCTCCGCGAGCTCGACGCCCTCGCTCTCCGCGAGCGCCGCCGCCAGCGCCGCCAGGCACGAGCCGCCCCGCGCGCGATCGATCGTCGCGTCGAGGTACGGGGTCGGCTCGATCGCCACCAGGTGGTAGCGGAGCGCGCCCTTCTCACCGGCGCGCGCCTCGGCGTAGCGCCAGCGCCCGGCGACCCGCACGAGGCTCGTGTTCGGCGACCAGGCGAGCTGCTCGCGCGCCTCCGCGGTCTGCGCGATGGCGCTCGCGAGCCGGAACAGCACCTCGTTGTCGATCCGCGTCCGGCGCCGCGGCATCGCGCCGGCGCAGACGGCGATCTCTGCACCCCGCCCCTCGACGCGACCGACCGCAAGCCCCGCGCACAGCCCGTACGGCGTCGCGCGCGTCGCCATGCGCGTCACGTACTTGACGAGCGCGTGCTCGAGCTTGCGCCCGTGCGCCGAGTCCGGCCGCGCGCGCCACGTCTCGATCTCGCCGTGCAACGCGGGCGACGCGACGAGGATCGCCTCCCGCACGTCGGCGCGCTCGAGCAGCGCCGCCAGCCACGCGCGCTGCGCCGCGATCGCCTCGGCGCTGGCGTCACCGGTCGCACCGGCGTCGACGAATGCATCGAGCCCGAGCAGCGGCACCCGCACCGCGAACGCGCTGCCCGCGTCGAACCGCCGCCCGCTCACGACGCCTCCCGCGGCGCGACGCCGCACAGGAGCGCGCGGTCCCACGCGGGCTCGAGCTCGCTCACCGCCGACAGGAGCACGAGCCCGACGCCGCACGCGCCCATCAGCACACCGTCGTCGACGACCCAGACGTCCTGCCCGTCGACGTGGTTGCGCGCCGGGAAGCCGGCGACCGCCTCGCCCGGCCGCCGCATCGCGAGCAGCCGCGCGAACCAGCGCCTCGCCGCGTCGCCGAGCACCTCGTCGCCCGTCGCCTGGTAGAGCCGGTTGAAGATGTGCGCCACGCCCGCGGCGCCGTGGCAGATGCCCATGTCGCGCACCCCAGAGTCGTCGAACGTCCGCGCCGCCATGCCGCGCGCGATCGTCCGCGCCTCGTCCGCCCACGCCGCGTTGCCGCACGCGCGCGCCGCCGCGAGCAGCGTGATCGCCACGCCCGCATCGCCGTAACACCATGCGAGCCGCGCCGGCTCGTCCGTCGCCCCGCGCCCGCACCAGCTCGGAAACCGCGCCGGTGATCGCGGCGGCGCCGCGGCGAGCAACCAGGGCACCGCGCGTTCGAGCAACCCACGCGCGCGTCCCGCCTCCAGCTCGGCTATCACCGCCCCCGCAAGGAATCCGATCACGCCGGGGATGCCGTGTGCGAGCCCGAGGTTCCAGTGACCGTCGGGACAGCGCTCGCGCTGCCATGCCGGCATCTGATGTGGCGGCGTGAACCAGCTCACGCCGGCCGCGTCGACCTCGGCGCTCCGCTCGAGCGCGTCGAGCACGCGCGTCGCCAGCTCTGCGCCTCGCCCGCGCGCAGGATCCTCGAGCGCCGCCGCGCCGATGCCCGCCAGCCCACCGATCAGATCGATGCGCTCGTCGACCGCGCGGAGCGCCTCGATCAGCGCGTCGTCGATCACCCCCAGGGCGTGATCGCCCTCGTCGCCCTCGACGAGGTGCGCGAGCGCGAACCGCACATCGGCGAGCCCACCCCACAGCCCTGGCGCCCCGACACCCCGCGCGAGCTCCGCCAGCGCCGTCTCCAGCAGCGCGTTCCCGCGCTCGACCAGCGCCACGTCGTTCCGCGCCGTCCCGGCGTACGCCAGGAGGCAGGCGCGCCCCACCACACCTTCGAGCCCGCCGACCGCCGTCCCCGACACCGGCGATGCACCCACGATGTCTCCAACCGCACCGATGGCCTGCGATCGCAGCTCACCATCGAGCAAACAGCGCCAGGACATCGGCGACGCCAGTTAGCACACGCTGCACCAGCTCTTCGCGCCCGTTCCGGCAACAAGTGGCACCCCGACCGCGCTCTCCACGTGCACGGCGTAATCCCCGACACGAGAGCGCGCTTCACTGCGCCCGATCGGAACAGGCGGAACACGGGCGGAACACCGCCAGTGTTCCGGTTCGAGCCTGCGATTCCCGTGGCTTCGATCCGGCGGAACATCACACCCGATGTTCCGGAACACCGAAACGCGTCAGACGAACGCGCTCTCCGTCGAAGACTCGCGCCGTTCGCACCTCGCCGACCGGCACACCTCGTGCTTTGTCGCGCCGCGTGTTCTCGCGAGACAGAAAGCCGCCTACAAAGAAGGCGGAGCCTGTTGCATCGCGACGACCGTTGTCTATGTTCCCCCGCGTCGTGCAGTACGGTGATGGTCGCGATGCGATGGCGACGGCGACCGCAGCGCCCAGCGAGGCCGCGTCGCCCGCCGAGTCCGATCGCGTCACGCGCACGCACACGGGCACGAGTGATGCGTCCGCCGATCACGAGCCCGCGCGTCGCCGCCCTGCTGCGTCTCCGGACGCCGACGATCGTCTCCCCGCTCCGCTCCAGTATCGCGATCCCGCGCGCTACGAGATCGTCGCCGAGCATGGCCGCGGCGGCCTCGGCCGCGTCTTCCGCGCGCGCGACAAGGAGCTCGGCCGCGACGTCGCCCTGAAGGAGCTGCTCTCGCGCGGCTCGACGACCGAGCTCCGCTTCTTCCGCGAGGCCCTCATCACCGCGCGCCTCGAGCACCCCGGCATCGTCCCGGTCCACGAGGC
>DDTA01000264.1 GCA_002344285.1 Myxococcales bacterium UBA2376
GGATGGCGTGGCCGCCGGCCACCCGCACGTTCGTCTCGCGCATGTCTTTCGCTCCCCGCCGTGTCACAAATAGGTGAAGGCCGGCGGCTCGCCCGCCATCGTGCCGAGAAGGTCGGCGGCGCGGGTTCCGGGGTCGTTCGCGACATGCGCCCGCGCTGCGTTCAGGTCGAGCCAGGGCTGCAGGATCGGGCTGGACATGTAGATCGCGCGGCCGCCCAGCAGCTTGACGATATCGTCGACAAGATCGGCGGTCCGCCGCACAACGGTCGCGGACTGATAGGCAAAGAGCGCGCGCCGCTCCATCGGTATCGCCTCGCCCGGTTCGGCATTGCGCATCAGATCGTCGAAGCTGGCGCTCTGCCGCAGCTCGATCTCGTCGATCTCGGCGATGGCGCGCGCGAGCGCGGCGGCCTGGACGTCACGTGCCTCCTCGATCCGGCCGAGGTCGCGCAGCGCACCGCCCAGCGTCACGCTGGTGTTGGCGATCTCGAGCGCGGGCTCGGGCACGGTGCGCTCGAAGCCGGCGATCGCCGCGCGGGCGGCGTCGAGGGCCTCCTGCGGCCGGCCGGCCTCGAGCAGGATGTTGGCGAGGTTGCCGCGCAGCACCGCGACGTCGAAGGCGTGCGGGCCGTACGCGGCCTCGAGCGTCGCGAGCGCGCGCTCCATGCGCGAGACCGCGAGCTCCGGGCGCCCCGCGAAGTGATCGATCGTCGCGCGGTGGCTGAGCGCCATCGCGACGCGCGGGTGCCCGGGGCCGAGCTCGCGCTCGAGGATGGCATGGGCGCTCTCGGCGCGCCGGTCGGCCTCGTCGAGCTGATGGACGATGCCGAGCTCCTCGGCGAGGGTGGCGTCGAGGCGAGCGGCGAGGAGCACGTCCGTCGGGCGGGCCAGCTCGGCCGCTTCGCGCAGGAGCGCGATCCCCTGCGCGATCTCTCCCTTGGCGCTGAGCAGACGGCCGGTCTGCGCCAGCAGCGTGGCTCGCGCGACGCCCGGTGACCCGAGGCGTGCGACCGCGGCCTCGGCCGCCGGGCGAAGCGCGAGGGCCTCGTCGAAGCGTCCCTGCTCGGCGCCGGTGACGCGGATGAGCTCCGTCCACGCGGTCGCCTCGCGCTCGGCGTCGCGGATCGTCGCCGCCTCCTGGATCATGCGGCGCAGCGCGGCCTCGAGCCGGTCCCCTCGTCCCTCGATCTGTGCCGCCCGCGCCACCACCTCCAGCCCGTCGATGACGAGCGGCGGGTAGCGCAGCGCCTCGGCGCGGGTCAGGAGCTGGTCGGCGCGCGCCAGCGCGTCGGCCGGCGGCGCCGTCGTGACGAGCTCCTGGAAGGTCGCCAGCTCGCGCTGGAGCCGAGCGATCGCCGCGCGTGCGTCGGCGTCAGCCGGCATCGGCACCTCCGCCGCCAGGGCGTCACGATCGGCGCAGGCCTCGAGGTGTGGGAGATCGCGGACGGCGAGCACGGCCTCGTCGACGTCGGTGCCGTCGACGGGGCCTCGCCAGCGCGCGACGAGGCGCGTGAGCGCGTCCAGCCGGCGCGCGAGGCACGCGGTGCGGGCGTCGAGGAGCGCCGGCGACTGCGTCCGCTCGACGTGGGTGGCGCGGCAAGACGCGATCGTCTGCTTCGACCACGCGGCCAGGTAATGTTCGATCCCCGTCGACGCGCGCCGGGCCGCGTCGGCCGCGTACGGCCGTCCGCTCGCGGCGAACGACGCCTCGACCGCCGCGCGGGTGGCGCCGTTCCAGACCTGCGACGCAGGCGCGGACGCCGCGGCGCACGGGTCGGCGACGGCGGCCTGTTCGCGCGGCATCACGATCCACGTGATCGCCGCGCCGGCGGTCAGCGCGGCCACGACCGCGGCGCCGATCGTCCATCGCCGTCGTCGCGCCGGGATCCGGTCGAGCGCGGTCAACAGCTCGTCCATCGAGGCGAAGCGTCGCGCCGGCTCGGCGGCGAGCCCGCGCAGGAGGACGGCGCGCAGCCAGGCGGGCACGTCCGCGCCCGGCGGTGGATCGCGCACCACGCCGGCGCGGACGCTCGCCGACAGCGCCCGGAGGGAGTCGCCCTCGAACGGTCGATCGCGGTAGAGCGCCAGGTAGAGCGCGACGCAGAAGCCGAACTGATCGGAGCGAGCGTCGGTCGGTCGACCCTCGTGCTGCTCGGGCGACATGAACAGCGGCGTGCCCATCACCGCGCCGGTGGTGGTCAACCGTGAGGTCAGGGAACCCGCGGCGAGGGGCGTGTCGGCGGCGCCGGCGACACGCTCGTTGGCGGCGGCCGCGAGCCCGAAGTCCGAGACCCGCGCCCGGCCGTCGTCGTCGACCAGGATGTTCTCCGGCTTGAAGTCTCGGTGCACGAGCCCGGCGCGGTGCGAGGCGGCGAGGCCGGCGCCGGCCTGACGGTAGAGCGCGAGGATCTCGCGCCGGGCGCGCGGCGCCGCCTCGAGCCACTGCGCGGCGGTGGTCCCGCGGACGAGCTCCATGACGACGAAGATGTCGTCACCGATGGTCCCGACCTCGTGGACCGCGACCACGTTCGGGTGCTGGACGCGCGCCATGGCGCGGGCCTCGCGCGCGAGCCGGTTGCGGGTCTCGGCGCTCGCCCGGTCCGCGTGCACCAGCTTGATCGCGACCCGTCGATCGAGCTCCGGATCGTGGGCCTCGTAGACGGTGCCCATGCCGCCGGCGCCCAGGTGCTTGACCACGCGGAAGCGATCGATGTGGGTGAGGCGCGCCGCCGACGTGGTCGAGGCCGGCGGCCCGCTGCCCTCGCCGTCGTGGCGCTGCGTGACGTCGAACGCCTCGTCGCTCCCACGGCGCACGGGGCCCGGTCGCGCCGCCGGCTCGCGCGGCGCCCGCTCATCGGTCGACGGCGCGGACGAGTCGCCGTCGCCGACCCCCGCCGGACGCGTTCGTGTCGGATCGTCCCCGCGGATCACTGCTGATCAGCCTAACCGATCGCCGCCCGCGTACGTGCGGAGACCGCGACGTCCCCAAGGGACGGAGGCTTGCGTCACGCCAAGAATGATGATCCGCGACGATCGCCAGCGTGGTCTCAGGGACGTGGTCGCGCCACGCGGTAGGTGAGCGTGACGCGAGTCTTCACGGTGGCCTTGGGCAATGGGAAGCGGATGCCATCGATCACGCCCTGCACGCATGCGGCGACGTTGGTGCTCACGCCGCGCGCGCGCACCGATGACACGAGTCCATCGCGATCGATCGAGAGATCGACGACGACGTTGCCTGCCGGCATCGCGGGTGTGTGACAGCTGGTGAGCTCTGCGAACTTTCGCTTGAGAGCGCGGCGGACGGCTCCCTTGTTGAGGACGCCGCTGTCCTTCATCTTCGGCGTGCTGATCCTCAGCTCCGACGTGTGCTCCGCGCCGTGCTTGTACTGCGCTGCCGCGGGCTGGATCGTCAGGAGTAGAGCGAGTGACAGGACGAGCGCGCGCATCGCGGCCGTCTTTACCCCGTGGTCCGCAAATGGTCCAGCCAATTCGTCAGCGGACCCAGGCCGGGGGCGCCGGCGGCTTGGGCGCGTAGTCGGCGTCGAGCCGCACGCGCTTGCCGTCGGCCTCGTACCAGCACTCGAGCTCGCGGAGCCACAGCTCGTGGAGATGGGCGCGAGCCACCTGCTCCGACGAGAAAATGTACGCGATGCTTTCCAGTGCGGGCCACTTGCCGGCGCGGATTCGCCCGGTATAGCGGTGATCGCAGGCGCTGTGCATCTCGGCGCCAGAGACGGTGCGGGTGCCGGCTTTGACCTCCAGTCGCTTGGTTTTCGCGTCGTATTTCCCGTCTTTGGGCTCGTACTTCCGGATCGTCACGTCAACGATGCCGCAGGTGTCGAGGTTGGGCTGGTACGTGAGCCTGTCGATGCACGGCTTGGCCTGCGACCAGGCGAGGAACGGATCGGTCGCCGCGAGATCGTGGAACTGGAACAGCGTCGTGTCGTTTGCCGCGTTGTGCGCGCGCCACGGGCCCCCATGCTCGATCCAGCGCCGCGAAACGAGTCGCGCGTGACCGGCGTCGCCGCGCAACGCGATCGCCCAGCCCGCCATGTGATGTGCACCCGTGAGCCCCGGCCCGCGCCACCAGCCGTCGGGATAGTTGCCCTTGTAGATGTAGAACGCCCGCGTCGGGAACACCGCGGTCTCGAAGGGGATGGTCGCCAGATCGTCGATGAAGCGCGCCAGGTCGAGGTCGAGCTTGAAGCGGTTGAGCTTGACGATCTCGGTTCCCTTGTTGACCAGCATCGCCGAGCCGTCATCCCAGCGCGCATCGATGTCGTGTTTGGTCTTCGGGCCCCAGGTCGTCAGCCAGTCGGCGCGCGGCGCCATCTGCCGATCGTCGACGGTGACCTCGTAGGGCAGCCGGTCTGTCGGGTGCCACTTCTTGTCGAACACCGCAAGCCCGACCGCCATGAGATCCGGCCCGCGCAGACTCATGGTCAGGTTCATGCGGTAGACGCCGGGCTTGGGCCGCAGCTCCATCGGCAGCCCGTCGGTGAGCCCGGTGATGTGGCCGAGCTCCTCGCGCACCAACAGGGTGGCGTAGTCGCCAAGCGACATGAGCTCCTTCAGGCGAACGTAGTAGCGATACTCGAGCCAGCCGTTGTCCGTTCCCTTCTCGATCGGATAGCCCTCGCTGCGCGGCGTGCACAGCTGGTACAGGCGGTCGAGGTCGAATGGCTCCTTGCCCCGCTTCTTTGCCTCGTCTCGCGCCTTGTCGAGGTGATCGCGCTTGCGCGTTTCCTCGGCCGCGAAGTACTCCGCAAGTTGCTCCTCGTCGGTGGTCACGCGTCACCTTCTCCTTGGGGGTGTCTGGCTGTGGTGGTCCACCGCTTCCTTCCAGGTCCGGCCCGCATTCACGTGCGGTTCCAGCGCTGCGCGGACTTCGTCGCGGAAAGGCTTCGGTAAGTTCTTGGTGACCGCCTCGACCACTTCAGGGGTGAGCTTCTGCGTCTCGAGGGTGGTCACGTGCTCCTCGACATCGTGATTCTTCCAGCCGTCGAAACTGGCCTGATCGACGATGCGCTGCTTGCCGCCGACGACCTCGGCGACAAGCTTCTTGGCACCGGTCGCGTCGGTGCCAAACACCTTGTAGGTACCGACGCTGGCATCTGCGGTGAACACGGCCATCACCGCCTCTCGATTCGAGCGCGCGGCGACGTAGCCATCTGCGATGACCTGGAAGTTGGGCACGGGGTCCGCGCCGCCCGGCGGACGCATCAGCACACCGTACAGCGACATCTCCAGCGATGCATCGATGTCGTACATCTCGAGCTTACGGCCGGTGTCGCGGGCGATCTGCGCCAAACGCTCCACATCGGCCACCGCGCCCAGCCGCTTGTCGATCAAGAAGCTCCCCGGCTGGCCGTCGCTGCGCTTGAGCCCTGGCAGCGTGGCCTCGAAGCGCGTCGACAGCATCGACGATTCGCTGTGCACCTGGGTGCTGCTGAGCGGTATGTCGAGGTCGGCTTCGCGCAGATCGACCTTGAAGTTGTCGGGGTTGGCCGCACGGTGGCGCAGCCCGGCGGTCTTCTTCACCGCCTTCTCCAGCACCGGGATGTTGCCCGCGATCGCGCGCGTCTTGCCCGAGGCCGTGTTGCCGCGCATCGCGAAGATCGTCGGCGGCCCTTCGACGGCGTCGGCGAACGCCCGCGCATGGGCGTGCGCCGTGGCGATGAGACCGCCGTGCAGCTCCTGGCGATCGGGCGTCCAGCTTTCGGGCTTGGCCAGATGGTCCCACAGCGCCGGGCCGCTGTCGGCGGGAGCCGGCCCGGTCGCGTAGGCCTGGTGCGTGTGCTGTTCGCCCTTGCTCCCCGCCAGGTCCTGCTTGCGTTTCCAGTCGGCGCCGTCGACGAAGGCGCGGATCTCGTCGGCCAGCGCCTTGGGCGTCAGCCCCTCGTCCCTCATTCGACGCGTGACCTCGTCCGCGGTCCACTTCTTGTGGCCGCGCTCGTGGTCGAAGAGGATGAAGTCGACCGGGACGCCGTCGGTGAGTTGCTTGGCGAACCAGTCGGCGTTGTTCTTCACGCCCTCGGGGTGCGTGAAGGCGTATTGCATGTCGTCGATCTGGACGAAGGCGCCGGTCTTGTCCCGGATCGCCTTGCCGCCGAGCTTCGAGAACACGTCGTACTGGCCACGGTTGTGGACGCTGAATTCCGGCTCGGGGCGGATGAAGACTGCGCGTCCGTGCTTCGTCTCGTGACCCTTGGTCTTGCCACCTTGTTCGAACAGCGCGTCGAGCCGCCGCTCGTGCGTCGAATGAGCACGCTTGCGGTATCAACCAGTACGTCGATCAGCCGAACCGCCTGGTCGAACTGGCTAGACAGCGGGTCTACACGACACGGAAGGCCAAGAGCCGTCCCGCAGCCCGCCTGGTAACCGGCGGTGCTCGTCCACGCGCCCCCCCGGGACGATGTGGTGATCCGCGTATCGCGGGGCAAAGAAGAACCCGGCGGGGTCGCCGGGTTAGTCAGAGGAGCCGCCCGGATTTGAACCGGGGAATGGTGGTTTTGCAGGTCTCGGCTGGGCGGCGTGACGACCGACGTTAGTGAGGATCGACAACACCTTAGCGACACCGGACGACGCCAGCCGACACTGGTCGTCACGCGCAAAGGGGTGGCGAAAGGGGTGGCGTTTGCAACACGGTCATCAATGCCGTGGCGAGCTACTACCCCATCAGGTGCGTTCGCGATCCTCGGGACCGTCGGTGCTGAGCGCGTGGTCGTCGGCTCGCGTGGCGCACGGCTTTGTGCCGACGCTCGATGCCGTGGTCGAGGACGGTGACTCGAGCGCTTGTAGTCGCGGTCACGTCATCACCAAGCTACCTGCGCGAGCGCGGGCGGCATTCGCAGACAACGGGAGCAACACCCGCTGGGCATGGTGCGAAATGACTCGTGGAACGCTCGCGGCGATGGCAACCGCTGCCACGCGCTGCCGCTACTTGTAGTACTCGCGGCCGAGATCGAGGCCGAACTTCGTCAGCGCGCGGAGACGACAAAGGCCCCGGAGCATCGGTTCATTGAACTCGTACCACCCCTGACGCGTCCCGATCAGCACCTCGCCGTGTGCTTTCTCCTTGAGCGGGTTCAATCGGTTGTTGAACACCTCGCGCTCCAGACTTCATACCGTTG
>DDTA01000238.1 GCA_002344285.1 Myxococcales bacterium UBA2376
GGCGAAGGCGAACGCGTCGGCGTCGCCGAAGCGCTCGTCGGGATCGCGCGCCAGCGCCGACATGACGACGTCCTCGAGCTCGGTCGGATAGCCCGCGACCGCGACCGACGGCGGCGTCACCTCGCCGCGCACGATGCGGTGCGCGACCTCGAGCTCGCTCGCCGCCGGGAACGCGCGGGTCTGCGTGGTGAGCTCGTAGAGCATGACGCCGAGGGAGAAGACGTCGGCGCGGCGATCGACCGGGTGACCGAGCGCCTGCTCGGGCGCCATGTAGCCGGCCTTGCCCTTGATGAAGCCGGTCTTGGTGTGGGTCGAGCGCTCGGCCGCCTTGGCGATGCCGAAGTCGATGAGCTTCACCGAGCCGTCGTAGCCGGCGATCACGTTCGACGGCGTCACGTCGCGGTGGACGATGCCGAGCGGGCGCCCGTCGGGGCCGCGGCGCTCGTGGGCGTGGTGCAGGCCGGCGGCGGCGGAGGCGACGACCGTGAGCGAGAAGTCGAGCGGGAGGCGCTGGCGCAGGTCACGCGCGCGCTCGAGCACGTGGCGCATGGTCTCGCCGTGCAGGTACTCCATGGCCAGGAAGTACGTGCCGTCGTCGGCGACGCCGATGTCGTAGACCTGCGCGATGTGCTGGTGGTGCAGCGTCGCGACCAGGCGCGCCTCGTCGAGGAACATGGCCACGTACGACGTGTCGTCGGTGCGCTCGGGGCGCATGGTCTTGAGCACGAGGTGCCGCGTGAAGCCGCCCACGCCCTCGACCCGCGCCAGGTACACGCGCGCCATGCCTCCCGACGCCAGATGGCGCAGGAGCTCGTACTTGCCGAGGCGCTCGACACGAGCCATCTGCCCCGAGGCTTCCTTCCCCGGTGAGCATGAGTCAAGCACTATCCGCGTTTACCTCGCGGTCGAATCAAATGGAGATCGAACCTTTGCGGAAATCGGTCGCGCGAAGGTGCACATTGATGCACACGGGCCGGCCGCTGCGTGAGATCGACTTGGCCTCGGCGAGCGTCGCATCGATCTTCGCCGGGTCGGTGAGCACGAGGCCGGCGCCGCCGTAGCCCTCGGCGACCTTGTGATAGTCGGTGCGGCGCAGCTCGGTGCCCAGCGGCGTGCCCAGCATCTCGACCTGCTCGCGCGCGATCTGCGCCCACGACGCGTCGTTGCCGATGAGCGCGATGGGCGCGTAGCCGTGGCGCACGAAGGTGTCGAACTCGGAGAGGCTGTACGCGCTCGAGCCGTCGCCCCAGACCAGCCAGATCTCCTTGCCGGGGCGCGAGGCGGCGGCGCCGACCGAGAAGCCGCCGCCGACCCCGAGGGTGCCGAAGACGCCGGGGTCGAGCCACGACAGCGGCGCGCGCGGGCGCACGATGTAGCTGGCGGTGGCGACGAAGTCGCCGCCGTCGACGACGAGGATGGCGTCGTCGGCCATGGCCTCCTCGACGCGCAGGAAGAAGTGGATCGGATCGACGAGGTCGCCGGCGGGCGCCGCCTTCCTGGCGATCTCGGCGTCGCGCGCCTGCTCGCGGCCGCGCAGCGTCTCGAACCAGCCGCCCCACTTCTGCGCGGCGTTGGCCTGGCTGGCCTGCGCGGAGAGGGCGACGAGGAAGTCGGCGGGGTGCATCTCGACGGCGATCTCGGGCCGGCGGTTCTTCTTCATCTCCGCGGCCGAGAGGTTGGCGGTGATGACGGTGGCGCTGCGCGGAATGGTGCGGCCGTAGCCGAGGCGGAAGTCGAACGGGAAGCCGCAGACGACGACGCAGTCGGCCTCCTTGAGCGCGGGCGTGCGCGCGTGGCGGAACTGGAGATCGTCGTGGCGACCGAGGAGGCCGCGCGCCGCGCCGGCGAGGTAGACGGGCGCACCGAGCTCGCGCAGCGCACGCGCGACGCGGTCCGGATCGCGGACGCCGACCATGCTCTGCGCGCCGACGATGACGAGCGGGCGCTCGGCGCTGCGGAGGGCGCGGGCGGCGGCGGCGAGGCCGTCGCCGGCGGAGCGCAGGGTCGGCAGCCGCACCTCGGGGAGCGACATCGCCAGGTCCGGCAGCTGCGGCGCGTTGAACTGGCGATAGAGGTGGCCGCGCACGTAGAGCTCGAGCGCGCGCGCCGAGAGGCCCTTGGCCTTCCCGAGCCCGACCTCCTTGGCGTACATGGCGCGGATCTGGTCCTCGGGATAGAGGAGGTCGACGGGGACCTCGATGAAGACCGGGCCGGGCACGCCGGTGGTGGCGACGACGACGGCGCGCTCGACGATGGTGGCGAGCGACGGCACCGTCGACACGCTGGTCGCCCACTTGGTGAGCGGCTTCATGATCGAGAGCTGATCGATGTCCTGGAGCGAGCCGCGGCCCTTGAGCAAGGTCGCGGTCGCGCCGCCGAAGAGGATGAGGGGCGTCTGCGCCATCTGCGCGTTCTTGAGCGCGGTGACGGTGTTGGTGACGCCGGGGCCGGCGGTGACGGCGGCGACGCCGACGGTGCCGGTCATGCGCGCGGCGGCGTCGGCGGCGAACACGGCGTGGCCCTCGTCGCGCACGTCGACGACCTTGATGCCGCGCGACTCGCAGCCGGTGAGGATGGGCGAGATGTGCCCGCCGCAGAGGGTGAAGAGGTGCTTGACGCCGTGGCGAGCCAGGACGTCGGCGATGATCGAGCCCCCGTGGCGCTCGTTGGCGGCGGTCATGGCGCGGACTATAAACCAGGCATGAGCCGACACATCCTGCCCGAGGACCGCATCCATCCGTCGATCCGCGAGAAGGTCGCGAACAACCACCGCGACATCGTCGAGGAGGTGCAGGCGGCGATCGCCGCCCACGACGTGGTCATCGTCGGGATGAGCCAGAATCCGCACCCGCGCCGCGCCCGCAAGGCGCTGAAGGCGAAGGGCATCGAGTTCAAGTACCTGGAGTACGGGAGCTACCTGAACACCTGGCGCCGCCGAACCGCGCTCAAGATGTGGACCGGCTGGCCAACCTTCCCGATGGTCTTCGTGAAGGGCGTGCTGATCGGCGGCGCCGACAACCTCGAGAAGCAGCTCGAGTCGGGCGAGCTGCAGAAGCAGCTCGGCTCCGCATCGGCGAGCAAGTAGCCGGGAGCGCAGCTTCGGGGCTGGCACGGTCGCGTGCACCGTGTGCGGCTCGAAAAGCGCCTCTATCTCGTACGCTTGCGGGTCTCGCCAGGCGACGCGTCACATCCGCGATCGTGCGCCGCTCTCACGCGGTATGCACCTTCCTGCGCTCACGCTCTATCACGCGTTCCCGACGCGGTCCTGCCTGATTCGCTTCGTCCTCGAGGAGCTCGAGCTGCCGTACGAGCTCGTCCGCGTTGACGTCGCCGCTGGCGCCCACAAGCATCCGAGCTACGCGGGGCCCATCCACCCGCATGGCCGGCTGCCCGCGCTCGCGATCGACGGCGCACCGGTCCACGAGTCCGCCGCGCTCGCGTTGTTCCTGGGCGACCTTCGGCCCGACCGGAGCGGCGCGCCGCCGCCAGGCACCGCGGCGCGCGCGCGGTACTACCAGTGGTGTGTCTACGCCATCATCACGGAGCTCGTCCCACTGTCGAAGATCGCGATGAACACGATGTTCTTGCCCGAGCCTGCGCGACGGGCCGACATCGCGACGGAAGGCCGTGCGGAGTTCGCCGAGGTCGCACCGGTGGTCGCCCGCGCCGTCGCGGAGAACCCGTACCTGCTCGGCGATCGGTTCTCGATCGCCGATGCGCTCGTCGGCGGCTGTCTGTGGCTCGCCGATCAGGTCGGCGAGCTGGCCACCCACCCGGTGCTCCAGCCATACTACCGACGCGTCGCGGATCGGCCGTCGTTCGGGCGTGCATTCCAGCCATGACCAGCCCCACGCTCGAGCAGCTCGCAGCGCGTGCGTGCGCCGGTGATCGCGACGCGCTCGAAGGGCTGATCGTCGGCCTGCAGGACGACCTCTACCGCCTGGCGTTCCGCATGCTGGGGCTACGCGCCGACGCGGAGGACGCCACCCAGGAGATCCTCGTCATCGTCATCACCAAGATCGGCCAGTTCCGCGGCGAGAGCGCGCTGCGCACGTGGGCGTGGACGATCGCGACGCGTCACTTGCTCGCGCGGAAACGCAGCCCGCGCGAGGAGCTCGCGAGCTTCGAGCAGATCGAGAAGATGCTCGCGATGGGGGACGAGGAGCCACCCATGCCCGCCGCGACCGAAGCGCAGCTGGCGACCCTCGCCGAGGAGGTGCGGCTGTCGTGCACCGAGGCGATGGTGCTTTCGCTGGACCGCGCGCATCGCGTTGCCTGGACGCTGGCCGAGGTGTTCGAGCTCCCGGACGCGCAGGCCGCGGCGGTGCTCGAGCTGCCCCCCGCGACCTATCGCAAGCGACTGCAACGCGCGCGAGCGCGGCTCGGCGCCTGGATGCAGTCGCGGTGCGGCCTGGTCGACCCGGCAAACCTGTGCCGATGCCGGCGCCAGATCCCGGTCGCGCACGCCGTGGGCGTGGCGCGGCTCGACGCCCTGGAGTACGCCGGGCACCCTGCGGTCGCGCCGCCGCGTCATCGGCGGCTCCCCCTCGCCGACGAGACGCTCGCGATCGAGCGCGTGGCCGAGGCGCTGGGCCACCACCCCGACTACGCCGCGCCCGACACGCTGCTGGCTCGCGTTCGCGCGCTGCTCGACTCCGGGCGGTTCAGGTTCTTCGACGTCTGAGCCGGGCGGCGCGTCAGTCGGCGTTGACGCCGGGGAGCGTGACGTTGAGCGGCACCGCGATGGTGTCGTAGTGGCCGGCGCCGATGTTCACCTCGACAGGCGTGAGCGGGAACGGGGTGTCGATGCGCCAGCGCTCCGTCCACGTGGCGCGGTCGGGCGAGGTCTCGTAGATCGCGGTCGCGCCGTCGCCGCGCACGCGCCAGTAGCGATGCGCGGTGCGATCGAACGACATCGAGCGGCTGGCCGTGATCGTGTCGTTCACGTAGCGGCGGAGCTCCAGCGACGTGTTGTCGAGCGACATCTCGACGCGGGTGAGGCCGCCGGTGCCGGGCACCGCGAGCTGCACGTAGGTCACGAAGTTGGGGATCGTGGGCAGGCCCGCGCTGTCGACGACGAGGCCGTCGCCGGAGGCGAGGCTCCACAGCTGCAACGACGTCATGCCGCAGAAGACGTTGCCGGTGCCGTTCGTGTAGGTGAGCGTCAGGTCGCCGCCGGTCTCGGTGATGGTGCAGCCGGTGGCCGTGTACGGATCCCAGCGCGGTCCGAGCGGCGTCGTGGCGAAGTCGTCCTGGAGCTGGTCGAGCGGACAGTAGGCGCCGGTCGGCGCGGCGGTGTTGACGTCGTCGAAGCGCGCGCGCGAGGGTGCCGGCGCCGCGCCGCCGCCGGCGACGACGCCGCGCACGTAGCTCACGTCCCACGGCAGCGCGCGGCGGTGGAGCTCGCTCCAGGTCGCGCGATCGGTCGAGAGCTCCCAGACCAGCTCGCCAGCGTCCTCGCGGATCCGCCAGTACCGCTCGGCCGGGTTCCATGCGCGCGAGGCGTGGGTCGCGGCACCGGGCCAGTTGAACGTCGACGCGTCGATGGCGCCGCCCTCGTGGACGAGCTGGGCGACGTTGCCGAGGTGGTTGCGGACCTCGAGGATCGTGCTCGAACCGAGCACCTCGGCGACCGAGAGCTCGATCGCCCCACCTCGCAGATCGTAGAAGTAGGCGGAGACGTAGCCGGCGTAGGCGTCCGCCGCCGCGTTCAGGTCGATGACGAGCTGGCCGCCGCCCTCGGCGATGGTCGAGCCGCTGTCGGCGAAGCTGGTCCAGAACGGAGCGGCGCCGGGCATGTCGAACGTGTCGGCCAGGAGCGTGAGCGTGCCGCACGCGCCAGGGACCGAGGCGTCGGGCCCGGCGTCGGGATCGCCGGTCGCCTCGCACACGCCGGCCACACACGTCTGGCCCGGCGGGCAGCGATCGCCGGCGCCGCAGCGATAGCGCGTGCCGTCGAAGCCGAAGTCGAAGCTGCAGCCGGCGCCGAAGAGCGCGACCACGAACCCGAGGCGGACACCGGCGGGTGTGGACATCAGCTCGCGTTGATCCCAGGCAGGGTGATCGTCACCGGCGAGGACAGCGTGCCGTAGCGGCCGGCGCCGAGACCGAGGTCGAGCGGCGCCAGCGGGAACGGCGCGGTCCCGCGGAAGCGCTCGGCCCAGGTGCTGCCGTCGGGCGCCGTCTCCCAGATCACGGTCGAGCCGGCGCCGCGCAAGCGCCACCAGCGGTGCATCACGCGATCGATCGTGAGCTGCGAGCCCACCACCAGCGCGTCGTTGACCATGATGCGCATGTGGATCGTCGAGCCGTCGAGGGCCATCTCGGCGCGCGTGCGGCCGCCCGTCCCCGGCACCGAGGCCTCGAGGTACGTGACGAAGTTGGCCGCGGACGGGAAGGTGCTGGCGTCGATCGTCAGGCCGTCGCTGCCCGAGAAGTCGTACAGGTGCGCGCTGTTCAGGCCGCAGAACGCGCTCGTGCTACCGGTCTGGTACGTCATGACCAGGTTACCGCCGGTCTCCATCAGCGTGCACCCCGCGTTCTGGTACGCGTACCAGCGCGGATAGAGCCCGGCGGTCGCGAAGTCGTCGACGAGCTGACCGGCGGGGCAGTACGGGATCGTCGTCGGGTCGGGGTTGACCTGCTCGAAGCTCGAGCGCGAGAGCGTGCTGACCGTGCCGCCGGCGGCGACGATGCCTTGCACGTGCGTGACGTCGAACGGCAGCGCGCGGCGATGGAGCAGGTTCCACGTCTGCCGGTTGGCCGACGTCTCCCAGATCATGTCCCCGCCCTCCTCACGGATGCGCCAGAAGACCTCGCTCGGGTTCCACGCGCGCGAGATGAGGACGCCGGGGCTCGGCACCGAGTAGAGCGACGCCGAGATCGTCCCGTTCTGCTCGACCAGCTGGGCCTTGTTGCCGAGATGGTTGCGCACCTCGAGGATCGTGTTGTCGGCGGCGTGCTCGACGACCTCGGTCACGAACGCGCCGCCGTGGAAGTCGTAGAGGTAGAACGACTCGTAGCCGCCATAGCCATCGGCGCCAGGCGCGAGGTCGATGACCAGGCGCCCGCCGGTCTCGACGAGCGTCACGTTGGCGGCGTTGAACGGGTTGAAGAACGGACCGTCGCCAGCCGTCCCGAAGTCGTCGCGCAGGAGGTCGAGCGTCCCGCACGCCGTGCTCGTGACCATGCCGTCGACCGGACCGTCGACCGGGGCGTCGGTCGGGCCGGCGTCGTCAAGGGGAGCGTCCACGGCGGGCGCGTCCGACGCCGCCTCGCAGAAACCGCCCACACACGCCTGGCCAGGTGGACAGGCGCCGCCCGCCCCACACCGGTAGCGGGTGCCGTCGAAGCCGAAGTCGAAGGCGCAGCCAGCGAGCCCGGCGAGCGTGGTCACGACAACCGCTGGAACCCCAGGCCGCACCTGGCCATTGTCGCCGCAAGCGGTTCGGGACGGAAGGCGTCCCGTCGCGACCGGTCGCTTGGCTCACAGCTCGGGGTCCGACCCCTGCTATCATTTACGCTTGCGAGGCCTTGCTCCGGCCTCGCAGCATGTAGGCCGGCAGATCATCCGTCCGCCGAGTGCAGGGTAGCTCACGTCGCGCCATGACCCCGTCGAAGCGCGCCAACGCCAGGGACATCATGTTCGGCCGGTATCGCCTCTGCGGGCGACTGGCCGCCGGCGGCATGGCCGAGGTGTGGGCGGCGCAGCTGCTCGCGCCCGGCGGCTTCGTGAAGCCGATGGTGATCAAGCGGGTCCTGCCCGAGCTCGCCGAGAACCAGTCGTTCATGAAGATGCTCATGACCGAGGCGCGCGTGGCGGCGCGGCTCTCGCACGCCAACGTGTGCAGCGTCTTCGAGCTGGGCGAGGTCGACGGCGAGTACTACATCGCGATGGAGTACCTGCGCGGCGCGCCGCTCTCGCACTTGCTCAAGAGCGGCGGCGCGCTGACGCCCGACCTGGCGGTGGCGATGGTGGCGCAGGCGTGCGAGGGGCTGCACTACGCGCACGAACAGCGCGATCAGGGCGGCAACCTGCTCGGGCTCGTGCACCGCGACGTGTCGCCACACAACCTGTTCGTCACCGTCGACGGTCTGGTGAAGGTGCTCGACTTCGGCATCGCCAAGGTCGACGACGGGATCAGCGAGCGCACCGAGGAGGGCAAGGTCAAGGGCAAGCTCACGTACATGTCGCCCGAGCAGCTGGCGGCGGACTCGCTCGATCGGCGTACCGACGTGTGGGCGCTCGGCGTGGTCCTGTGGGAGCTCCTGACCGGCAAGCGGCTCTTCGGCGGCGGCGGCCCGGCCGACACCGTCGACGGCATCCGCAACGCGCGGGTGCCACGGCTCGCCGGGATGGGCGCGGCGTACGCACGGCTCGACGCGGTGATCGTGCAGGCGCTGCGGGTCGAGCGCGGGCAGCGGTTCGCGACGGCGGCGGAGCTGCGGCGGGCGCTGATCGATGCGCTGTTGCCCGAGTCGCCATCGACGACGGATCAGATCGTCCACGTGGTGTGGGAGCGGTGCGGCAACGAGGTGCGCGTGAACGACCGGCGCTTCGACGACGATGGCGGTGACACCGACATGCGCGCGCCGACGGCGGCGACGGCGTCGATGCTGGCGGCGGGCGCGCTCGATCGGCTGCCGCTGCGGGCGGAGGAGACCGAGCCGTCGGTGCCATCGGTCGAGAAGATGCTCGGCGCCGAGGCGCTCGGGTTGCCGCGCTCGGCGGCGCCGACGGTCGCGGACTGGCGGGCCACGACGACGCCGGCGGTCGACACGTCGCCGGAGATCGAGGTGGTGAACGCGCCGACGCCGATGCCGACGCCGATGCCGACGCCGGTGCCGGTGCCGATGCAGGAACGAGGCGTCGAGCCGGTACCGGTGGTCGCCGGGTTCGAGGAGGAGTCGCCGAGCCGGTGGCGGATGATCGCGGTGGTGATCCTGGCGGTGGGGGCGGGGTTGATCGCGGCCTTGTGGTGGATGAGGACGAAGGAGACGGAGAAGCCGCCGGAGATCGCGGTGGTGAGCGCGAGCGCGAGTGGAGCGGGGAGCGCGAGCGCGAGTGGGACCACGGTGACCGAGATCGAGCCGGAGACGGGATCGGAGTCCAGGTCCGGGACCGAGTCGGGATCGGGATCGGGATCGGCCCCGGAATCGGGCACGGGCACGGGCACGGGCACGGGCACGGGTTCAGATACGACGACGGCGGTCGATGTCGGGACGGCACAGGTGGAGCCCGCGGAGCCTGAAGACACCGTCGAGAAGCCCCGGCGCGTGACGCAGGTGAAGAGGCCGCCGCCGGCCAAGCCGGGCAAGCTCTTCGTCGACGCGCGGCCGTGGGCGACCATCTACCTCGACGGCAAGAAGCTCGGCGTGACGCCGATCCTCGGCATGACGGTGCCCGCGGGTGAGCACACGGTCAAGGCGGTCGCCGAGGATGGCCGGACCAAGACCCTGCGCATCACGGTCCCCGCAGGCGGCGACGCCCGGCGTAAGATTACCTGGTGAACGGCGCGAGGATCGCGATCACGTTGCTGCTCGCGTCGGCGGCGGCGCCGGCGTTCGCCGACGACAGCGCCCTGCTCGATCAGGCGCAGCAGGCGATCGACGAGATCGACTACGAGGCCGCGCGGAAGCTCGCGACCCAGGCGCTCGACGGCGGCAAGCTCGAGGGCAAGGCGCTCCACCGCGCGTACCGGCTCGCCGGCGAGAGCGCCGCCGCGCTCGGCGACACCCGGTCGGCCAAGGACCACTTCCTGCGCTGGATCGTGCTCGATCCGAAGGCCGAGCTCCCCGCCGGCAGCTCGCCCAAGATCGGGATGCCGTTCGCCGAGGCGCGCGCGGAGGCCGACAAGGTCGGCCGCTTCTCGGTCGACGTCGCCGTCAACCGGCAGGCGGACAAGGTCGAGATCGTGCTCTCGGCCCACGACCCGCTGTCGATGGTCGCCGGCATGCGCCTCCAGCTCGGCGACGCGTCCGTGGTCGCCGTCACGGGGACCCGCGCGGTGCTGCCCGCCGCCGACGCGAGGTCGGTCGCGGTCACGATCGCGGTCGTCGACGCACGCGGCAACGAGCTCTCGCGCCGCACCGTCGCGGGCCCCGCGAGCGCGACGGGCAGCGCGACGACGCCCGGGCGCGGACCCGAGGTCGGCGGCCCCGACCGCCCGGCGCCACGCGGCGGCTGGCCGACGATCGTCCGCTGGCCGGTGTGGACCGGCGTCGCCGTCGTCGCCGCAGGCGCCGGCGGCTTCTTCGCCTACCAGGTCGGCCAGACCGAGGACGAGCTCGCCGCGCTGAACGCCGCGAGCGACATGCACTCCTTCGACGACGCCGAGGCCGTACGCGAGCGCGGCGAGCGCCAGGCGCTCTTCGCCAACATCGGCTTCGGCGTCGCCGGGGCCGCGGCCATCGCCGCCGTCCTCGCCTTCGCGCTCGAGCCCGACCGCGTCGAGATCCTGCCGGCGCCCACGGCGGGGGGCGCGACGATCGGCGCCTCGATCCGTTTTTAGGGATCGGCGAATCTCTGGAGTAGGATCGAAACCGTGAAGACGGTCGGGTTGACGATCCTGTTCATTTTCGGGATGGCGGTCGGGCTGGTGCTGGCGCCGGTCATCTTCCTGTGGGCCCTCCTCAAGGGCGCGCGGCCGATCCACTTCGACGGCGCCGTGTGCCGCGCGCAGCTCACCGCGATCGATCCGGTCGCCGGCCGCCGCCTCGAGGGTCCGTGCCTCGCGCGGCTCTCGGGCGGCCTCGGCAAGGAGAACTCGACGGGCAAGGACGTGCTCGGCTTCTCGGTGCGGTGCCAGAAGGAGGCGTCGGACGACCTCACCGTCGGCGATCAGGACCTCGTCTTCGGCACGTTCAAGTCGTTCCTGTCGTTGCCCGGCACGATCGGCTCCGTGAAGGTCGCCGACTACCTCGCCAACGAGTACTCCTCGGTGACGCCGTGGCGCGTGGCCGACTTCGGCACGGTCACGCTGCGCGCGAGGCCGCCGCGCACCGAGCCGCGCGACGGCGACAACCGGCTCGCGCGCCTCGACGCCGACCTCGCCGACGGCACGGCGACGTTCACCATCGAGGGACGACGTGGCGACGCCTGGGCCGCCCTCGCGACGCTGACGCTGGTCCAACGTCTGCCGGCGAACGGCAACGCGCTGCGAATCTCGATGCTCAACACGGGTCGCAGGTATGTCCCGACGGGCGCGCGCAACGGCATCCGCGCGATCGTGTACCCGGTCAGCCAGCTCGCGCGCCGCCTCCGGAGCGGATAGAGCCCCGTTCACCGCTGCGCGACGAGCAGGCGTCGTGTACGATCGTCGGCGAGTGCTCGAGGGCGCGCTCGCCACGGGGAGGTACCAAGTGGTCCGCCGCATCGGTGCGGGCGGCATGGGAGTGGTCTACGAAGCGGAGGATCGCGAACGCGGTCAACGCGTCGCCCTCAAGACGATCTCGAACCCGGATGTCGAGAAGGTCTACCAGCTCAAGCGCGAGTTCCGCGGCCTCGCCGATCTGTCTCACCCGAACCTGGTCGCGCTCTACGATCTCGTCGTCGACAGCGATGCGTGCTTCTTCACGATGGAGCTGCTCGACGGCGACGACCTGCTCACGTACCTGTGGGACCGGTCGCCCGACGTGCCCAGCTCCGACTGGGCGCTGGCCGCCACCGCCGACGACGTCCCCTCGCCGCCGCTGGCCATCCCGGCCCACGAGCTGATCGCGACGCCACCGCTGCGGGCGCGTAGCGACACGCTGCCCGCGCCGGCAGGCGGCAAGGCGGCCGCGCCGCGTTCGCCGACCAGGGTGCCGTGTGCGTGCGACCTCGACAAGCTGCGCCTGGCGCTGCCGCAGCTGGCGCGCGGCCTTCACGCGCTCCACGCGGCCGGCAAGATCCACCGCGACGTCAAGCCGCCCAACATCCGCGTGACCAGCGAGGGACGCGTCGTCCTGCTCGACTTCGGGCTCGTGGCCGAGCTCGAGCGGCGGCGCGGCTACGAGTCGGGCTCGATCGTCGGGACCGTCGCGTACATGGCGCCCGAGCAGTGCGCCGCCGACGCGACGCTCTCGGCCGCAGCCGACTGGTACGCCGTCGGCGTCGTCATCTTCCAGGCGCTGACCGGCAAGCTGCCGTTCGAGGGATCGCCGGCGCGCGTCGTCCTCGACAAGCAGACCCGGAACGCCCCGGCGCCGTCGGATCTGTGCAGCGGCATCCCCGAGGATCTCGACGAGCTCTGCCGCCAGCTGCTCGACCGCGATCCGTCGGCGCGCCCCTCCGGCCGCGCGCTCCTCACCCGCCTCGGGCTCGACGACGAGCGCAGCCTGTCGAGCATCACCCGGTCGCGCGAGGGCGGGTTCGCGGGCCGCGACGCCGAGCTCGACCGGCTCGACAACGCGCTCACCGCCGTGGGCAACGGCCGGGCCGCGGTGGCGATCGTGCGCGCGCCGTCGGGCATGGGCAAGAGCGCGCTGGTCAACCGCTTCTTCGAGCGCGCGCGCGCCTCGCACGAGGACATGGTCGTCCTGCGCGGGCGCTGCTTCGATCGCGAGGACGTCCCGTACAAGGCGATCGACGACCTCATCGACGAGCTGTCCAGCTGGTGGCTCGAGCTCCCCCTCGACGAGGCGCGGGCGCTCTTGCCCACCGACGCGTGTCTCCTGCCCGCGCTCTTCCCGGTGCTCGGCCGCGTGCCGGTGATCGCCGACGCGCCGCAGACGCGGACGGTGGCCGACCCGCAGGAGCTGCGCACGTACGCGTTCGCGGCGCTGCGCGAGGCGCTGCAGCGGCTCACCGAGCGCCGCCTCGTCATCTTCTTCCTCGACGACATGCAGTGGGTCGACCGCGACACGACGACCTTGCTCGCCGACCTCATGCGCGCGCCCGACCCGCCGCGCCTCCTGCTCCTGCTCGCCACGCGCGTCGACGGTTCGGGGGCGGTGCAGCAGCTCGCGCGCCGCTTCGACGCCGAGCTCACGACCGTCGAGCTCGGCCCGCTCGACCCGGCGGTCGCGATGCAGCTCGCGCTCGCGCAGCTCGGACCGGGGCACGAGGAGACAGCGCGGCGCCTGGTGCGCGAGTCGGCGGGCAGCCCGTTCTTCCTGATGGAGCTGATCCGTTACCTGCAGGGCCGCTCGATCGACGACATCGCCGGCAAGGGCCTCGAGGCGATGCTGTCGGCGCGCATCGACGATCTCGGCGAGCAGGGGCGTCACCTCGCCGAGGTGCTCGCGGTCGCCGGCGAGCCGCTGCCCCAGCGCGCGCTCCTGCATGCGTCGAGCCTGCCCAGCGCGGATCTGCAGCGTCAGCTCGTGCACCTGCGGGCGCAGCGCATCGTGCGCACCAGCGGGGCGCGCGCCGACGACACGATCGAGCCGTACCACGACCGCATCCGCGAGACGTTGCTCTCGGTGCTCCCCGCCGAGCGGCGGGCCAAGCACCACCGCGCGCTCGCCATGGCGCTCGCCGCCCGCGGCAGCGCCGAGCAGCTCGCGCGCCACTGGTATGGCGCCGGCGACCTCGCCCGCGCCGCGCCGTACGCGCGCCGCGCCGGCGACGAGGCCCGCGCCAAGCTCGACTTCGACCGCGCCGCGCGCTGTTATCAGATGTCGCTCGAGAACCCGGCGTGGAACGCCGATGACCAGCGCGTCCTCCGCGGCCAGCTCGCCGACTCGCTCGCCTACGCCGGCCGCCCGCGCGAGGCCGCCGACCAGTTCCTCGCCGCCGCCGAGGGCTCCGACGCGTCGAGCGCGCTCGAGCTCCGCCGCCGCGCCGCCGAGCAGCTCCTGCAGTCCGGCTACGTCACCGAGGGCATGGAGATGACGCGCACCGTCCTCTCGGGCGTCGGCCTCTCGCTGCCGCGCACCTCCTTGCGCGCGCTCGCCTCGATGCTCGCGCGCCGCGCGTGGCTGCGCCTGCGCGGCCTGGGCTTCAAGCCGCGGCCGATCACCGAGTGCAGCCAGGCCGATCTCACCCGCGTCGACGTCTGCGAGGGCACGTCGTTCGGCCTCGCCATGGTCGATCCGTTCCGCTCGGCCGACTTCGCGGCGCGCTTCCTCCACCTCGCGCTCAAGCTCGGCGAGCCGTGGCGCGTGTCGCGCGCGATCGCGCTCGAGGCCGACTGGCTCGCCGCGATGATGTCGGCGAAGCGGTCGCAGCGGCTCCTGGCCCGGCTCGACCAGATGACCGACGCGAGCAACGCGCAGGCCAAGGCGCAGCTGCTCACGACGCGCGGGATGCTCGACCTGCTCCTCCACAACAGGTGGCGCTCGTCCTACGACAACATGACCGAGGCGATCACGCTCTACCGCGCGGTCGTCGGCCGCGCCGGCTTCGAGCTGGACACGGTCACGATGTTCTGCTGCTTCAGCCTCTACTACCTCGGCGAGGTGGGCGAGCTGTCGCGGCGGGTCCCGGCGATGGTGCAGAGCGCGTCGCGCACCGGCAACCGCTACACCGCCGTCACCCTGCGTTGCGGGTTCCCGGTCGCCTGGCTCGCCCGCCTCGATCCCGACGACATCGAGGGCGAGATCGTCGACGCGCTGGCTTCATGGACCTCGCCCAGCGGCGTCCGGCAGATGCAGCACATGCTCGCGCTGTGCTCGCGCCTCGACCTGTCGATGTACCGCGGCGATCCGGAGAGCGCGACCCCGCTCCTCGCCGCCGACCTCAAGCCGATCCGGCGCGCGATGGTCGACCGCGCGCCGATCTTCGACCTGCTGATGCGCGCCACGATCGCCCGCCACGCGCTGGCCCGCGCCGCCCAGGCCCCCCGGGGCAGCGACCGCTACAAGCACGGACTGGCGGAGGCCCGCCGGGTCATGCGACGATTCCGTCGCTCGCAGATGCCGCTGATGCGCGCCTGCTCGATCATGATCGCCGCTTCGGTCGCGGAGCTCGAGGGGGACACCGAGCGCGCCGTGACCGGCTTCCGTGACGCCGTGCATGCGTTCGCGGAGACCGAGACGCACCTCTACGCCCACGCCGCCCGCAACCGGCTGGGCGCGCTGCTCGGCGGCGACGAGGGCGCGGCGATGCGGGCGGCCGCGCACGAGAGCATGGCGCGCCAGGGCGTTCGCAAGCCGGGGACGATGCTCGACATGCTGCTGCCCGGAACCAGTCGCTGAGCGGAGGAGGCCGGCCTTGTTCGATCCAACCACGTACGCGTCGCGCGCCCTGACCATCGCCGCGGAATTAGACGGAGACGACAAAGTCGCGCCGTTGCGGCGAACCCTCGAGATCATCGGGACCGACGTCGTCGGGGAGAACCCGCACCCCGAGCGGGTGGCGCAGGGCCGCGCCGTGCTCGACCACGCCGGCGAGCCGGTGCGCAACGAGATCTTCCGGCCCGCGCAGCTGCCCGACACGCACTTCATGCGCTTCGTGATCGTCGACGACCGGCTCCCCANNCTCGACTTCGACGCGGTGTTCGGCGCCTGCAAGGCGTACCCGGGGATGAAGCGCGAGGACGCGTGGATCGAGTGGATGATGGATCACGCGATCCGGGCCGAGGCGTTCTACAGCGGTTACCGCGGCGTGCCCAAGGTCAAGGTCGACGCCGCCGGGCGGGTGCACGAGGTCATCCGCACGTACCTCGACCAGCACCGGCAGCGGGTCTCGAAGATGACCGAGGCCGAGCTGCGCGCGGCCATCGTGGCGCACGTCCGCTCGATGCCGCCCGGGCTCCAGCCCGGCGATCTCGAGCCGGCGCCCCCCCGCGGCACCGGCTTCTTCCTGCGCAAGTGGGCGACGCTCGTGCTCATCGGCTTCGCCGCGCTCCTGCTCCTCACCGTGCTCCTGCCGGTGACGATCTGGTGGTACCTGACCCTGCGCAAGCACGAGCAGCGCGACAAGCCGGCGGGCGCGAACCGCGCGGTTCACGGCATGCCCGATCTCATCGCCGTCGAGGACCGCATCGTCCAGAACCAGCTCACCCACCTGGTCGACCTCAAGCCCGGGTTCTTCCGCTACTTCACGCAGCGGGTGGTGCTCTTCGCGATCGACCAGCTCGCGCGCATCTGGTTCGTGAACGGTGAGCTGGGCGGCATCGCCAGCATCCACTTCGCGCGCTGGGTGATCCTCCACGACCGGCGCGAGGACATCCCCAGGGAGAAGCGGCGCGACCGGCTGCTCTTCTTCTCCAACTACGACTTCAGCTGGGACAGCTACCTCGGGGAGTTCGTCGACCGGGCGTCGGGTGGGCTCACCGCGGTGTGGTCGAACACCGAGGGCTATCCGAGGACCCGCAACCTGCTCGACGAGGGAGCCGACGACGAGGAGACGTTCAAGCAATGGGCGCGCGATCGCCAGATCGCGTCGCAGGTGTGGTGGAGCGGCGTGCGCTACTCGAGCGTCGAGAACGTGAACGACGACATCGCGGTCCATCGTGGCCTGTTCGCCGAGCTCGAGCCGGCGCAGGTGACGCAGTGGCTGCAGCGAATCTGAGCGGGAGGCCCGAGATGACGACGATCGATCCCAAGTCCGTGCCCGACGCGCTCGACGAGCGCGATCTCGAGCAGATCCAGGCGCTCGTGTTCCGCGGCTGGGCGCGCGACTTCAAGCACGCCGCGTTTCTCTTCGTGCAGTTGCCGCGCGAGTACCTGGCCGACGGCGCGGTCGACACGCGCAACGCGAAAACGTGGCTCGACGAGGTGCGCCAGGACATCGCCTGGTACCGCGGCGCGACCGCGGACAAGCTCCCCACCGACGGCGGGAGCCCGGTGGCCGGGAGGCTCCAGCTCGCGCTCACCACCCGCGGGTTGCGCACGCTCGGGCTCGACGCGCAGGCGCTGAACCTCTTCCCGTACGAGGCCAAGGCCGGCATGGAGCGGCGGGCCCGCGTGCTCGGCGATCCCATCTCGCTCGACGAGGCGAAGAAGGAGGTGGTCGCCGACCCCGACGACCTCGACCAGCTCGAGACGAACAAGCCGATGCCGACCGACTGGTCGCTCGACCTGCGCGACTGCGACGCGATGATCTTGCTCTACGCCGGCTCCGACGAGCACGTCCGCGCGGCCGAGGCGGCGCAGCGCGCGCGGGTCAAGCGGTTCGGCGGCGTGCCCATGACCACGCAGTGGAGCGGCGAGTGGAAGGAGCGCGAGCCGTTCGGCTTCGCCGACGGCCTGTCGCAGCCCGGGATCAAGGGCCAGCCATCGCGCACCGGCGTCCTGCCGTCGCCCCACAACGAGATCGCGGCCGGCGAGATCCTCCTCGGCTACCGCAACGAGTACGGCCACGTGCCGAAGAGCCCGGTGCTCGATCCGAGGAAGCACGCGAGGTGCCCCGACGGGATGGACATCGGCAAGAACGGGACGTTCCTCGTGTTCCGCAAGCTGGAGCAGGACGTGAAGGGCTTCTGGAACGCGTTCCGCACGCTCGCGCGTGACTGGCAGGGCGTCCACGGCGTCCCGGTGGGCATCGACGAGGCCACGCACTGGCTCGCGGCGCGCGCGATGGGACGCTGGACCAACGGCAACTCGGTCGCGCTGCACCCCGAGAAGCCGGGCGCGCGCATGCACGATTCCAAGATCAACGAGTTCGTCTACGGCGACGATCCCGACGGCAACCGGTGCCCGATCGCGTCGCACGTGCGGCGCGCGAACCCGCGCGACGAGCGCGGCGGCGGCGCCGCCGAGTCGTGGAAGGTCGTCAAGCGCCACCGCATCCTCCGCCGCGGCCGCGCCTACGGCGTGATGCCGGAGCTCCAGGACGCGATCGCGGGCAAGCTGAACGGCGAGTCCGGAGACACCGGGCTCCTGTTCGTGTGCCTGCAGGCGAACATCACCCACGGCTTCGAGTTCGTGCAGCAGATCTGGAACAACAACCCCGCGTTCAACGGCATCTACCAGGAGCCGGATCCGATCATGGGTCCGGGCGGCGGCCCGTTCACGATCCCGGCGCGGCCGGCGCGCCTGCGCACGCCGCCCTTGCCGCGCTTCGTGATCCCGCGCGGCGGTGGCTACTTCTTCGTGCCGTCGCGCGCGGTCGTCGAGCTGCTCGCCACCTGAGCCGAGCGCGACGCCCGCCACGCGCTCGGCGTCTCGCCGGCCACGCGGCGGAAGAGCGCGCTGAAGTGCTGCGGCGACGCGCAGCCGACGTCGAGCGCGATCTCGGTGAGCGAGGCGCGCGAGGTCTCGAGCAGGCGCTGCGCCACGCGGACGCGCGCGGCGTCGAGCTCGCGCTGGAACGCGGTGCCGGCGGCGCGCAGGTGGCGCTGGAGCGAACGCGGGGCCTGGCCGAGCGCCCTGGCGGCGACGGGCAACGCCGCATCGACGAGGTGGACCTCGAGCCAGCGGCGGAGGGCGGCGAGGAGCGGCGGCTGGCCGCGCGACGCGGCGACGGCCTCGTCGAGCGACGTCGCGAGCGCGGCGTCACCGCCGACCCAGGTGACGGCGCGGCGCAGGTCACCGAGCACCTTCACCGGGTACGGCGCGTCCTGCACGGCGAAGAAGCCGGCGACGGTCGCACCGGTCATGCCCGGCGGGCGCACGATCGCGAGGCGATCGACCTGACGCCCGAGCGCCGCGAAGTTGGCGGCGACGTAGGCGCCGATCACGGCGAACGCCTCGGGGTCGACGGCGTCGAGGGCGCGCGCGTCGACGAGCGAGGCGTGGCGCACCGCGGGCGCACGCAGCTCGAGCGCGAGCAAGGCCGCGGTCGCGCGCACCTCGGCGGGCGTGGGGCGTCCCCAGACGGCGAAGCCCCAGAGGTCCGGGCGAGCGCAGAAGACCAGGCCGCTGGCCCCCGCCAGGTACCGCCCCGCCGGCGCGGCGCGATAGCTGGCGACATCGGGCGCAGCGACGAGCCCCTCGCGACTGGCGCTCACGTGCGCGGCACGCCGTGGAAGTAATAGCCGCGGCCGCCGAGCGAGTGGGTGTACGTGCCGTAGGTCCAGCGGAAGCGGTCGCCGAACGGCGCCACCATCTCGCGCAGGTCCGACTCCTCGTAGATGCGCATCGTCGAGACCAGGCCGTCCCAGGTGCCGGCGGCGAGCGCGATCGGCGTCGCCCAGACGAGGAACGCCTTCTTGAGGCGATCGCGCTTCGCGAGCAGCGGATCGGCGTAGAGCGCGGCGAGGCCGGCGGGACCGAACGCGAGGAAGCTGAGCGGGTTCCGCACCAGCGCCTCGGAGATGAAGATGCCGCGCGAGCCGGCGACGGCGTCGGCGAGGATCGCGCGCGCGAGCGGCGGCGGGAAGTGATGGAACGCGTTGATGACGACGCGGGCGCGGCCGGCGGCGAGGTCGGGCGGGATCGCGGTGGCGTCGACCGGCGTCTCGACGAAGTCGACGACGCCCGGGTGATCGCGCTGGACCTCGCTCCACGCCTCGGGGCGCGGGAAGAGGTCGGTGAGCAGGAAGCGCGGGGCCGCGCCGCGCGCGCCCAGCTCGGTGGCGAGCACCGCGGCGGGGCCGCCCGCGCCCGCGCACAGGTCGAGCACCTCGTCGGTGCCGGCGGCGTCGAGGAAGGCGCGGAACGGCTCGACGAGGCCGCGCATCATGCGGCCCCAGCGCAGCGAGCGCGACAGGCTCTCGACGATGACGTCACGGAGCGCCGCGGGCGTGGCCTCGAGGTCGTTCCACTCGACGAGTTGCAGGCGCGGCAGCATGGGGCGAGCGTGCCGCTCGTGGCGCGATCCTGCAAGCGGCTGGCGCGGCTCTGGAAGCGGGCGGGCGGGCGCCGGCGCACGCTCGGACCATGAGCGCCGGTCGCCCGTTCGACTTCTTCATCGCCCTCGACGGTCACGGCCTGAACGGCTTCGAGGGCTGGGCCGGCGTCGCCCGCCTGCGCTGCGATCCCGACGCCGACACGTGGACCCCCGAGGTGCGCTTCTTCTCCGGCGTCGCCGGCGGGCACGCGACCCAGCTCGCGCCGGGCGGCGAGACCGGCTTCCTCGGCAACCTGTCGCAGCTGCTCCTCTTCTACGACCCGCGCACGCTCGACGAGATCGCGCGCTTCTCGACGCTCCGCTTCGGCGCGCCGCGCCGCTTCTACGAGAGCCAGACCCACGCGGTGTGGCTCGACGCGCGCACGTTCATCACCGCGATCGGCGACCACTTCTGGCGCTTCTCGCTCGACGCGCTCGAGCGGCCGGAGCGCCTGGGCGCGCACGGCGTCACCCTGCCCCACGCGGTGAAGCGGTCGCCCTCGGGCAAGTACCTCTTCTACGGCGCGATGGACGTGCACGGCACCTTCGCCAACCAGGTCGGCGTCTTCGATCTCGCCGCCGGCACCGCGCGCGTCGTCGCGCTGCCGGCGACGGCGTGGCACCTGGGCGTGCACCCGACCAGGGACGTGTTCTACGCGCCGACCCAGCGCTGCCGCCCGCAGGACGGCGACTTCACCGAGTACGTGATCGAGGACTTCAAGAACTACCTGTTCGAGATCGATGGCGCGGACGCGCGCGTGACGCGACACCTCGCCATCCCGCGCGACCTGCCCGGCGCGCTCACGTCGGACGTCGTGGTCACCAGCGACGAGGTCATCTACAACTGCTGCGCGTCGGGCGCGATCGCGCGCGTCGACCTCGCCCGCTTCGACCGCGTGCGCTGGGTGAACGAGCACCCCGGACCACTCGGACAGCTCAAGGGGTTGCGGGTCGGGCTGGCCAACCTCGTCGAGGCCGCGGCGCGCGCCAACCTCGTCGGCGAGCCCCACCTGCTGGTCAAGGCGGTGCGCGCGGCGCGCGGCAGCGTGCTCGACGGCAGCTACGGCCTCGGGTTGTCACCGTGTCGCCGCTTCCTCCTGTCCGCGCACCGCGGGCTCAACACCGTCCTCGTCTATCGCTACCCCGAGCTGGTCGTGCACCGGCGGATCCCGTTCCCCGAGATGCGCACGTTCGCGCGCCACCTCGGGCGCTGGAGCGATCCGCGCCTCGGGTTCCATCACGCGACGATCGCGCCAGCCGCCGGAGGCGCCCATGTCTGACTTCGTCCCGCTCACCGACGCCTCGCCCTTTCGCCGCATGGCCGCCGCCATGTGGGGACCGCCGCGCGACCCGACGATCTACGGCACCATGGACATCGACGCCGTGCCCGCGCTCGCGTTCCTGGAGGCGCACGGCGCGCGCACCGGGCACAAGCTGACGGTGACCCACCTGGTGGCGCGCGCGGTCGCCCTCGCGCTGCGCGATCAGCCCGCACTGAACGCGAAGGTGCGCTTCTGGGGCAAGCTCGAGCAGCGCACCTCGATCGACGTCTTCCTCACCGTCGCCACCGACGGCGGGCGCGACCTGTCGGGCGTGCGCATCGATCGCGCCGACGAGCGCTCGCTGGTCGAGATCGCGACCGAGCTCGGCAAGCGCGCGAGGGACATCCGCAGCGGCGCCGACCCGAGCTACCGGAAGAGCAAGGCCGGCTTCTCGAAGCTGCCGTGGTGGCTCACGCGCGCCGCGCTCCGGGCCGGCGATCTCGCGGTCAACGAGCTCCACCTCGATCTGCCCGGCCTGGGGTTGCCGCGCGACGCGTTCGGCTCGGCGATGATCACGAGCGTGGGCATGTTCGGCATCGACACCGCGTTCGCGCCGTTCGTGCCGATGGCGCGCGTCCCGATGCTGCTACTCGTCCCCGAGGTGCGGCCACGTCCCGTCGTGGTCGGGGGCGACCGCCTCGAGGTACGCCCGGTACTCCGCCTCTGCGCCACCTTCGACCATCGCATCGTCGACGGCTTCGCCGCCGGCACGCTCGCGCGCCGGCTCCACGGCCTGTTCGCAGCTCCCGAGGCGCTGGCGTGAGGGTCGGCCGGCGACGGTCACCGAGGTCGGGTCCTGGGGCGCCGCGTCGACGAGCTCGATCGAGTCGAGGTCGCGCACGCCACGGTCGATGAGCGCCGCGCAGGTGCGCGGGCATCCCAGCGCGCACGGAGGCCGGAAGCGCGAGCAGCCGGCGATGAGGGTGCCGAGCGGATCGTCGATGAACTCGACCAGCTCGAGGTGGGCGGAGTCGGGGCAGGTGAGGAGCCGGTACATGCGACCTCCGTGCGTCGTCCGTTCCCGAGCAGTGCAGGTCGCGTGCCTCCCCGCGGCGCCGCAAGGTCTGCGTCGCCGCATGCGCCGGCGCAACCGGTGCGGGAATCGGAGTACGCTCCGACGATGCGTCGCGTGCTTTGCTCGCTCGTGATCGTGGGGTCGGCGTGTGGAGGTGGGGGCGACGGTGATGACGACGGGCCTCCCCTGCCGCTGCCCTCCCCCAGCTGCGAGGCCGCCAGCGGCGGCGGCGCGGCGACGGTGGCCGCGCCCGCGCTCGTGTACACCCTCTTCGATCGCTGGCACGAGGGCTGGCTCGCGTCTCCCGCGGTCGCCGACCTCGACGGCGACGGCACGCCCGAGATCATCGCGCCGCGCGACGAGCTGCTCCTGGTCTGGCACGCGAGCGATGGCGCGGTCGTGTGGCGCGCCTCGACCGGCGGGCGGATCTGGAGCTCGCCGGTGGTCGCCGACCTGGTGCCGTCGCGCGCCGGGCTCGAGGTCGCGGTCGCCTCGCGCGGCCAGCTCTTCGCGTTCGACGCGACCGGCGCCGCGCTCCCCGGCTTCCCGGTGACGTGGCGCGACGAGCTGCGCACCCTCGCCGCCGGCGACATCGACGGCGACGGCGCGCTCGAGCTCGTCGTCGTCACCAGCGACCCGCTCGACGGCACCGATCGCCGCGACATCCTCATGGCGTACGAGGCGAACGGCGCCGTCGTCGCCGGCTTCCCACCCAACACCGGCGGCGCCGCGGGCTGTGACGACGCCTGCTACGTCACGGGCGGCTACGACCAGAACCTCGCGCTCGGCGACGTCGACGGTGACGACGTCGTCGACATCTTCGCGCCCCACGACAACGCCTACGCCTCGCTCCACGCCGGCACCGGCCGCGCCTTCGACGCCGCCGCCATCTTCCGCAACCGCACCAAGTTCAGCGGCATCCGCATGATGGTCGACTACCGCCTCGCGCAGCAGGGCTACGCCGACGACGAGGCGGTCGACGAGCAGGGCCACTTCACCAACTCGGCGCCGGCGATCGCCGACCTCGACGGCGACGGGACGAACGAGCTCGTGCTGCTCGGCTCGGTGCAGAACACGGCGCAGGACGATCGCGAGCGCGGCGTCGCGCTCTGGGTCATGCACCACGACGGCACGCGCCCGGCGGCGTGGGAGGCGCCGCCCAGGTTCCCCGACTTCCTCTCCGGCCTCTGGGACTACGGGGGCAACGTCGTGGGCATCACCAACCAGCCGACGGTGGTCGACCTCGATCCCGCGCGCCCCGGCCTCGAGATCGTGTTCGCCGGCTTCGACGGGCGCATCCACGCCGTCGGCGCCGACGCCACCACGTACTGGAGCCATCGCTACACGTCGAGCGCGACGGTCGCGACCGGCGGCGTCATCGTCGCCGACCTCTCCGGCGACGGCGTCCCCGAGATCGTGTTCAACACGTACTCGACCGGCGGCGGCGGCGCGCTCGTCGTGCTCGACGCCGCCGGCAACGAGCTGCACAGCGTGCCGTTGCCCGACCGCGGCGCGATGCCGGTGCCCACGATCGGCGACGCCGACGGCGACGGCGACCTCGACATCGTCGTCTCGCTCAAGGATGGCGAGGATCGCGTGCGCCAGGTGCTCGTGTACGAGGTCCCGGGCTCGGGCGCCAACTGCCTCCTCTGGCCCACCGGCCGCGGCAACTACCGCCGCGACGGGTCGATCTGATCTGCTCGGCCCGCTTCGTCGCGGGCGCTGCCCCTGCTCGCTTCGCTCGCTGCCCCACTCCTCGCGGGCCGGCCCTCGCGTGCCCTGAGAAAAATTTGCCCGCCGCGGACGGGCATCCGACACTGTCCTACATGCGCAACCCGTACGCTTGGATGGACCCACGGCGGCTCGCACCGCGCATCGACGTCGAGACCTTCTGCTCCGAGGTCGTCGGCCCGCGCGATCACCCGGGGCTGGTGATCGACCTCTCCGCCGAGGGCGCGCGGCTCGAGCGTCCCTACGCCGGGGGACCGACCCCGCGCGAGATCGTGCTCGAGATGGAAGTGCCCGAGGTCGATGAGGTCATCTGGGTCCGCGGCGAGGTCTGCTTCGATCAGCTCCGCCAGGCCCCGCCCGGGCAGGGCGGTCCCATGCAGCTCCTCCGCACCACCGGTCTCCGGCTGGTGACCGCGGCCGCGCGCGACCTCCGCATGCTCCGCGATTGTGTCTTCGAGCTGTATCGAGCCCGTCACCGCAGCGAGGATCCAGCCGACGCGCTGGTCGACGCCGCGTGCTACGCGCGAGGTTAGCGAGCCCACCGAAGTTACGCGGACGCGACTGCGCTTCATGCCCGCATACTGGGCTCGATGTCTTCCCCCACGCCGCGGTGGCACGATGGGGAGGTGCCCCGCGCGCCGGTCTTCACCGGCACCAAGCGCTTCGCGCTCCGGCGCACCCTCGGCGAGGGCGGCATGGGCGTCGTCTACGAGGCGTGGGATCACGAGCGCAGCATGGCGGTGGCGCTCAAGACGTTGCGCCACCTCGACGCGCAGAACCTGTTCCGCCTGAAGACCGAGTTCCGCGCGACCGCCGATATCGAGCATCGCAACCTGGTGCGCCTCGGCGAGCTCTTGCACGAGGGCGGCTTCTGGTTCTTCACCATGGAGCTCGTCGACGGCTGCTCGTTCCGCGAGTGGATCGCCGGCGATCCCAACGCCGACGCGATCGACACGTCCCAGGACATCGAGCTCGGCGCCGCGACGAGCGCGCGCCCCTACGACGAGCGCCGGCTGCGCTCGGGCCTGCGCCAGCTCGCCGCCGGACTCGATCTGCTCCATCGCGCCGGCAAGGTCCACCGCGATCTCAAGCCGTCGAACGTGATGGTCACGCACAAGCATCGGCTCGTGATCCTCGATCTCGGGCTCGCCGCCGATCTGGCGCCGCGCGACGCGAGCGACAAGACCGCCGTCGGCACCGCCGCGTACGTCGCGCCCGAGCAGGCGATGGGCGCACCCGCGCGCCCGGCGTCCGACTGGTACTCGGTCGGCGTGATGCTCTTCGAGGCGCTCACCGGCGCGCTGCCCATCGACGGCTCGCCGCTCGAGATCCTCTTGAAGAAGCAGACCCAGACGCCCGACGCCGCGCTCCTCGCCGACGCGCCGCCCGATCTCGCGTCGCTGTGCCTCGAGCTCCTCGCGATCGATCCCGCCGAGCGCCCCGACGGCAACGCGATCCTGGCTCGCGTCGCCGCCCCGCGCGCGATCACCGCGGACGGGACGCTGCCCCCGTCGACGATGTCGTCGCCCTTCGTGGGCCGCGCCAGCGAGCTCCAGTCTCTGTCGCAGGCGCTCACCGAGGTCGATCGCGGCGCGGCGGTGACCATGCGCATCGAGGGCGCGTCGGGCATCGGCAAGAGCGCGCTCGTCCGTCACTTCCTCGAGAACGTCGTGCGCCAGCGGCCGGGCGCGCTCGTGCTCTCGGGGCGCTGTCACGAGCGCGAGACCGTGCCGTTCAAGGGGCTCGACGGCGTGGTCGACGCGATCGCGCGCGCGATGATCCGCCTCGACCTCGGCGATTCGACCCTGCCACCCGCCGCCGAGACCGCGGCGCTGGCGCAGGTCTTCCCGGTGCTCCTGCGCGTTCCGGCGATCACGCGGGTGTCCGCGACGCTGCCGGAGAACCCATTCGAGCTGCGCGCGCGCGCGTTCCGCGGCCTGCGCCTCCTCCTGCGCAAGCTGGCGTCGCGCCGCATCGTCGTCCTCACGATCGACGACGTGCAGTGGGCGGACGCCGACACGCTGTCGCTCGTGCGCGAGATCCTGCACGCCCCCGGCGCGCCGCGGTTGCTGATGGTGCTCACGTGGCGCGGGGAGTCACCGCCAGCGATGCCCGGACCGGTGCGCACCCTCGAGCTCGCGCGCCTGAGCCAGGAGGAAGCCGAGGGACTGGTCGCGCTCGTGGCGCCCGAGCGGCTCGCCGACGCCGCCGCGCTCGCCGCCGCCGCCGACGGGCACCCGATGTTCCTGCGCGAGCTGCTCCGGCACGCGGCGCCGCCGCGGCAGGTCCGCCTCGACGACGCGCTGTGGGCGCGCATCGCGCGCATGGACACCTCGGCGCGCCGGATCCTCAAGCTGGTGGCGGTCGCCGGCCGGCCGCTGCCGCAGAGCCTGGTCATCGAGGCGCTCGGGCTCGATCCGCGCTCGAGCGCGAAGTGGCTCGGCGTCCTGCGCGCGGCGTCGCTCGTGCGCACCGGCGGCGCCCGGGGCTCGGATCCGATCGAGCCCTATCACGACCGCGTGCGCGAGGCCGTCCTGGCGCGGGTCGCGCCCGCGCGTCGCCGCCGCTACCACGCGCGCCTCGCCGCCGCGCTGACCGCGAGCGGGCTCGTCGACAAGGATCCGCTCGCCGTCGTCAAGCACCTCGAGGCCGCGGGCCTGACCGCCCAGGCGGGCGACCTGGCGCGGCGCGCCGCCCGTCGCTCGAGCGCGCGTGCGCCGGCGTTCGAGCAGATCGCCGCGCTCTGCGACGCCGCCCTCCGCCTCGGCGCCGATCAGGGCGACCGCGACATCCGCCGCGAGCTCCTCGTCGAGCGCGCCGAGGCCCTGGCCTGCGCCGGCCGCGGCCCCGAGGCTGCCGCGGCCTACCTGCTCGCCTCCGACGAGCTGCAGGATGACGAAGGGTTCCACTGTCGGCGCTCCGCCGCCGAGCAGCTGCTCATCAGCGGTCACACCCGGCGCGGCCTCGCGCTCCTGCGCGAGGTGATCGCCGCGGTCGGGATCCGCTATCCGCGGAGCACCGCGGCGGCGCGCCGCGCGCTGGTGGCGCGGACCCTCTGGATCGCCGTACGCGGCGTCGACTTCGAGGTGAGGGCGCTCGCTGATCCGGAGCTGTGCCGCCGCTACGAGGTGTTCCGCGCCGCGTCGCTCGGCCTGGGCATGGTCGACCCCGTGGTCGGCGCCGGCTTCTGCGCCGCGGGCCTCCAGTGTGCGCTGCGCATCGGGGATCCGCGCCGCGTCGCCTACGCCCTCTCCTATCACGCGATGTACGTGGCGGCAGGCGGCGACCGCATGATCGAACGCGCGCGCAAGATGGTCGTGCGCGCCACCGCGCTGGCCCGCGAGTGCCGGAGCCGCCTGCTGCTCGCGATCGCGCGCGCGGCCGAGGGCATCGTCGAGTACTTCGCCGGCAACCTGATCCAGTCGATCGACGTGATGGTCGACGCCGAGGAGCAGCTCCGCAACCACACCTACGGGACGGCCGGCGAGCTCAACCATCTGCGGATGTTCCTCCTGTTCGCGATGCGCCGACACGGCGGCTTCGGCGAGCTGCGCCCGCGCTACGACGAGTACGTGCGCGACGCCCTCCGCCGCGGCGATCGCTACGCCGCGACGTCGTTCCGCTGGTCGGCCAACGTGGCCTGGCTCGCGGCCGACGACGTGGAGCGCGCTCACGCCGAGCTCGAGGCGGCGAGCTGGGCCGAGGGCGAACGGCTCCATCTCCAGCACTGGTTCCACGCGCGCGCCGTCACCGAGCTCGCGCTCTACGAGGGCGCCGACGATCGGTTCGAGGCCGCCGAGGCCGAGCTGCGTCGCTTCCTCGACGGTGTCCTCGATCACGTGCAGATCGTCCGGGTCGAGACGGCGATCGAGCTGGCGCGCATCTGCATCCGCCGCGGCGACGCCGCCGGCGCGCGCACGCACCTCGCCCGCATCGCGCGCGATCGCTCGCCGTTCCTGCGCGCGATCGCCGAGCTGCTCGAGGCGGCGATCGCGATGCTGGGCGGCGACAAGCACGCGGCGCGAGTCCATCTCGACAAGGCGATCACGTGCTCGGCGTTCGAGCTCCCCGTGATCGGCGCGCTCGCCCGCCGTCGCCTGGGCGAGATCACCGAGGGCTCCTCCGGGGCGCGCCTCATCGCCGAGGCCGACGCCATCCTCCTCCACCACGGCGTCACGTCGCCGATCCGCTTCGCCCAGGTCTTCGCGACCTGGCCGACCGCGCGCCCGCCGGAGGCCCGATGATGAAGTCGATCCTGTAATGCGTACGTCTCCGACGACTCGGAAGCCGTGTGCCCGAGAGATCGCCGAGGTCATGCGCGATGCTCCGTGACGGCCAGAACACCGAACAGGCGCCTGCGCCGCACTCAACCACTCACACGCGCCGACACGCCGCGGTCGAACTACCCGTCAGCGGCGTTTCGTCGCCGCGACTGACCGTGCTGCTGCACAAGGCACCGTCACGCGCCGGTCAACGCGACGGCTGTTCTTCTTCGCGTCGCTTCTTACGCGATTCGCGCTCGCGCTGAGCTTCCTCTTCTCGAATCGCCTCTTCTTTCATGAGTTGCAGGCGGACTCCATTCAGCATGGCCCGTTCGATGTTCAGCTGCGAGACCTTCCGATCGATGCGCTCGCGAAGCACGAGAACACGAACGAGTGTGTCGACCCAATCGCGCCCACCAGGGGGGTCGTATTCGAACAACACCCACTCGTCGAGTGCATTCTCCGCGTCGATTTCCGCTTGCCGCAACCCCGATCGGAGCTCACTCAGTTCGTGCGCTCGCCTATCGACCTCCCGAAGGTCGTCCTCAACCTCGCGTCGGTAACGTCGCAGGTCGCTACTACTCATCTGCACGATGTTCCTGTCCTCAGCTAGCGAAGGCGGAAGCTCAGATTCCGTGCTCCATTTCGACTCTTCGCGAGCGATCTGCCGACGCGCGAGTTCGCGGATATAGGTCTCGTGGACGAGGAAGGCGTCCCGGCCGTCCGGATCGTAGTAGCTGAGTGGGTTGTTGAGGGAGAATGCGTAGAGGTTCGCGCGCTGCGGCTCCGTCGACGCGAAATCGGGGGCGAAGCGGAAGAGTGGATCGGCGGAGATCCAGCGCAGCAGCACTGGGTCGTAGTACCGGTAGCCGTAGTAGCGGAGATTGGTCGCGGCGTCGGCTTCCTTGCCGTTGAACTGGCGGCGGTGCTTGTTCGCGCCAGCCTGCGCGACCACCTCGCCGAAGGCGCCGTAAAGGAACGATGACGTCACACTGCCGTTGGGCGCAAGCGTGATCATCAGGTTCTGGAGCGCGTCGGAATACTGGAGCTCGATCGTCGTCGTGACGGGGTTGGTGGGAAGGCGCTCGACGCGCGCGATCGGCTCGCCGGTCGCGATGTGGTGCCATCGCTTCTCCTGCACACCACTGCGCGAGAAGCGGGTCTCACTCTCGCCGAACCAGAGACGGATGCCGTCGGGGCCGACGGCGACGATCCGCTGGCCCGCGCCCGCGTAGTAGTAGCGTTCGAAGCCGCCGGGAACGGTCATCTCGCGCAAGTGGTCGTCGCCGTCCCACACGAGCTGATCGACGTCGCCGGCGATCTCTCGCCGCAGCATGCTGCCGGACGAGTCGTACGTGAAGTTGCCGACGTTGGCGCCGTTGCCTACGTCGGTGATGCGATCAACGGCCTGCGGATCCGTTGCGCCGTAGTGGTACTGGACGTTGCGCGCTAGCGCGTCTTGCGCGCCCGAGATGTTGGCGTGCGTGATGTTGCCCGACTTCGTGTACGCGAGCGTGGCCTGGTACGCGCCTGGGCCGCTCGCCGTGACCACCCGGCCGCGGCGATCGTAGCCCATCGTCGCGTCGGCGTGCGTGCTGTTGATGGTGCCGCCCACGACCTCGAGGCGACCGAAGCCGTCGTAGCCGTAGTTGCGTTCGGCCCAGCTCACATTGGTGATGGCCTGGTACACACGGTCCGTTGCGACGCGACCGAGCATGTCGTAGCGCCACTCGCGCTTCTGATTCCACGCGCCCATGCGGAATCGCGGGCGACCGGCGACGTCACGCGCGTAGGTCGCGATCGGAAGGAAGGCGTTGGTCGACGGATCGACCCACTCGACGCTCTGTGGCTGATTGCGTGCGTCGTAGGTGAACTTCCAGCGCGTGCCATCGTCCCAGACGACGTCGGTGGGCGCGCCCAGCGCGTTGTAGAGGCGCTGCACCGACTGCGTGCTCGACAGCGTCACGCCATGCTGGGTGTTGTTGAGGAACACGTTTCGCTGCTCACGGCTGACGTGACCACGTACGTCGTACGTGTACGAGATTCCGAAGAGCCCAGACTGCGAGATGCTCGCGACGCGGCCGACGCCGTTGGCGCCGCTGTCGTAGGACGTCGAGGTAGCGCCGATGCCCAGCTGCGCCAGGCGCGTCGTCGTCATGCCGCGCGTCGCAGGCTGGTGCCAGGTCACTCGCCCGAGCACGTCGTACGTGTTGGTCGAGGTGTAGTGAGCGGCGTTGGCACCTGCTGGCATCGGCGAACGCGCCGTCGTCAAGTTGCCGTCGAGGTCGTACGTGTAGCTCCACACACGGTTGCCGCGCGCCACGCTCGTCCGCAAGCCGCGCCAGTCGTAGCCGAGGATCGTCTGGTTGCCGTCGGCGTCGAGCATCGACGTCACGCGATCGAGGGCGTCGTGTCCGTAGTAGGTGACAGCGACCGTGCCGGGCGTCGGGTTATCGTACTCCTTCACCTCCACCAGCCGGCCGTATCCGTCGTGGCGGACTTCGGTCGCCGCGCCTAGACCCTCGATCGGTGACCACGTCGATGCGCTCGTCCTCTCGGCGCCGTAGACGACACGCTCCTCGCTGCCGTCCGGACGCTCGAAGCGGGTTACGCGCCCCAGTCCGTCGCGGTCGTACGTGTACGTCACCTGCGCGGTGCTGTCGCCGAGCTGCTGCGGATCGGGCACGGCCATGCTGCGCATCGCACCGCCCGCGTCGTAGGCGTAGGTCGTTACCGCATCGGGACGCCCGGACTGCTGATTGCGCTCGATGGTCGTGTACGGACGGCCCAGGCCGTCCATGAACGCCTCCGACTTCACCCACGCCGAGCCGCCGAAGTCCCGCAGGCGCTGCGTGATGACGCGGTTCGGAATCTCGGACTCCACGTACGCGGACACCTCGGCGTCCGCCAGCCCGTAGTGACCGGACGCGAGATCGATCGCGACCCGGTGGAGCACGACGCGACCGAAGCCATCGACGACCCATGTCTCGGTCTCGGGCCATGCGAGGACCGGGCAGATCCACGTGATCGGGCTCGTGCAGCCAGGCGCTTTCAGGTTGCGCACGTTGGGACCGGTGCGCTTCACCAGCGCGCCCGTCCCGGGATCGCGGTACGCGGACACGGATTGCCCGAGCTCGTTCGTCGTCTTCTCGACGAAGACCTTGGTCGGGTCGTACGTGACCTTCGACAGCTTGCCGCTGGCTCCGAGTGGCACCTGGCTGGGCTTCTTCTCGGTCAGAAGCAACCCGGTCGACGGGTCGAACTCGCGTACCGTCGCTGCCATCGCCGAACCAGTGAAGACGTTGGTCTGGCGAGGCAGCCCCTGGTCCGTGAGCTCGATCGTCGTACGTGCGACCACGGTCGCGAACCCCATCACGACGGAGCGGCGCTCGTCGGAGGTCAGGATCACCCGGTAGTCGCTCGCCGAGTATGGAGCCTGTCCAACACGCACCTGGAACCCTTTCACCGTCGAGCGCAACTCGAGGCCGGCCTCGCCCTCCCACTCGGTCGTCTCGTTGGCGGTGTAGAGGAGCGTCTTGCCTCCCTGGACGAACGGCGTGAGGCTGTGCTGCACGGTCGTGGACACGCTCGCCGCGCCGCCTTCGCCCACGCGCGTCGTCGTCGTGCGCTCGTTGTACGTGAACCCGACGAGCCCTCCCAGGAGACCCTGGTATGTCCACGTCGACACGACGTGCTGCACGTCGCGCCAGCCACCGCCGGCGACGGGTAGCGCCGTGACCTCGCGGACGAGGTGCCCACGATGATCGGGACCGAAGTCGTAGCGAAACTCCTTCGTCGAACGAACGCTGTCTTCGCCTTGCTGTCCCGAACGCGTCGACGTGATCTTCTTGAACCCGAGGAATCCGGCGGGGCTGAGCTGCGACGGCGTGCGCAGGCCACGCACCGGATTCGCGTACGCGTAGCGCGTCGTCATCTCGGGCTGGCCGGCCCCCGGATCGACGCGGACCTTGTGCACGAGCCAGCGAGGCGAGTTGGTCTCGCCGTCGGCCAGCTCGACCATGCCCGGCGCCGTGCTCGGCGCGTACTCGAACGTCGTGACCGAGCCACGACCGTTATCGATCGTGCGAAGGAGACGCATAGGCGCCGTGTCGAGCTGCGCGGTGTGGATCTCGAGCGTGCCCTGTGGCGTGGCGGTGACCAGGTCCGGGACGCCGTCGCCGGTCAGGTCGACGACGTCGCTGGCCCGGTACCACGCCTTGGTGTTCACGGCGCGCGTGAGCCTCTCGAGCGGCTCCCACGAGCTAGGCACCGTATCGATGGAGCTTCGCCGATTCACGTTGATGCGATGCATCTCGCGCGTCGACGCCGTTCCTTGCACCGAGCCACCCTCGAGGACGAGCAGCTCCGGCATCCCGTCGTCATCGACGTCGTCGAATCGTCGCCGGTCGGCGCGCCAGGCGGCGGTGAGCGGCAAGCCTGGGAACCAGGAGGAGTCCTCGAACTCAGTGCGCGTCTTCGCCGTCGGCGAGGAGAAGTCTAGGTAGAGCGGGTCGGTGAACGTCTCACCGTCGTTGAAGGAGACGAAGAGGTTGCCGTTGCTCGGGCGCGCAAAGACGTCGGGCAGGCCATCGCCATTGACATCGGCGAAGCTGAGGTCGCCCTCGGTGAAGAGTGGCGCCCCGTCTCCCTCCCAGAGAAAGGAGCTGCCGCTCGGGTTCCAGCTCTCCGGAAGTGAGAGGTTCGAGAGCGCCGTCGAGAAGCCGCCGGCGCGCCCACGATGGTAGTAGAGGTTCGCGGACTGACCGAGCGAGCTGGAGATCGGTCGCACGAGATCGGTCCAGCCGTCGCCGTCGATGTCGGCGAGTCCAGGCAAGCGTCCCGGCCCTTCTTGCGGCGGCCCCAGCGGGCCGCCGGCGAGCGGGAGCGCTTGCGGCGCGTGGACCACGTAGCCCGTCGCCGGGTCGAACCGCTGGCCGCTCAGGCGAGACGGGTCATTGAGAAAGACGCGCCAGACGTACTGGCCGGCATCCTGCTCGGCTTGCGGCTGTGCGGGCGGGCAGTTGAGCGACGGCCCCGTCACCTGTCCTGGCGTTATCGGATCGACGCCACTGGTGCAGTGCTCGAACGACGAGCAACCCGGCACGCAGACCGCTCCGTTGTACTGCTCGCCTTCCGCGCAGTCCACGTGGCACTTCGACCAGTCGGGATTCCAGTTCTGCCCTGACAAGCAGAAGCAATGCCAGTTCCCCTCCGAGTCAATCTCGCCGACAACGTCGCTATCCTCGCAGGGCTTCTCTCCGCCGTGGCCGCGAGTCTCGCGGTAACACGCACCGCCGAAGTCGCTGCCGCACGCCGTGTTTCCGCCCGTCGACCACACGCCGGTCAGCAGATCCGGATCACCGTCTTGATCCCAGTCCATGAAGTGGTAGGCCACTTGGACCGCGCTCGCGTCCGTGCAGTACTCGCCGTCCCCTCCGGAGCTGTACGAGTCGGTGAACTGGATCGCGAACTGGCCGTTGAGCGTGCACCCGTCGTTCACGAACGGGCCGCCGATCGCCCACCACGCCGTTGGAAGGTAGTGAGTCTGCGCCGTCGGACTGATCCAGCCGCCGTAAAGGCCCTTTCTCCAGACGAGCCGGCACCGTTTGTACTGGTCGTTCGGATCCGGCATAAGCACCGACACGCGATCGAGGATCCCGTCCCCGTCGAGATCCATACGTGTCATCTCAGGTCCTTCGTCCGTGCCGTGCTCGATGCCGCCGACGCTCATCACCGAGCGGCTGTGGTCCGGTTGCATGGGCCCGTAGCCGAACTTCAATGGCGGCTGGTGAACCGGCGCGTTGTAGGAGTTGTAGGCCGTGACATCGATCTGCGAGAGCATGCGGAGCCGGCTGCCACCCGCCAGCGACGTGTCGTAGGTCAAGCGAACCTCGCGTGCCTTGCGCCAGACCCCGGCGTCCAGCACCCACGACGTGATGTCCTTCAGCGTCCGCACTCCGTCGGCACGCTTCAGGCCGAAGTGATGGTCGGTCCTCGCTCCGATTGGAAGCCCGTCGTAGATGTTCGGCGCCTCCCAGTTGAGCTGGATGCTGGCGTGGTGTCCGAGTCCGGCCGCGCTGTTGAACGAGTACTCGACGCGGACAAGGATGTACTCCTCGTAGTCGTCGATATCGACCGGCGTCCAGGTGTACCGAACCTCGTTGCCGAACGGATCCCTCTCGCTCGAGATGTTCCAGCGCGAGACATGATCGCTGGCGTTCGGCAAGAAGGTGCGTGTGATGCCGTCGTTCGTTGAAACGGTCCATGTGTTGCCGACGCGTTCGACCCGCGTGAAGCTCTCGTCGATCTCGACGCGATAGCGCGTTCCCGAGGTGGCACCGTCGCCGGTGACCGGCACGAGCACGCCTCCCGCGCCGACGCCAGACAGCTTGTAGCGATCGACGATGGACGCTTGGGGATCGAGCTCGATACGCGGAAGGTCGAGCGACCAGCCAACCGCGATGCCGCCGCGCAGCGGCGCGCCCGACGAGTACGAGAGCGCAAGCGAGGGCGCCATGCCGTTGCGACCTGGCGGCACCTCGATCGGGAAGACGTACGACGCCGTCCCCTGCTGCTCCGAGACGCTGCCGCTTACAGTCGCGCTCGGCGCCGCGGCTGTCGGCTGCGTGTCTCTGCCCGGCAATGCCGCGGCGAAGGGATCGGCCGGTGCCCCTCGCGCGACGGTTACGCCGACGAGGAGTACTCCGAGGGAGAGGCTGGCCCAGGCCACGCCGCGCGACGCCACCTTCGAAGAACGGACGGACGACATCCGGAATACGAATAGCAATCGCGATACCGCGGACGCCGATCACGGTTTGCGCCAAGTCGCCGGGACAATGGCGGCACGAGCTGGCAACCGCCACCGGGGGTCGGAGTACGGCTCGTCGAGGATCGGTCGATCGTTGTCGGGTCGTCGGCAGTTCGACTAGTCAATTCGACTGATCGCGACCTGGCCGACCGACGTCAGTCGCTGAAGCCGAGGCTCTCGCCCGGCGCGCGTCGAGCGCCGCGGTTGTTGAACTCCTCGGAGAGGCGCTTCATCTCGGCAGCGGTGTCGGCGCCCCACGCCGACTTCCAGCCGGCCTCCTCGCTGAAGTCGAGCTGGTGGTAGAGCGCGCGGGCCTCGTTGCAGGTCTTGCCGCCGTAGCCGTAGTAGCCGAAGGCGTACGACGTACCGCCGCCGACGAGCGCGACGGTGCCGACCTGCGGGAAGATCTTGCCGTAGGGCGCGAGGATCCAGCCAGCGGCGCCGCCGAGCATGAGGCCCATGCCGACGTAGCGCGGCAGGTTGGCGCCCTTGCACTTCTCGCGCATCGCGTCGAGGCGGGCGACCTTGGCGTCGTAGTCGGGATCGGTGAGCACCCGGAACTGACCGTAGCTGATCGGCTCGGCGCCGTAGGTCGCGGTGGTCTCGGTGCGCGTGACCGGCTCGGCGACCTCGTACGTGGTGCGCGTGCACTGGGGCGAGCCCTCGGCGTGGCCGGCAGGGCACGTCCACGACTCCTTCAGGCGGTTCTCGATCGTCGTGTTGGTCTCGCTGTGCACGCTGATCGTCGCCTCGTCCGAGAGCTCGGGCAGCGGGATGGCAGCAGGGCGTGGCGGCGCCGAGCCATAGCAGGCGGCGCCAGCGGCGAGGGTGGCGAAGAGGGCGGTGTTCATCACGTGGCGGTTCATCGGGTCCTCGTTGTTGGTCTCGAGGGGACGAGCCGCACCGCGGGCGCCGGTCGCAAAGAAAAGATCGAGAAACGCATACGTGGCCGTGAAGCTTGAGGTTATTCCAGGAGCCGGCGCAGCGCGACCACGGCGTGCAAGGTGGCCACGCCGTCCTCCACGACCGGCCGCGCGACCACGAGCCAGACCGGCCGCTTCACCGCGAGCAGCGCGGCGTCCGCCATTCCCGACACGTCGAGGTGCCAGCCGCCCATCTCCCATCGCCCGTCGCCGAGGGCCTTCTTCGGCGTCGCGAGCACGAGGAGGTTGCGCGCCGGCCCCGGCTTCGCACCAAGGCCACGCACGAAGCCCTCGCTGACGTGCAGCGGCGCCAGCGCCGCGAGTCGCGTCGCCGTCGCGGGCTCGGATCTCGACGGGGCGAACGCATAGATCGGCGGTGACGGCGCGCGCCACCCGGGCGGAAGCTGGCGATGGTCGACCTCCGCGACGGCGGGCAAGGCGTAGGGACACACGACGACGAGCTCGCCCACCGCGACATCCAAGGATCCCAGTCGATCGGCGAACGCGTCGCCGTCGAAGCGATACCTCGCCCGCGCCCCCTGGACCTCGAACATGTTCATCGTGCGCTCGCCATCCTTCCCGACGCCGATCACGGTCTCGCGCCGCGTCACCTTCCCCCAGTCCACGACCTGCCCCACGAGCGCGCCATCGGGCCTCCTCGGATCCACGGGAAAGCGACAGTCCGCCAACCTTCGCTCGGCCCTTGCGCGATCGAACCTCGCGCGCCCGTCATCCGAGACCGGATCCGAAACCGGATCCGAAACCGAAACCGAAACCGGATCCGAAACCGAAACCGAAACCGGATCCGGACCCCGACCCTGACCCTGACCCTGACCCTGACCCTCACCCTCACCCTCACCCTCACCCCGCCCCCCTCTTCGCCCCGTGCCCGTGCCCGTGCCCGTGCCCGTGCCCGCATCCGGGGCCGATACCGCAACCGCACTCGCATCCGCATCCGCACCCGCACCCGTACCCGCATCCGCGTCCGCACCCGCACCCGCGATCATCGCCAGCGTCGCGGCCCCGTCCTTCGACTCGCCGGCTTCGCCGGCTCGCTCAGGACGAACGTCGCCGGCTCGCTCAGGACGAACGGACTCGTCGCGCTTCACCGCGACCACCGCGACCACCGCGACCACCGCGACCACCGCGGCCACCGCGGCGACGCCGACCACCCTCGCGCGATCTCGCGCCACCGCCGTCTTCGCCACCGCCGTCTTCGCCCCCGCCCGCGCCGCCTCCTCCACCGCCGCGATCATCTCCGCCATCGTCGCGAACCGATCGCGCGGCGCCGACGCCATCGCCCGCGCGAGCACGGCGCCCAGCGCCGCCGACACCCCGCGCGCGTCGCCGTCCTTCGACGCGCCGGCGGCGCCGGCTCGCGCAGGACGAACAGCGCCGGCTCGCGCAGGACGAACATCCAGCCCTGCCCGGATCGCCGCGAGCCGCGCCGCGGGCTCGATCGGAAACGGACGCTCGCCGGACAGCAGCTCCCACGCCATCACCGCCCACGCGAACTGATCGACGCGCGCGTCGATCGTCGCGCCCGAGAGCTGCTCGGGCGCCAGATACGCGGGCGTGCCGCTCACCCGCACCACGCCGGCGGCCTCGGCCGCCGCCGACGTCGTCGCGCGCTCCTCGCCGCGCGCCAGCCCGAAGTCCGTCACCACCGCGCGCCCGTCGCGCGTCACCAGCACGTTCTGCGGCTTGACGTCGCGGTGGACGAGCCCGGCGTCGTGCGCCGCCGCGATCCCGCGCGCGGCGTCGAGGAGCGCGCGCCGCACGTCCTTCGCGTCGCGCCCCGCGGCCCACTGCCGCAGATCGACGCCGTCGACCAGCTCCATCGCGACCCACACCTCGCCCTCGTGCTCGCCGACGTCGTAGACATGACAGACGTTCGGATGCGAGAGCCGCGCGAGGCTCCGCGCCTCACGCGCGAGCCGGGCGCGCTCGCTGCCGTCGGAGCCGCGCTCCTCGTCACGCGCCCGCACCACCTTGATCGCCACGGCGCGCGACAGCTCCGGGTCGAACGCCCGGTACACGAGCCCCATGCCGCCGGCGCCGAGCACGGTGTCGACGCGGTACCGCCCGAAGCGCGGCTCGGGCGCGGCGCCGCGCACCGCGCTCGACAGCGCCGAGCGACACGCCTCGCAGTCGTCGATGTGCGCCTCGATCGCCGCCGCCTCGCCGCCCTCGAGACCGCCGGCCGCGAACCCCGCCAGCGCGTCCGCGCTCGGACAGCTCACGGCGCCGGCTCGCGCAGCAGCCGGGACAGGGACAGCTCGATGTCGCTGTCGAGCATCCGCAGGACGCTGTCGACCTCGTCGGTCCCGAGGCCGAGCGACGCCACCAGCCGCCGGCGCGTGTGGCGCGCCAGGTCGGCGCGGGCGTCGGCGAGCCACCGCGCGCACGTCGCGCGGTGCGCGCGATAGAGCCGCGCCAGCTCGTCGATGGTGAGGCCGTCGAGCACGTGCTGGCGCAGGAGGTTGCGCTGCCGCACCTCGAGCTGGCCGAGGGCCTCGGCGACCGCGCGCTTGAGCTCGGCGGTGTAGGTGATCTTCAGGTGCTTGCCGGCGGGTCCGGGCGTCGCGTCGGGCCAGTGCTCGAGCAGGAGCTCGTCGAGCGTCTCCTCGCGCCCGGCCTTGCGCAGGAGCTTGAGCGCCTTGCGCGTCGCGGTCACGCGCAGCCAGGCCGCCAGCTCGCCGCGCCCCCCGAAGTCGCCGATGCGCGCGACCGGATCGCCGACGAGCAGCTCGACGCGCAGCGCCTGCTTCACCTCGTCGGCGGCGCCGCCCGGCAGCCGCAGGCGACGCAGCGCCACGTCGATCTCGGGGACCAGCCGCGCCTCGAAGACGCGCATCGCCGCCGGCACCTGCTGGGCGAGCGCGACGGCGAGGTAGTAGTCGGCGGCGAACGCGGGCTCGAGCGGCGCGCCCGGGTCCTCGGCACGCCGCGCGGCCACGTGCGCGGCGAGCGCGTCACGCGCCAGCTCGACGTCGGGCCAGACCTCGCGCCCGGCCGCCGCGATGCGGGCGACCGCCGCGTCGAGGTCACCGGCGTCGGGCACGCCCGGATTCTAGCGCCGCGGCGCGCCGCTCACCGGTCGAAGATGCGGTCCCAGTCGATCTTGCGGAACCAGACGAAGGCGGCGCCCCCGCTGACCACCGCCCACAGGAGCAGCGAGGTGATCGCGATGCTCTGCTGCTCGGACTTCTTGCGCTCGACGAACGACTTGCGCACGCGATCGAGGTTGTCCCAGTCGCCGCGTGTGAGCACGGCCGCCTGCTTCCCCTCGAGCTGGCTGTCGATCTCGGCGAACGCCGAGCGCTTCCGCACCGACGCCGTCACCAGCGCTGGCACGCAGCCGATCGCCGCCGCCACCAGAACACCGGCGACGAAGCGCGCGCGTTCGTCGCCTCCGAGCCGCTTCCACGCCGGCTCTCCCGGCGCCCGCGTCGCCGGCGCCGCGACGAGCGGATCGTGCGCCGCCCCCGGCGCCGCCCCCGGCGCCGCCCCCGGCGCCGCCCCCGGCGCCGCCCCCGCGGCCAGCGACGCCGGGCCCGCGGCCGGCTCCGGTGCCATGACCGGCGGCTGCGCGGCGGCGGGCTTCTTGCGCACCTCCACCTCGAGCGCGAGCGGAATGTCCTCGTCCGCGTCGGGCGGCGCGAACATGTCCTGCGCGCCGCCGAGATCGCGCGGCGCCATCGCCGGGCCCATGCTCGCCGGCAACGCGGCGGGGCCGATGCTCGCCGGCAGGGCCGCCGCCATGTCCTCACCGTCGCGACCGCCGTCGTCGGCTGCGTCGTCGTCGTCGTCGATCGCGACGTCGAAGTCGTCGTCGGACCCCGCGGATGCCGCGGCCTTCGCCCCGGCCCGCGCCGGTGGATCCGGCGGCGGTCCGAAGCTCGCCGGCAAGCCGATGCTCCCGCTCGCGCTCGGCCCGGCGTCGTCCTCGCCGTCGAGCGTCGACAGGGTCAACGGGATGTCACCGCCGAGCGCGCCGAACCCGACATCGGCGTCTGACCGAGCCGCCGCCGCGGCGGCGAGGCCCGAGGCGTACTGCGGCTTCGACGGCTTCTCCGGCGGGGCGATGCGCGGCTGCTGCAGCGATACCGGCGCCGCGGGCTTGAGCGACGGGATCTTCACGCCGGTGGGCGGCGTCCGGTTCCGCTTGGCCGGCTTGCCGGCGGCCGTCGCCGCCGGTGCCGTCGCCGCCGGTGCCGTCGCCGCCGGTGCGCGGGGTGGAGGCGTCGCCTCCTCGGCGCGCTCGACCTTCACGATCGCGCCGAGCCTGGACAGATCGGCCGCGAACGAGTCCGCCGTGGCGCGATCGACGTTGCCCTTCACGCGAAAGCGGCCGACGCCGAGGCGCTGCTCGATCGCCGTCGCGTCGATGCCGTAGTGCGCCGCGATCGACCGCGCCAGCGTCGCCGACGCATCGGGCGCCGACGAGCTCGCCCGCTCGATGTAGACGTTGAAGAGGCCCTCGCTCGTCACGTCGGAACCGCGGATCATATCAAGTTCCAGGAACCAAGGGCGGCTCTCCCGAGGAGATCTCCCCCGCGCCCCGAGAACTTGCCCGATGGATCCACGCCCCCTACCGTCGACTCATGCAGCCACTTGCACCCCGCGCGAAGATGGCCCTGCGTTCGTCCCACCGCCGGATCCGCCTCGGAACCAGCCACCGCGACGTTCCGTCGGCGTGGTCGCCCCGCAGCAAGGACTCGGGCCCGATCAACGTCGGCAAGCGGCCGAAGCGCTGACCGCGCCACCCGCGCCTACCCGAGCAGCTTCTTCATCAGCTCGGCCGAGAGGCTCGGATTCGCCTTGCCCTGGGTCGCCTTCATCAGCTGACCGACGAAGAAGCCGAGCAGGTTGTCCTTGCCGCTCCGGTACTGCCCGGCCTGCCTGGGATTGTCGGCGATGATCTGCTCGCACAGGGGACGCAGCACCGCCTCGTCGCTGATCTGACGCAGGTCATCGCGCTCGACGATGAAGCGGGCGCTCTCGCCGGTCTTGCACATCGTCGCGAAGACGTCCTTCGCGATCTTGCCGCTGATCACCTCGCTCACGACGAGCCCCATGAGCTCGGCGAGCCCGACCGGCGTCACCGGCGAGGTCGCGATCGGCCGCCCGTCGAGCACGCGCAGGAGCTCGGTCAGCATGAAGCTGGCGATCGGCCGCGCCAGGGCGCCGTCGCCGGCGGCGCGCACGGCGGCGTCGAGGTACTCGGCGAGCTCGCGCTCGCCGGTGAGCGTGGCCGCGTCGTCGAAGGCGAGCCCGTACTCGCGCACGAAGCGCTCGAGCTTGGGCACCGGCAGCTCCGGCATCGACGTGATCACCTGCCGCATCGTCGGCCCGTCGACCGCGAGCGGCGGCAGATCGGGATCCGGGAAGTAGCGGTAGTCCGCGATCTCTTCCTTCGAGCGCATCGGCTGCGAGCTGCCCGCCTCGGCGTCCCACAGCCGCGTCTCGCGCTCGACCGCGCCGCCGTCCTCGATCAGCCGGATCTGGCGCGCGATCTCGTGCTCGATCGCCCTCTGCACGAAGCGGAACGAGTTGATGTTCTTGAGCTCGGTGCGCGTGCCCAGCCGATCCTCGCCACGCCGCCGCACGCTGACGTTGGCGTCGCAGCGCATCTGCCCCTTCTCCATGTCGCCCTCGCTCACGCCCAGGTAACGGACCAAACGATGGAGCGCGCGCATGTACTCGGCGGCGTCCTCCGCGGAGTGCAGGTCGGGCAAGGTCACGACCTCGCACAGCGGCACACCCGCGCGGTTCAGGTCGACCAGCGAGGTCGTGCCGTGGTGTGTGTTCTTGCCGGCGTCCTCCTCGAGGTGGATGCGCTGGAGCCGGACCTTCTTGCGCTGACCGTCGACGAACATCTCGATCGCGCCGTCCTCGCACAGCGGCTCGTCGTACTGCGAGATCTGGTAGCCCTTCGGCAGGTCGGGGTAGAAGTAGTGCTTGCGCGCGAAGCGGCACTTCGCGCGGATCTTCGAGCCGGTCGCGACGCCGAGGCGGAGCGCCAGCTCGAGCGCCTTCACGTTGAAGCTGGGCAGCGCGCCCGGCAGCCCGAGCACCGTCGGATCGGTCAGCGAGTTGGGCTCGGCGCCGAAGGCGGTCGCCGACGGCGAGAACGCCTTGCTCTCGGTCGCGAGCTGGACGTGCACCTCGAGGCCGATCACCGGCTCCCACGTCTCGAGCAGCGCCGCGAGCTCGCCGGCGCTCACGGCGCTCCCCACGGGCCCGGCGGGCGCCTGGTCCCGAACGCCGCCTCGATGACCGCGCCGGCGCGCACCAGGGTCGCCTCGTCGAGCGCCCGCCCGAGGAGCTGCGCGCCGATCGGCAGGCCACTCGACGCGTTGCCGACCGGCAGGGCGAGGCCCGGGATGCCGGCGAGGTTGCACGACAGCGTGAAGACGTCGGCCAGGTACATGTCGATCGGCGTCGCCTTCTCGCCGAGCCCGAAGGCCGGCGTCGGCGCGACCGGCGCGAGCAGGACGTCGACCTCCTCCAGCGCCTGGTCGAAGTCGCGCTTGATGAGCGCCCGTACCTGCTGCGCCTTCTTGTAGTACGCGTCGTAGTAGCCGGCGCGCAGGGCGTACGTGCCGATCATGATGCGCCGCTTGACCTCGGGGCCGAAGCCCTGGGCCCGCGACTGCGCGTACATGTCGCCGAGCTCGCGCGCGGGCGCGCGGTGTCCATAGCGCACACCGTCGTAGCGCGCGAGGTTCGACGCGGCCTCGGCCGGCGCGACCACGTAGTACGCCGGCAGCGCGTACTTCGTGTGGGGCAGCGAGACGTCCTTCAACGTGGCGCCCGCCGCGGCCAGCGCGTCGGCCGCCGCGCGAACGGCCGCCGCGACCTCGCCGTCGAGCGCCGCGCCCTCGAAGAACTCCTTCGGCAGGCCGACGCGGAGCCCACTCACGCCGGCGGCGAGCGACGGCTCGAGCTGCGGGGCGGGCTGATCGATCGAGGTCGAGTCGCGACGATCGACGCCGGCGATCACCTCGAGCACGCGCGCGGCGTCGCCGACCGAGCGCGCCATCGGTCCGATCTGATCGAGCGATGACGCGAACGCGATCGCGCCCCAGCGCGACACGCGCCCGTAGGTCGGCTTGAGCCCGACGACGCCGCAGAACGCCGCCGGCTGCCGGATCGAGCCGCCGGTGTCGGTGCCGAGCGTCGCCGCCGCCAGCCCGGCCGCGACCGCCGCCGCGCTCCCGCCCGAGCTGCCACCGGGCACGCGCGACGTGTCCCACGGGTTCGTGCACGGCTTCCACGCGCTGCGCTCGTTGGAGCTGCCCATCGCGAACTCGTCGCAGTTGAGCTTGCCGAGGATGACGGCGCCCGCCGCGCGCAGTCGGGCCACCGCGGTCGCGTCGTATGGCGGCACCCAGCCATCGAGGATCCTGGAGCCGGCGGTCGTCGTCAGGCCCTCGGTGACGATCACGTCCTTCACGCCGATGGGCACGCCGGCGAGCGGACCGGGGTCCTTGCCCGCCGCGACCTCGAGATCGAGCTGGTCGGCGCGCGCCCGCGCGCCGTCGTGATCGACGACCAGGTACGAGCCGATCGCGCCGTCGTGCTCGTCGATGCGGGCGAGGAACGCATCGGTGACCTCGCGGGCGCTCACCTCGCGCGCGCGCACGCGCCGGGCGAGCTCGACGACGCCGGCGAACGCGAGCTCGCTCACGACGGCGCGCTCACGTCGCCGCCTTGATGATCGCCGGGACCTCGAAGCATCCATCGCGCTCGGCCGGCGCGTCGCCGAGCGCGACCTCGACCGGCAGCGACGACTCCCGCACGTCCGCGCGCAGCCGCAGCGTGGTCGGCACGGCGTGGGTCATCGGCTCGACTCCGGTCGTGTCCACCTCACCCAACGCTGCCACGTGATCGAGGATCGCCGCCAGCTCGCCGCGCAGCGACTCGAGCTCGGCGTCGCTCATGGCGAGGCGCGCGAGCTGCGCGATCTCGGCGACCTCATCCCGTGTCAGCGCCATCGTCGAACTCGGCTCGGCTCGATCAGGATTCAGGCGGCGGGGAGCGGCTGAGGCTGGAGCTCGGAGCGGCCACCCATGCGCGCGGCCAGCTCGGCGCCGGAGCGGAGGTGATCGTCGGCGATCTTGGCCGCGCGCTCGGCGTCCTTGGCCTGCACCGCGTCGATGAGCGCGCGATGGTGCGCGCGGACGATGTCGGGCGTCGCCGTGAGGTTCGAGAGCAGGGGCATGTAGCTGCGCACGCCCTCGCGAACGGTGTTGATGAGGAGTCCCATGACCGCGTTGCCGGCGATCTGCGTGAGCGCGACGTAGAACTCGAAGTCGGTCTCGAAGACCTCGAGCGGGCTGGTCGCCGCGTCGGCCTTGTCGGCCAGCGCGGTCAGCTTCTGCGCGCCGTCGGGTGGACAGCGGAACGCCGCGAGGCGCGCGATCTCGCGTCCGAAGATGCGGCGCAGCTCGAGCATGTCGCGGATCAGCTCGGGGTGGTTGCGACCGGCGAGGGGGAGCAGGTGCTGCACCAGCTCGATTCCCCCGGTCTCCATGAAGTTGGTGACTCGCGTGCCGTCGCCCTGGCGGATGCGAACCAGGCCGAGGTGCTCGAGCTTCTTGAGCGCTTCGCGCAGCGAGGCTCGGTTCACGCCGAGCCGCTTCGACAGATCACGCTCCGGCGGCAGCTTGGAGCCGGGCGGATACTGCCCAGTGAGGATCAGCGAGCGGAGTTGCTCGACGATCTCCTCGGCCACTCGCTGCTTTTCGACCGGCTTGAGCATCGACACGGGCACAGGTTAGCTCGTCGGACCGTCGCCCGGAAGCCTGGAGGGCGGCCTTCGTGTAGGATAGGCCCCGGATGGCCCGACCCGAGCCCACGCCGGCGGCGGACGCGATCACCATCGCCGTGGTCGGGTCCGAGCACGGCCCGTACGCCATGTTCGACGTCGTGGCGGTCACGACGTCGGGCGCGACGCTGCGCGGGCCGCTCCTTCTCGAGCTCGGCGAACGGCTCACGCTCCGGTTGTCGCGCGGCGAGCGGTCGGTCGACGTGTCCGCGCGCGTCGGAGGCGTGAAGCGCGGCGACGGTCACGCGGAGCCGACCACCGACATCGTCTTCGACGACGGCAACGCGTCGCAGCTGTCGTCGATCGTCGGCTGACGCTACGGCTTCTTGGTCAGCCGCGAGAACAGCCCGCCCTTCTCGGGCGGTTTCGTCGGACGCTGGGACTGGACCGCGCGCAGCTCGGCGGTGGCCTCGGCGTGACCGGGCGACAGCTCGAGGGCCCGGGTCAGGTGCTTCTCCGCCTCGGCGAGGTCGTTCTCCATGCGCGCGATGCGCCCGAGGTACAGGTGCGGCAACGCGTTCTTCTTGTTGCGGTCGATCGCGGCGAGCAGATGGCCGCGCACCGCGGGGAGCGCCGCCGACTTGTTCCCGGCGGCGACGTACAGGGCCCAGCCGAGCATCGCGTGGTGGTCGCTCTCCTCGGGGTTGAGGTCGAGCGCCTTCTCGAACTCGCGCACGGCGACCTCGAGCTGCTGGCGGCGGAGCGCCATCTCGCCCAGGCGGAAGCGCTCCTCGGCGTCGAGGGCACGGCGGACCGCCGCCTCGGTGGCGGCCTCGCGCGCCCTGATCACCGCCTCGCCGCCGGCCTGCTGGATCTGGGTGTACTTGAACCGCTTGTCGGGATCCGTCAGCGTCGTGAACGCCTCGTTCATCCGCGCGAAGAGGCGCTGGGCGTCCTTGTTCTCGTCGGCGATGCCGGCCGCCTCGAGGCGGTCGGGATGGAGATGGCGCGCGAGCGCGAAGTACCTCCGTCGGATCTCGTCGGGGGGCGCGTCCATCGCGACCCCGAGCAACGCGAAGTGATCGGCGCCCCCGTCGAGCAGCGCCAGGCGCTCGCGGACGAGCTCGCGGATCTGATCGGCGTTGGCCGCGGCGCGGCGCACGGCGCGCGCCGGCGCCCGTGGCGGCTTCGCCACCGGCGCGACCGCAGCCACCGGCGCCGCCGCGGCCACGGGCGTCGGCTTCGACGGCTCCTTGGCCACCGGCCTCGGGATCGGTTGCGAGATCGGCCTCGGGATCGGTTGCGAGATCGGCCTCGGGATCGGTTGCGAGATCGGCCTGGGTGCCTCCGCGGGCGCCGGCGGAGGGGTCGGCGCGACCGGCTTCGGGGCCGTGACGGCGATGGCCTCGCCGGTGAGCAAGAGCGCGAGCGACATCGCCATCGCGATCTGCGCGTCGAGCTCGGGCGGCACCGGCGCCACGGACAGCGCCTCGCGCGCGAGCCGATCGAGCACGACGGTCTCGTCCGAGCCGAAGCCGAAGCCGGTGACGTCGGCCCCCGGCCGCAGCCTCAAGGCGTCGCCGAGCACCGCGAGCTCCCGCGCGAGCCGCTCGATGGTGAGGTGAGTGCGGATGCCGTTGTAGAGCACCCAGCGCGCGTCGACCGGCGCGACGTTGCCCCAGTAGGGCAGCTCGTCGTGCACGGTGAACTCGCCCGCGTCCGGCGAGAGCGCTCGCGACGCGCGCGCCCCGGCGACGCGTCGCACGAGCCGCCCGACGAGCTCGGTCGACAACCTCGCGAGCTGCGCGACCACGTCGACCTCGTCGTGCCCTGGCGAGGCCGCGAGCAAGCGCGCCACCTCGCCGGCCTGCGTCGAGCTGAGGACCCCGAGGGTGACCGCGATCTTGGCGGCGCTGTCCGCCGGGTGAGGGCTGCGCGCCCCGACGACCGCGCCTCCCTCCCAGGCGACCTGATAGTCGCGGCCGCCGGCGGCGATCACCAGCTCGCCGGTGAACGCGCGCCCCGCCAGCGTCGCGAAGAGCCGCGGCGCCGACAGCTCGGCGAGGGATCCCTGAGAGACGATGGCCACGATTACCGACGACGACGCCTGCGATCGAGCTCGTTGTAGACCCGGCTCCCCACGTACAGGAGCGCCGCGACGGCGACCACGCCGACCACCACGCCCAGGAGCGTCTCGTTCCCGTCCGCGTACGACCACCACTGGGCGCCGGCCATGCTCGCCATTTCTCGTAGAGCGTACCGCACCTGATTTCGCGACACCACCGGCGTGGTGATAAGCTCCCGTGCGGTGAGCTCGTCCTTTCCCCTCGACGACAAGCGCGTGCGCTTCTCCGGGGCGACCAACATCGGGCGCAAGCGCGAGCACAACGAGGACTCGATCGCGCTCCCGACGACCCTCCGGCTGGCCATCGTCGCCGACGGCATGGGTGGTCACGCGTCGGGTGATGTCGCCAGCCGGCTGGCGGTCGACACGGTCAGCGACTACTTCGTCGCGACCGCCGATCAACAGACCCTGACCTGGCCCTACAAGGTGGAGTCCGAGGAGCGGGCCGAGGTCATGCGCATGACCCAGGCGGTGATGCTCGCCAACATGAACATCTGGGAGCGGACGCAGAAGGAGGGGCAATCGCGGATGGGCACGACCATCGTCGCGCTCTACTTCCTCGACGACAAGGTCATCGTCGGCCACGTCGGCGACAGCCGCTGCTACCGGATGCGCGAGGGCGAGCTGGTCCAGCTCACCGAGGACCACTCGCTCATCAACGACTACATCAAGATGAAGCGCATGACCGCCGAGGAGGCGGAGAACTGGCCGCACAAGAACGTGGTCGTGCGCGCGCTGGGCATGAAGGAGTCGGTCGCGGTCGACATCCACACCGAGAAGCCGATGGTCGGCGACTGCTACATCCTTTGCTCGGACGGCCTGTCGGGCATGATCACCGACGACCAGCTCGCCGGCGCGCTCGGCGCCGAGCGCGACCTCGACCGCTGCGTCGAGAAGCTGATCGACATGGCGAACGAGGCCGGCGGCGTCGACAACATCTCCGTCGTGCTGGCGCGGATCGAGGCGGGGTCATGAGGCGGGCGGCGGCGTGCGCGCTGCTCCTGGCAGCGACGCTCGCGGCCGGGTGCGATACCAAGCAGAAGGGCGACGGCGGCGGCAAGGTGACGGGCGAGCGCAAGGACCTCATGACGCCCGCGGAGAAGAAGCGCGGCGAGGAGGCGTGCAACGCCTACGTGGCCAGGCTCTGCGCGTGCGCGGCGGCGCGCCCGGACGACGCGGCGCTCGCGGAGCGATGCGAGCTGAAGCAGGCCAAGCCCGAGGCGCTGGGCCTCCTGCTCGGGGTGATCGAGGACCCGAAGTCGTCCGAGGACTCGATGCTGCGCGCCCACGTGGAGGCGCGGAAGCTCATCGCCAGGTGTATCGAGGAGACGGTGCAGCTGCCGACGCTGGGTTGCCGCTAACGGCCGGGGCCGAAACCGAAACCGCGGCCGAAACCGAAACCGAAACCCAAGCCCAAGCCCAGGCCCAAGCCCAAGCCCAGGCCCAAGCCCAGGCCCACGTCGAGGCTGCCCACGGGGGTGCGCAAGGCTCCATGAAATTCGAGCAATGAGCAGCGACGCCCGCGCAACGGGCGCCTGAGCCCGGGATGAACCAGGCGCACCCGCGCGCCAGGCCGCGCGCCGCTTCTCGTCGGCGACGCCCGTGAACACAGCGACATGTTGGCTTCCTTGCACAGTCGCGTCACCACCAGCGGTCCCGACGTCGCCAGCCTGCCTGCCTGCCTGCCCCCCGGCGGCACCCTCCTTCTCTGAACGAACGGGGACGTTGG
>DDTA01000200.1 GCA_002344285.1 Myxococcales bacterium UBA2376
ACGACCCAGCCGGCGCCGGGCAGGGCGGTGTTCGCCCGGTCGAGCGCCTCGAACAGCCGGGCCCAGCGCGCGTGGTCGTCCGCCGCGGCCTCGGCGAGCGCGGTCGCGGCGGCGCGCGCGAGCGGCGCGCCCGCGAGCTCGCGCACCAGCGCCATCGCGCGCTCGAAGGCGGCGTCGCGGCGGACGTCGTCGCGCGAGAGCGTGTGCCCGAGCCGCGCGTCGATCACCTTGAACGCGACCGGCCCGGCGAGCGGCTCGTCGAGCTCGCGCAGCATGAGCCCGCGGTTGAAGAACCCGGCGTACGGCGCCGCGCCCGCGCGCAGCCCGACCACCGCGGTGGTCGCGCCGTCGCTCGACACGCCGCGCACCTCGACGAGCGCGTCAGCGAGCGCGAGCGGCGTGTCGATGCGGACCTCGTCGACCGCGCCGTCGCTCGCGCGGCGCGCGGAGAACACGATCGGCACCGCCGCGTGCCGGCACCAGCGCGCGAGCGCCTCGCGGCTCCGCGTCGCGAAGTCGGCGACGGCCTCGGCCTCCATCGGCAGCTCGAGCTCGACCGACGTGCCGTTGCGCGTGGCCTTGCCGCCGTCGAAGAGCTGGTAGCTGAGGTCGGGGTGGAGGTGGAGCGTCAGGCGCCGGCCGTCCTTCACCGAGTGCACCACCACGATGCGAGGCCGGGGCGACAGCACCGACGAGAACCCGATCCCGAACTTGCCGATCTTGGTCGGGTCGCGATCCTTGGTCGAGCGGAACAGCACGAGGAGCTGGTTCTCGATCGTGTCGCGATCCATGCCCTCGCCGCGGTCGCGCACCACGGCGCGCACCGCGCCGGCGGACGCGTCGTAGCCGACCTCGACCTCGATCGACGGTGTGCCCGCGTCGATCGCGTTCTGCACCAGCTCGCGGTAGAAGGCGAGCGGATCGGCGAACTGCGAGACGACGTCGCCGACGATGCCGGCGTCGCGCGGCGCCGCCGCCGCGTCGGCACGGGGCGCGCTGCGGTAGGGCGAGTCCACGCCCCGACTCTATCGCAGGCCGGGAGCCGACCGTCAGTCGCAGCTGCTGGCGTCGTCGTAGCCCTCGTCGTAGCCGTCGTCGTACCCGTCGTACCAGCCCTCGTCCCAACCCGCCTCGTAGCCTCCGGCGTAGGCGCCGCTCCACGCCTGATCGAAGCACGAGCCGTAGCCAGCCGCGTAGTTCGCCGACCAGCCCGCGTCGCGGCCCGCGTCGTAACCGTCGCGCCAGCCGGCGTCCTCGCCCGGGCCCACGCCCGCGGCGAAACCCTGCGGGTACGCCTCGCGATAGCCGGCCTGGTACTCGGGGTTCAGGCGCTTGCCCTCCGCGACCCCACGCGCATACGCCGTCGGATCGATCACCGCGCGGTGACCACGCGCGCGGCACTCCCTCACGTCCTCGGGATCGGGCGCGCGGTCCTCGTCGGCGAGCCTCGACGACGTCGTGCAGCTGCCGTAGCCGGCCTCGTAGCCCGCCGACCACCCGTCGCCCCACGCGTCGTTCCAGCCGCCCTCGTAGCCGGCGTCCCATCCCGTGCTCCAGCCGTCGGCGTCGCCGGCGGCGGCGCCCGCCGCGCAGCCTGCCTCGACGGCTCCCACCGATCCGTCCGACCAGCCGGCGTCGTAGCCCGACGGGTACGCCGATCCGTAGCCGCTGGCGTAGCCGTCGCGGTAGCCGGCGTCCCACCCTTCGCGCGCGCCGTCCTCGCGCGTCGCCATGAGCCCGACCACGCGCCCGCGCTCGAACGCGGCGTCGTTCTCGGCGCGCGCGGCGGCCTCGCCGTCGCGGTACGACATCTCGAGCGGCCCGCCGTCGAAGCAGTCGAGGCGATCACATCCGGTGGCAAGGGCGGCCAGGGCGGCGGCGATGGCGATCGAGGCGAGACGGCGCACGGGAGTGGTCATTGCAACCCGGATTCCATCGCCAGCCGCGGTAAGCCGCGGGAATCCCGAGCGGGTCCGCGCCCCGCGGGTGTATCTCCAGCGACCCAGTGTGGTCGATCGACGAGCCGGTCGCGAGGTCGCAACTGCGGTAGGCTCACGCCCGGAGGATCCCATGGCCCGCCGTTCGCGCTTCTCCTGGTGGATGCTGGTCGTCGTCGTCGTCGCGGGCGGGCTCGTGCTCCGCGGCGGCGCGTGCGGCGCGTGCAAGTCCGTGCGCACCGAGCCCGACGAGCGGCTCGCGCAGCACCTGCGCAACCTGTGCGACGTCGCCGAGGACGGCGCGATCGAGCCGCGCACCGGCGTGCGCAAGCTCATGCGCTACTACGGCGATCACGGTCCCGACATGCTGCACGCCTTCGGCGCGACGCTGGTCACGATCGAGCGGGTCGCCGACGACGACGCCCACGACGCGCGCGCGCGTGTGGCGCGCGAGCGCATCCAGCGTCCGCTCGTCGAGTGCGCCGAGACCTGGCAGCGCTTCGCCGACGCGGTCGAGAACGACCCCGAGGCGAGCGAGGCCCTCGAGCGTGGCGTCACGCGCCTCGGGCGCACGCTCGAGATCCTGTTCGGGGACGCCGGCCGCACGCTGCGCGGCGTCGGCGCCCTGTCGCCGTTCCGCTTCGCCCTCGATCCCGCCCCGCGGCGCTGACGACGGCGCGCGCCCTGCTCAACGCGAGCCCTTGCGCGGGCGCGGGATGCCGAAGGCGTCCATGCGCGCCTGCAGCGTGTTGCGCGAGATGCCGAGCATGCGCGCGGCGCGGGTCTGGTTGCCGCCGCACACCGCGAGCGCGTCGTTGATGCGGCGCGACTCGACGCGCGCGACCTCGCCGCGCAACGAGTCGTCGTTGGGTGGCGCGCCGCCGGGCGCCAGCGGCGGGATCTTCTCCGTCGCCCGGCTCGCCCGCTGGGTCTCGCTCTCGGGGCCGTCGAGGTCGTCGTCGACGCGCCCGGTGGCGGTGCCGTCGATGACGGACAGCGCGAGGTGCTCGCTGTCGAGCGGTCCGGCGCCGCACAGGAGGACCGCGCGCTCGATCGTGTTGCGCAGCTCGCGGACGTTGCCGGGCCACGCGTGGCCGCGCAGCGCGATGCGCGCGGCCTCGGTGATCTCCGGCGCCCGGCGCTCGGTGTTGGTGGCGGCGCGCGCGATGAACGCCTCGATCAGGCCGTCGATCTCGTCGACGCGATCGCGGAGCGGCGGGATCTCGACGGTGACGCCGCCGAGGCGGAAGTAGAGGTCGCGGCGGAAGCGGCCGGCGGCGATGTCGGCTTCGAGCGAGCGATTCGTCGCCGACACGAAGCGGACGTCGACCGTGTGCCCCTCGACCGCGCCCACGCGCTGCACGACGCGGTCCTCGAGCACGCGCAGGAGCTTGGCCTGGAGGCCGCGGGGTAGATCGCCGACCTCGTCGAGGAAGAGCGTGCCGCCGTCGGCGGTCTCGATGAGCCCGGGCTTGGCGGCGTGCGCGCCGGTGAACGACCCGCGCTCGTGACCGAACAGCTCGCTCTCGAGGAGCTGCTCGTTGAGCGCCGCGCAGTTGATGCGCACGAACGGCTTGCGCGCCCTCGACGACAGGCGGTGGATCGTCTCGGCGCACAGCTCCTTGCCGACGCCGGTCTCGCCGCGGATGAGCACCGACAGCGCCGAGTCGCTGATCTGCTCGATGAGGGCGCGCACGCGCGTCATCACGCCGCCCGGCGTGCGCAGGGACGTCCACGCGTGCGCGGCGAGCTGCTCGGCGTTCGTGCCGTCGCGCGGCCACGTCGCCAGCCCCCACCGGGTGACATGGCCGGCCTTCTCGAGTCGCGCCACGAGGCGCTCCATCACGGTGCGCGCGGCCGCCGCCGGCGTGTCGACGAGCAGGAGCTGGAAGCGACCCTGGCCCGCCGATGACAGGAGGTCGGTGCCGCGCAGCGCGTCCTCGATCTCGGCGCCCGCGGCCTCGGCGCTGGCGTCGTCGACGTGGACGCGCGCGAACGCGAACGGCGCGCCGCTGCGCGCCGAGCGCGCGCACTCCTCGGCCAGTCGACCGTCGAGCAGCTGGCCGCGCCACGGCTTGCCCGACACGGCGCGAGGCGCGAGGCGCTGCACCAGCACGACGACGTCGCCGAGCTGCACCGCCTCGCCGACGTCGACCTCGGTGACGGCGCCGGGCTCGACGCGCTCGCCGCGCACGCGCACGCCGTTGGTGCTGCCCAGATCGCGGACCCGGAGCGGGGACGTCGTCAGCTCGGCGTGCTTGCGCGACACCGATGGATGGTCGATCACGATGTCGTTGCGGCTCGACCGTCCGATCGTGGCCGCCGCCGAGCCCAGGGGGTGCGAGCTCAGGTGGCCGTCGACGCTGACCAGGAGGACCAGCTCACCGTCGTCGCCTTCGACGACGACGCCGGCCACATCCGTATCGATCTCCCCCGTGACGTGACGCACGACGTCAGGCATCTTGGGGAGTCATCCTGGGGCTGTCATTCCGGTGTGGCTCACCAACGATCACAGCGACAACGACTCGGAATCATACAAACGTGGTCACCGCCTGTGTGAAGAATCTTCGTGGTGCTTCACGCCCAGCGCGATGCTCAAGGTCTGAGCAGTTCGCGCAACCATCGTTCTGGGCTTCGCGAGCACCGCGCTTCAACTGACTGGAATCCAATAGAATCGACCTCGGTACGATCCGTGAACTAGCGCACCTCCATAACCCGGAGGTGAAACGTGAAGCTCGCGCCTGCTCTCGTCTCCCTGATCGTCCTCGCCGCCTGCACGTCCGAGCCGACACCGTCCTCGCAGACGACGGAGCCCGCCGAGCCCGACGACGGTCTCCTCCTCGACGTCACGCAGCCGGATCGCGTCGTCGGCACGTACGTCGACCCCGTGCTGAAGCTGGCGCTCGTCTTCGATGCCGGACGCGCGGGCGACACGCTGAGCCTCCACCTCTCGACGGGGGACAACGCGCCGCTCGTCGACATCGACACCGTCGGCGAGCTGTACCGCTTCAGCTACCTCGGCGGCCGCCTCACGATGACGGTGGAGAAGGCGTGGATCGACGCGGTGCGCGCCGAGGGCGAGGACGGCCCCGCGGCGCAGGACGAGGGCGCGCTCCACTGGGAGGGCGACATGACGGTGCTCGACGAGATGCTGGCCATCCCCGAGGTGAAGGTGCTCGCCTACATGTCGCGTGCGCTCGGGGCGCGTGGCATCACCGGCTCCGCCTTCCCCGCCAGCCTCGTGCTGCACAAGATGGCGCGGCAGAGCGCGGACGCGCTCGCGATCGAGATCGAGCCGCTGCCACCATCGGCGGGCGAGCAGCTCTTCTGCTCGCGCCCGTCGGCGAACAACTGCTACGGCATGTGCGGCCCGGGTTGCTCGTGCTGGTCGTGGGTGTGTGGTGACTGCTGCTATCACGGCGGGTGCGCGAAGCACGACTCGTGGTGCCGTCAGGGCCAGTGGTACTACTGCTACAACATCAGCGCGGTGGTCGCGCTCTTCGGCTGCTGAGCGCGCGCCCGTGAGGCGCCCGTGAGAGCATCTCGGTGGAACATCGCCTCCTCGTACCGTGAGGGCGATGACCATCCGCCGTACGATCGTGTCCACCTCGCTGGTTCTGCTCTCGATGGCGTCGACGGTGCGGGCGGAGGGCGAGGTCGAATACTACCCGGGCGTGTGCGGCGGGCCGCATGGCTCGCCGCCGCCGCGGTACTCGACGCTCCTCGATCTGCCCGTCATCTTCGAGCGCATCGCGCAGTACACGGTGTTCCCGGAGCAGCTCTACAAGGGTGTCTGGACCAACTGGTACCTCGACAGCGACACCAGGAAGCGGCTCGCCAAGCTGGCGACGATGCGCAGCCGCCTGGAGTCGAGCAACCTCTGGGACACGTACCGCGTGTCGACGCCGCAGACGTTCGCCTGCGAGCCGTACACGGCGAACAACCGCACTATCGACGGCACGTGTAACGATCAGGCGAGGTCGTGGATGGGCTCGGCCGGCTCGCGCTTCGGGCGCAACATGAACCCGAACGGCTGGTTCGCGCAGGCCGAGACGACGTCGCTCATGTCGCCGAACCCGCGCGAGGTGAGCCGCATCCTCTTCACGCGCGACAGCTTCAAGCCGGTCCCGTTCCTCAACATGTACGCGGCCGCGTGGATCCAGTTCCAGGTCCACGACTGGTTCAATCACACGCTGAGCCAGCACGCGTATCACGAGATCCCGCTGGCCGAGGACGATCCGCTCCGCGTCGACGGCCAGACGATGATGAAGGTCGCCAAGACCGCGCCCGATCCGTCGCGCCTGCAGTCGGAGGCGGCGATGGGCCCGACCTATCCCAACGAGGTCACGCACTGGTGGGACGCGTCGCAGCTCTATGGCAGCGACCCGGTGACGGCGAGCCGCCTGCGCTCGTTCCAGGGCGGCAAGCTCCTCGTCGACGGTGATGGCCTCCTGCCGAAGGCGGCCGATGGCTTCGAGGACACCGGCTTCCGCAACAACTGGTGGGTCGGCCTGTCGCTCATGCACAACCTGTTCGCCAAGGAGCACAACGCGATCGCCGACAAGCTCGCCTCGAAGTACCCGCTCATGACCGACCAGGAGCTCTACGACAAGGCGCGCATGATCAACGCCGCCGTCATCGTGAAGATCCACACCGTCGAGTGGACGCCGGCGATCATCCCGAACCCGTCGCTCGAGGTCGGCATGAACGTCAACTGGTACGGCCTCAACAAGTACCTGTGGCCGAAGCTCGTGACGCTCCCGGCCTACATCCCGCTGCCCTACCGCCACGTCATCTTCGGCATCCGCGGCGGGAGCCGCGAGCTGCACAAGGATCCGGAGCTGAAGACCGAGGTGCCGTTCGCGCTGACCGAGGAGTTCGTCTCGGTGTACCGCATGCACACGCTCCTGCCCGACGAGCTCAACCTGTCGAGCATCGGCGGCCAGTCGATCGGTCAGGTCGCCCTGGCCAAGGTGCGCAACGCGGACGCGCGCAAGCTCCAGGAGCGGGTCGGGATGAGCGACCTCATGTACTCGTTCGGCATCGAGCACCCCGGTGGCCTCGTGCTCAACAACTACCCCGAGCTCCTGCAGAACCTGAAGGTGCCGTTCCTCGGCCGGATCGACATCGGGGCCGTCGACGTGCTGCGCGACCGCGAGCGCGGCGTGCCCCGCTACAACGAGTTCCGCCGCCAGCTCCTGCTCAAGCCGCTCGCGTCGATCGATCAGCTCACCGACGATCCCGTGCTGCGCGAGTCGCTCGAGGACGTGTACGGCCACGACGCCGGCGCGATCGAGCGCGTCGACCTGCTGGTCGGCACGCTGGCCGAGGGCACGCGCCCGACCTGCTACGGCTTCGGCGAGACGCTGTTCCAGGTCTTCACGCTGATGGCGTCGCGCCGCATCCACGCCGATCGCTTCTTCACGGAGTCGTACAACGCCACGACGTACACCCAGGCCGGGCTCGACTGGATCGACGCGGCGTCGTTCAAGAGCGTGCTCCTGCGCCACCATCCCGAGCTGGCCTCGACCGGCCTGGCCGGCGTCACCAACGCGTTCTACCCCTGGCAGTGAACGTCGAGGGCTCGCCGCCATCGGCGCGAGCTCATCTCGGCGCGAGGACGTCCGGCGCGCCGAGGATGATGTCGACGCGGCGGTTCTGGTCGCGGCCCGCCTGCGTCGTGTTGGTCGCGACCGGCGCGGCGTCGCCCGCGGACGCGACGCGGATGAGGCGGCTGTCGACGCCGTGGGTGCGGAGGAAGGCGGCGACGGCCTCGACGCGCCGGCGGGCGAAGTCGGCGTTGGAGCCGGCGCCGCGCTCGGCGTCGGCGTGGCCGGAGAGCGTGAGCGGGCGGGGGGCGGCGCGCAGCTCGACGGCGAGCGCCGCGAGGGAGATGCGCGCGTCGCGATCGAGCGCGGTCTCGCCGGTGGCGAACAGGACGCGCAGCGCGACCATCGGCGCCGTCGCGTCGTGATCGCCGGCGATGATGGTCTCGGCCGGCGTGTCGCCGGGGACGAGCCCGTGGTCGGCGAGGATGCGCCGCCCGTGCGGGCCGACGCAGAAGCGCAACAGCTCCGCCACCGCGGGCGAGGGCAGGCCGCGCACGTAGAGGAGCAGCGGGCGAAAGATCGGGTAGGTCCCCGCGCGGATCGCGTCGGGCGACGGCGGCACGGGCGGCGCGCCGCGTCTCGGCGCGACCGCGAGCGTTCGCACCGACGGGTTCACGCGATCCATGCCGACGAACGAGATCGCCGTGGGATCGGCGGCGACCGTCGCGACGATCTCGGCGCTCGCCTCGATGAACCGCGCGCGCCGCGCGAGCTCCTTGCCGCCGAGCACCTTGTCGCGGAAGAAGACGTGCGTGCCCGAGTACGCGGGGCGCGCGACGAGCGCGATCGGCAGGTCGGGCGCGGCCGGGCCCGCGAGCTGACGCCACGTCGAGATCTCGCCGCTGAACACGCCGGCCAGCTCCTGCATCGTGATCGCGGTGATCGGCGCGTCGGGGTGGACGATGACCGAGATGCCGTCGTAGCCCAGGACGTAGGGCGTGAGGCGGACGCCCAGGCGCTCGGCGTCGGCGAGCTCGCTGGCCTTGACCGAGCGCGACGACGCGCCGACGTCCGCCGAGCCGTCGAGCAGGCCGACGAACGCCGTCGCCGAGCCCAGGCCTTCCCACACGACGCGCGCGCCGGCGTGCTCGTGCTCGAACGCGGTGGCGAGGAGGGGCCCGACGCCGTCGGCGCCGCCGATCGTGTCCGAGCCCTTCACGACGACGAGGCGGCTCACCGGGGTGGGCGCGAGCGGGGCGCTCGGGGCGCCCTTCGACTCGGGCCGGAGGCCCTCGCTCAGGGTGACCGGCGGGCTCGCGGCGGCGGGCGTGGGACCGCGCGGTCTCACCACCGCCATCGTCGCGACCACCAGCGTCGCGGTCACGCCCGCCGCCACGACGGCGACCAGCCACTTCCGTCGCCGGGTCGCGCCCGGCGTCACGCCCGTCGCCGGCGTGAGGACCGCGGGCGGCCCGGTCACCGCGGGCGTCGCCAGCGGGAGCGCGAACCCGGGCTGGGAGCCGCCCCGGCGCGCGCGCCGGACCGCCTCGTCCCGGCGCCGCGCCGACTCGAGCACGAGGCCCTGCCAGCTCGCCGCGACGTCGCGCTCCGGCGGCGACGTTGGCTCCATCTCGTAGTCGACGTCGTCGAGCGCGAGCATCGCGAGCACCGCCGGGTCGCCGCGCTCACCCTGGAAGCATGCGGAGACCAGCTCGCCGTGCTCGAAGCCGAGCTCGCCGGCGCCGCCGCCGCCGCGGACGCTCACCCGACAGGTGCGTCCCGCGTACGCGGTGGCCTGGATGAGATCGGGAAGGGGGAGCGAAGCGCTGGAGCCGGCGAACGTCACGCGGTCACGCTGGCAGGCTTCGGTGATCGATTGGTCGCGGCCTCGCAAGATCGCGGTGTCGACCGGGCGGTGACCTTGGTTCGCGCGCGCTAGGCTGGCGGTGTGGACGCGCTCGTCACCTGGTTCGATCCGCAGCCGGCAGCCGCCGGGTTGCCGGCCCGGATGCCGAGCCCGTTCGGACACGAGATCCATCCGCTCGCGCGGCGCGCCGCCGGGATCGTGCGCGCCGAGGTCGCGGCGCACGCCGCGGCGTGGCGTCTGGGTGAACGAGATGGCGGCAAGATGTTCGGCGTGCTCGTCGTCGCGGCCGGCGACGGACGCGTCGGCTTCCTGCGCGGGTTCTCGGGCATGGTCGACGGTCGCTGGCACGTGCCCGGGTTCGTGCCGCCGCTCTTCGACGAAGGGCTGCGCGACGCGGTCTGGCGGGACGGCGAGCGGGAGATGCGCGCGCTCGCCGCGCGGCTCGAGTCGCTCGTGAGCGGCGACGACGCGGTCGTCGCGCGGGCGACGCTCGCCGCGATCGATGGCCGCCACGCCGACGAGCGTGCCGCGCTGCGTGCGCGCCACGCGGCGAACCGCGCCGACCGGCACGCGCGCCGGGCGAGCGGGGCGCAGGACGCGTCGGCGCTCCACTCGCTCGCGCAGGCGAGCCGCGCCGACACCGCGGAGCAACGTCGGCTCGACGCGCGGCACCGCGACGAGCGTGCGGAGGCCGCCGCGCGCGTCGCGGCGCTCGACGCCGAGCGCGCGGCGCTCGAGGCGGCGCGGGCGGCGCGGTCGCGCGAGCTGCTCGGGGCGATCCACGACGCGTACGTCGTGCCTGACGGTCGAGGTCGCGGGCGGCGGCTGCGCGAGCTCTTCGCGCCCGACGCGCCGCCCGGCGGCGCCGGCGATTGCGCGGCGCCCAAGCTGCTCGCGCACGCGTTCCGGGCCGGCCTCACGCCGGTCGCGCTCGCCGAGGTGTGGTGCGGCGCCGCGCCGCGCACCGGCGGTCGCCACGACGGCGCGTTCTATCCCGCGTGCCGCGGCAAGTGTGGCCCGGTGCTCGGGCACATGCTCGAGGGCGTCGCGTGCGAGCCCGCGCCGCTCTTCGGCGCCGCGCCGATCGCCGAGGACGAGCCGCGCGTGGTCTACGCGGATCCGTGGGTCGTCGTCGTCGACAAGCCGTGCGGCCTGCTCTCGGTGCCGGGGCGGAGCGGTCTCCTCGGGGACGCGGTGTCGACGCGCCTGCGTCGCCGCGATCCGACGGCCACCGGGCCGCTCGTGGTCCATCGCCTCGATCTCGACACGTCGGGGCTCCTGCTCGTCGCCCGCGATGCGGCGACCCACGCGGCGCTGCAGCGGCAGTTCGCGCGCCGCGAGATCGCGAAGCGCTACGTGGCGTGGCTCGACGGCCGCGTCGACGGCGACCACGGCGTGATCGAGCTCGCGCTGCGCGTCGACCTCGACGATCGCCCGCGGCAGCTCCACGACCCGGTGCACGGCAAGGCGGCGACGACGACCTGGCGGGTGCTCGCGCGCGCCGGCGACCGCACACGCGTCGCGCTGTTCCCTCACACCGGCCGCACCCACCAGCTCCGGGTCCACGCCGCTCACGCGCTCGGCCTGGGCGCGCCCATCGCGGGCGATCGCCTGTACGGCCGCGCCGAGGTGGCGCCGGGAGCGCGCCTCGAGCTCCACGCCGAGGAGCTCGCCTTCACCCACCCGCACACCGGTGAGCGGGTCGCGCTCGCCTCGCCGGCGCCGTTCTGAGCTGTCCGGGGCGGGCTACTCGCCCGCCTGCGAGAGCGCCCAGCGCGTCGCGCCGCGCGCCGGCGTGAAGCGGCGCGTGATCCCCACGACGAGCTGGCGCTGGTCGAAGCCGCCGTCGGCGATCGGCAGGACGGTCTCGGGCATCGTCGTGTTGCCGCGATCGCGGATCGTGAACTCCGCGTAGAGGTCCCAGTCGCGCACGGCGGCGAACACCGTGCCCAGCGTGACGTCGAGACGGCTCGACGGATCGATCGTGTCGGCGTGGACGACGGGGAACGCCATCTCGACGCCGGCCCACATCGCCCACTCGCCGCGCGGCGTGTGGAACACGAGCTCGCTGGAGAGCAGCGCGTCGGCCTGCCAGCGACGCTCCATCCGGTCCTCCTCGACCGCGGTCGCGAGCGCGCCGCCGCCGACCTGGAACGCGATGAAGCGCTCGATGTGCGAGCGGTGAATCGCGCCCGTGCCCGCGCTGCCCCAGTAGCCGCCGCCGCCGAGGATCGGGCCGCCGCTCACCGAGGTGCCGATCGCGACGGTGCGGCTGGTCGCGATCTTGGCGGCGATCGAGCCGCCCTGCGGGATGGGCTCGTCGGTCGTGTCGAGCTGCTTGGCGAGGAGATCGACGGTGCCCGACAGCTCGATGCGGCGGGTGGCCGTCCAGCGCGTGCGCAGCCGCAGGATCGCCATGTCGGTCATGTCGATCGGCTCGCCGCTGAGCGCGTGGTCGGCGGTGATGAAGCGCATCTCGCCCCCGAGGTTCCATCCCGGCGGCGCGACCAGCCAGTCGTTGGCGTACGACCGGTGGTCGATCGAGCCGCCGATCGTACGGAGGACGTCGGCCTGCTCGTGGGTGTGGACGGCGGGCTCGACGGCGGGCTCGGCCTCGGGCTCGACATCGGCGGCCGCCAGGCCGGGGGCGAGGCCGGAGGTGAGGCCGAGCGCGAGGGCGAGAGCGTGGATCGCGGAGGTGCGCATGGCGACTACCACGCACGAGGCGACCAAAGGATCTCCGCGAGGGCGGTGTCGGGCTACGGAAAGCGGCCTTCGGCCAGCCAGACGTCGCCGTCGTAGTCGGCCACGCCGGCCACGAGACCGTCGCCGTCGGGAGCGTAGTCGGCGAAGAGCACGCCGTCGGTGTGCGCTTCCCACAGCACGCGGGGCGGGGTGCGTCCGTCGAGCGCGACCTCGACGACCTCCTGGTAGCCACGCACGAGGAGCAGGCGCTTGCCGTCGCGCGAGAAGCGCGGGCGTTGCCAGGAGCCGGGCTCGAGACCGGGCACGGGTCGCGGCGTCGTCCCCTTGGTGTCGGTGAGCATCACGTGCCTGGCGCCGGCGGCGTCGGCGGCGCCGATGAAGGCGATCACGTCGCGCCTGGGTGAGGTCGCCGGTTGCTCGCCGTCGACGAGCGCGCGCGCCTCGCCGCCGGCGACGGCGACGACGTGCAGGCGCGTGACGCCGCCGGTCGCCGCGCGGACGAAGACGACGTGCTCGCCGTCGCCCGTGAACACCGGCGTGCTGTCCGCAGCGTCGGACGTGAGCGCACGCGTCACGGGCGGCGCGGCCGCACCCGGCGGCGGGATGTCCGCGACCGCGATGCCCCCGCGCCCCCCGCCGGCGACGTAGACGACCTGGCGGCCGTCGTGCGAGGCCGACGCGTGGTGGCTGTCGGGCGGCGTCACGGCGCGTGACTCGGCGCCGTCGAGATCGATGACCCAGCCCTGCTGGAGGCCCAGGCGATCGGAGCGGACGAGCACGCCGCTGCCGCCGAGCGCGAGCGGCGCCGTGTCGTTCCACTCACCACGCGAGATCGTCTCCGGCGCCATGCCCTCGCGTAGCCGCGCGATGTACTGGCGATCGGTGCACGTCGAGAACACGAGCTTGGTGCCGTCGCGCGACACGTCGAGCCCGGCGCGCGGCGAGAGCCCGCCCGGCACGACGATCGGATCGCCGCCGCCCCAGGCGCGCCACATGAGCTGGTTGCCGGTCGTCGCGCCCTTGCGGGTGACGTAATAGCCGCGCCCCGACGCCGACGACGCCAGGCCGCCCTCGTAGTCGGTCGCCGACTCCTCGATCACGCGCATCGCGCCGTCGCGCGCGAGCTCGCCGAGCCCGGTCGCGACGCCCTCGCCGTGGGTCCACCACAGCACCGCGATGCCCAGGTCGCCGACCTCGACGACGTGGTACGCGCGCGCCCCCGCGGGCAGCTGCCCGAGCACCGTCTCCTTCACCTCGCCGTCGGCCGCGAGCTCCCAGCGCAGGACGCGCCCGGCGTCGTCGCCGACGAGCAGCGCGCCGTCGCGGGTCCACGCCGGGTAGCCGGCGATCGGGCCGAGCTCGCCGGGCGGCGCGCGGTCGCCATCGGCGGGGCGGGCATCGATGATGCGCAACGTGCGCATGCTCGTGCCCTCGTGGATGAACGCGACCTTGGTCCCGTCGGGGGAGAGCGCGGCCGCGTAGTCCCAGCCCTCGTCGCGGGTGAGGCGTTCGCGCGGGCCGCCGTCGAGCGGCTGGCGCAGCACCTCGTAGTCGCCCTCGACGAGGCCGTCGTACACGATCGCCATGGCGTCCGGGGTGAAGCGCGGGTACTCCTCGCACCCGGTCTCGAGCGTCACGCGCCGGCTCGAGGTGACCGCGATGTCCACTGGCGCCGGTGCCGGCGGGGGCGACGGCGGCGCGGCCGCGGGCGTCTTCTCGGTCAGCTTCCACGCGGCGATGCCGGCGAGGCCCATGACCAGCACCGCCGGGATCGCGAACCACGGCCAGCGCACCGGCGCCGGCCGCGCCGTGGCCGCGCGCAGCGCCGCGGCGAGCTCGTTCATGTCGGCGAAGCGGTCCGACGGCGCCTTGGCCAGCGCCCTCGCGACGAGCTGGTCGACGCGCGCCGGGATGCCGCGCGCCGGCGCGGCCTTCGACGGCGGGTCGGGCTCGTCGAGCTGGATCGCCGCCATCGTGGCGTACGCGTTCTCGCGATCGAACGGGCGCTTGCCGACGAGCAGCTCGTAGAGCACGACGCCGAGCGCGAAGACCTCGCTGCGGACGTCGGTGCGCCCCTCGTAGCACTCCGGCGCCATGTACGCCGGCGTGCCCACCATCTGTCCGGCCTGGGTCAGGTCGCTGCGCAGCGCCTTGCGGTCCCAGCTCGGCTGCGAGTCGGTCGGCGGCGACTTCGGGACGATCGTGTCGGCCAGACTGTCGTCGGCGGACAGCTCCGCGTCTGCCGGCGGCGCGACCGCCGGCATCTGCGACGTGCGCGTGATGACGTCGGCGCGCAGCTTGGCGAGCCCGAAGTCGAGCACCTTCACCTGGCCGCGCGTCGTCACCATCAGGTTGTCGGACTTGATGTCGCGATGGAGGATGCCGAGCGCGTGGGCGGCGGCGAGCGCATCGGCGACCGAAGCCACCAGCTCGAGCGCGCGCTCCCAGGTGACCCCCTGCTTCGCCACCTCGGACATCGGCTCCCCGCTGACGAGCTCCATGACGAGGAACGAGCGACCCTCGTCGTGCTCGATGTCGTAGAGCGTGACGATCCCGGGATGGTTGAGCGCGCTGGCCGCCTGCGCCTCGCGCAGGAGCCTGGTCTGCCAGTCGGCGTCGCCCTCGACCTCACGCGGCAGCATCTTGAGCGCGACCTCGCGCCCCAGCCGCTGGTCGACGGCCCGGAACACCTCGCCCATGGCACCCCGGCCGAGCCGCCCGAGGATGCGATAGTGCGAGATGTCGCCCGACACCGGCGCGAGCATAACCGCGAGGCGTCGGGAGTGTCGCTACGCGGGGAGCGAGTCGAGCGCGGCGGCGAGATCGGCGATGAGGTCCTCGGGATCCTCGATGCCGATCGACAGGCGAATGACCGAGTCGGTGATGCCGGCCCGGGCGCGCGCCTCGGGTGTCATCGACGCGTGGGTCATCGACGCGGGGTGGGCGACCAGGCTCTCGACGCCGCCGAGGCTCTCGGCCAGCGTGAACCAGCGCAGCGTGGTCAGCATGTGGTTGACGCGCGCCGGGGTGCCGTTCTCGAGCTCGAAGCTGAGCATGCCGCCGAAGCCGTGCTGCTGGCGCTTCGCGAGCGCGTGCTGCGGGTGGGTCGCCAGGCCGGGGTAGAAGACGGCGCGGATCGCCTCGTGCTCGGCGAGGAACGACGCGACGGCGCGGGCGCCGGCCTCGTGCGCCTTCATGCGCAGCACGAGCGTCTTGATGCCGCGCAGGACCAGGAAGCAGTCGTGCGGCGACTGCGACGTGCCGAGCAGGTTGTTGACGCTGGCGATGCGCTGGGCGAGGGCGACCTGACCCTTGGCCGACACGACCATGCCGCCGACCACGTCGCTGTGGCCGTTCAGGTACTTCGTCGTCGAGTGCACGACGAGGTCGGCGCCGTGATCGAGCGGCCGCTGCAGCACCGGTGAGAGGAACGTGTTGTCGACGACCGCCATCGCGCCGCGCTCGTGGGCGAGGTCCGACAGCGCCCGGATGTCGGACAGCCGGAGGAGCGGGTTCGACGGCGTCTCGATCCAGATCATGCGCGTGTTGGGCTTGAACGCGGCCTTGACCGCGTCGAGGTCCGCGAGATCGAGGTAGGTGACGTCGAGGCCGAGCGAGGTGCGCGCGTGCTCGAACAGGCGGAACGAGCCGCCGTAGCAATCGATGGTGGAGATGATGTGGCTCTGCGCCGGCAGCAGGTTGAGCGCGACCAGGATCGCGCTCATGCCGGTCGCCGTCGCGGTCGCCGCCGCGCCCCCCTCGAGCATCGCCACCGCCTCCTCGAGCACCGCGCGCGTCGGGTTGCCGCTGCGCGTGTAGTCGAAGCCGGCGTTGGTGCACACGTCGCGGAAGGCGAACGTGCTGCTCTGGTAGATCGGCGGCATCACGGCGCCGTACGCCGAGTCGGGCTGCACGCCCGCGTGCACGCACTGGGTCGCGACGCGCGCGCCCGCCACCATCGGCGGCCGCAGCGTCCACCCGGCCTTCGACGGCGATCCGGGGGGCAGGATCGTGAAGTGATAGGCCGGGTTGCCGGGAACGTTGGCGTCGAGGTGGATGTCCTCGCCGGGCGCGGCTTCGGTACGGCGGGTGCTCATGACCGCCGAGCGTGCCAGGGCCGGCGGCGCCGGTCGAGGCCTGACGAAAGCTCAGAAGTGACCCCGACGGCCGGCACAGCCGCCCGGACGGACTCAAAGGCCCGGAAGCAGCTGGAGCTGCGGGTCCCAGTCCATGGCGGAGTACACGAGCTCGCCGCCGGCGAGGACCTCGATGCCGGAGATCCAGCCGTCGCTCGCCGCGACCTCGCGGTAGGTGCCGCCGGCGCGGATCTCGCCGATGGCGAAGCGGTCGGCGCACAGGTGGACCATCCAGAAGCGATCGGGCTCGTCGGGATCCTGGCGCGCGTGGCGCGCGGTGCAGGGCAGGCCGGTGGAGGCGAGGACGGTCACCTTGCCGCTGTCGATGTCGATCGCGGCCACGCGCGCGTCCTTGTACGGCGCGACGAGGCGCTTGCCGTCGGCGGCGACGTCGATCGCGCCGGTCACGCCGGTGATGCGGTGGAGCGGGCCGACGGTGTCGCCGGTCACGCGCGCGTAGACCAGGGTGTCGCCGGCGCGACCGGTCAGGACGCAGTGCTGCGGCGCCGACGGCGCGCAGCGGATGAGCGGCGTCATCTGGTCGGCGCGCCAGGTGAACGAGAGGCGCTGCCCCTCGCCGGTCGGCGTGCGCTCGACGAGCTCCCACTGCTCCGGGGCGAGGCGCCGGGCCTGGAAGGCGCGGCCGTCGCGCAGCCCGCCGAAGGCGTGGGTCACGTCGTCGGCGCTCACCATCGTGCGCGTCCCGGTGCCCACGTCGAACAGGTGGAGCTGGTCGCCGGAGAGCCCGAGCGCGAGCGCGCGGGTGCGATCGAGCGCGATGATGCGGATGTCCTTGAAGCTCGCGGGGTACTCGGTGACGCGGTCCTCGTGCCAGCGCAGCAGACGTTGTCGTCCGGAGGCGTTGTGGAGGAGCACCTGGCCCGCGGCGGCATCGAAGAGCCGGAGGATCTGCGGGGTCGGTGGCCGGTAGCGGAGCTCGGGCGCACGCGCGTGGCGGGAACCGTCGTTCAGCTCGAGGCTGAAGACGCCGAACGTCGTCGAGGCCGAGATGGCGCCGGAGACGACGAGGCGCCCGGGCGCCAGCCACGCGGTCCCGATCTCGCCGAGGCCGCGGCTGTGCAGCCCGATCGGCAAGCGCGTCGTGCCGCCGTTGCGCGTGTCGAGGAGCGTGAGCGTGCTGAGGTCACGCGAGACGATCGCGAGGCGCCGGCCGTCGGGCTCCCACGCGAGCTCGTGCGCGGGGCCGGGGACGGTCGCGAGCACGGCGCCGCCGGACGTCGCCAGCACGGTGACGGCGATCTCGTCGGCGACGGCGATCCGCGAGCCGTCGGGGGCGATCGTGTTCACCTGCGTGAAGAGCAGATCGCCGGTTCCCGGCAGCGGCTGATCCGGTCCGCCGGTCGCGGGGCGAAGCACCTGGCGCCCGTCGGCGAGCTGGACGAGCAGGCGGCCGTCCGGCAGCCAGTCTCCGACGAGCCGCGCGCCGATGACCGGCTCGGGCTGGGGCGCCTTGGGATCGGCGGCGATGACGTACGGATCGCCGTCGAGTCCGGAGACGGCGATCCGGCGCGCGTCGGGCGAGAGCACGGCGACGCCCTGCGGTCCGACGCCGACGGTCACCGGAAAGGTCACCGGCGCGCGGGGCGCGGCGCGACAGTCATCGAGCGAGCGCAGCGCGGGCCAGTAGGCGTCACTCCGCGCCACCGCCGCACGCAGGTCGTCGAGCGCGGCGTCGAGGCACGCATCGGCGCGGGGGTGCAGGGTGCCCGGGCGTGCGAGGCAGACCTCGCGGCGCGCGCGGCTCCAGCGACGGGCGTAGTCGTCGATCCAGGCCAGCTCGTCGTCGATCGGCTGGATCCGCTCGCGGTCGCGATACGCGCGCCGCGCGTCGCTCGTCCACACGCTCTCGACCGCCGCGGCGACGAGGTCACAGCGCGCGCGCGCCTGCGACGCGGCCTGCTCGCGCTGGCTCGGGCGCAGCACCAGCCACGCGATCACCGCCGCGGCCGCGATGATGACGCCGACGCCGGCGAGCCATACCCGGCGCGGAGGCTCGAGCGCGAGGAGCAGCTCGTTCATCGAGCCGAAACGCGCCGCCGGATCGCGCGCCAGCCCACGCGCGAGCGCACCCCGCAACCAGCGCGGCACGCCGCGCGCCGGCGCGACGACCGCGACGTGAGTGGGATCGGCGCCGCTGGCCAGGTGCTCGAGCCGCGTCGACTGCTGCCCGGGATTGGCCACCGTCTCGAGCCGCGCGTGATGGATCTCGGGCCGCACGCCATAGAGCGCCTCGTGCAACGTGACGCAGAAGCTGTACTGATCGCTGCGCGTGTCGGTGCGCTCGCCGCGCGCCTGCTCCGGTGACATGTACGCCGGGGTTCCGAGCACCGCGCCGGTGTGTGTGTGATCGATCGGGCCGGCGGGCAGCGGCGTGCGCGGCCGCTCGCCGGGGGACGACGGCGGCGATGGCTCGTCGCCGACCTGCGCGAGCCCGAAGTCGGTGACCACGACGCGCCCGTCCTCGCCGAGCAGCACGTTCTCGGGCTTGAAGTCGCGGTGGACGAGCCCCGCNNCACGTTCTCCGGCTTGAAGTCGCGGTGCACGAGCCCGGCCTCGTGGGCGGCGGCGAGCCCGCGTCCGGCCTGCGCCAGCACGGCGAGCGCGTCGCGCCAGCGCACCGGGCCCCGCGCCATCCACGCCCGCAGGGTCTGCCCCTCGACGTGCTCCATCGCGACGTACACCTGATCGCCGATGGTGCCCACGTCGTGCACGACGACGACGTTCGGGTGCATCAGCTTCGCGATCGCCTGGCCCTCGCGCAGGAGACGCGCGCGCGCGGTGCGCAGCTCGCGGCGGAGCAGCTTGATGGCGAGTGGGCGATCGAGATCGGGATCGTGCGCGGCGTAGACGACACCCATGCCGCCGCTGCCGAGCACGCCGGTCACGACGTAGCGGCCGACGAGCGTCCCCGGCGCGAGCGGGGTCTCGATGGGGCCGCTGGCGTCCGCCGGATCGCCGGCGACGGTGACGGCGAGCGGATCGGGGTGCTTCTCCTCGGTGCCCAACGCTAGATCCCGGCGACGCGCAGGGCCTCGAGGGTGCGGCGGACGTCGCCGTAGATGTCCCGGTCCTCGCGCACCAAGGCCTCGGCGCGGAAGACGTCGTGGAGGATGGCGCGGCCGGCCTCGTCGTCGGCCAGCGCGACGAGGGCGTCGGCGAGCCGGCGCTGCGTCGCCGGATCGAGCCCGGGCCGGCAGGCGACGTTGTCGCCGGGGATGGGGCCGGTGAAGGCGAGGACGCGGATCTCGTCGGCGCGGGGGCCGAGGCGCTCGTGCCAGCCCGAGGTCGCGACGGCCCCATCGTCGTCGACGATCGCGTAGGTGGCGCCGGCCGTCGCCCAGCCGTCGGCCACCGCCTCGCACACGGCGCGGTGCGAGCCGACGAAGTGCTGGCGGCCGAGCTCGCTGCCGTGGCCGAGCTCACCCAGGAGGTCGGCGAGCGCGAACAGGTAGCCCGACGCCGAGTCGCGATCGACCCACGCCACCGACTGGCCGCGCAGCTCGGCGAGCGAGCGCACCGGCGCGTCCTGTCGCGTGATGATCGCCGAACGGTACGTGGTCCGGCCGAGCCGGCTCGCGACCACGAGCGCGCGGCTGCCCTTCTTCTCGGCCTCGACGAACGCGGCCGGCGGCATCCACGCGAGATCGAGCGCGCCCGCCGCGAGCGCGTCGACCAGCGAGCGATAGTCGGCGAGCACGACGGCCACCGCCGGGCGTCCGATGACGGTGGCCAGCCGCGCCGCGAGGCGCTCGCCCTCGCCGCGTGCCCAGCCCGAGCCGCCGGCCTGCGAGAGGCCGATGCGGATCGGCGGCTGTGACGCGTCCATCGTCGGCGCGTCGGCCTCGGGCATGGGCGTCGGCGTCAGCTCGCGCCCGGCGAGCAGCAGGCGCGTGTCGGGGACCTCGCCGAACTTCTGGACGAACGTCGTCGACGCGTAGCACGCGCGCATGTAGCGCCGGTGTAGATCGGCGTCGAGCGGACCGGGCGGCGACGCCTCGACCAGCGCGTGCAGGAGCTCGGCAGCGCTGCCGTAGCGCATCGCGGGATCGGGATGGATGGCGCGGGTCGCCACGTCGCACAGGGCCGGCGGATAGCCGCGCGCCGCGCCGTCGAGCGCCGGCGGTCCGGCGAGCACGGCGTTGCGGATCGTGCGGACGGTGTCGCCGGGGAACGGCTTGGCGCCGGCGAGGGCCTCCCAGAGCACGACGCCGAGCGCGTAGACGTCCCACGCCTGCTGCGGACGGGCGCCGCGGAAGCACTCGGGCGGCAGGTACCCGGGCTTGCCGACGAGCGCGTCTCGCGGCGCGTCGCCCGGTGCCTCGCTGGCCAGCACGGCGACGCCGAAGTCCGAGAGCTTCACCCGCCCGTCGATGCCGAGCAGGATGTTGGACGGCGACACGTCGCGGTGGATGAGGCCGTGGCCGAGCGCGTGGAGGTAGTCGAGCGCCTCGGCGACGCGGGCGACGACGTGCGCGAGCATCGGCACCGGCGGCGCGACGCCCGACGCCTGCGCGTCGTCGAGGACGTGGGCGAGAGTGAACCCGCGCACGTACTCCATGACGATGTGGTACCGGCCCTCGTGCTCGACGAGGTCGAGGACCTGGACGACGTTCTGGTGATCGAGGCCGACGCCGATGAAGGCCTCCTTGAGGAGGTCGATCACGTGGCGGCCCCGAGGTCGCAGCATCTTCACGACGACCGGCTTCTCGAAGCCCGCGGCACCATGCGCCGTCGCGAGGTACACGTCTCCCATGCCGCCGTGGCCGAGCAGCTGCAGCACGCGGTACCGCCCGATCTGCGCGCCCCCCCGGTGCATGGAGCGGCGATGTTACCGCAGTCCGGAGACGCCCGCCGGGGCTCAGAACGACGTCCCCAGGCCGAAGAAGAAGACGGGGCTGCGGTCGCCGCGGTCGAGGGGGACCGCCCAGTCGAAGCGCAAAGGGCCGATCGGGCTCCGCCAGATGATCGACGCGCCGACCGCGCGAGCGAACGTCGTGCCGGTGGCGTCCCACGCCGGGTCGACGTTGTGGCGGACGCCGGCGTCGGCGAAGCCCGCGACGGAGAGCCCGATGCGGCGGATGAGCGGCAGCTCGAGCTCGACGCGCCCGCTGGCGGCGAGGTCGGCGCTGGCGAACGAGCCGAGCGGATAGCCGGCGAGCTCGACGTGGCCGTCGTGCTGCAGCCGCTCCGACAGCGGCACGCCGCCGGGATCGAGGCTGCGCACGTAGGCGCCGCGACCTGCCAGGCGCACGGTGAACGGCCCGAGCGGGCTCGCGTGATCGAGCCGCGCCGCCACCTTCATCAACGCGAAGTCACTGCCGAGCGCCGGATCGGCGCGCTCGGCGAAGACCTCGAGCCGGCTCCCGCGCGTGGGCAGAAGCGGCGCGTCGAGCGTGTCGTACGCGATGCCCGCGCCGAGCGAGGCGAGCATCCCGTCGCCGAGGCGACCTGCCGGCGCCGCGAGCGCCGCCGGGTCGAGGTCTCCGCCGCCCGGATCCACGCCGACCTGCTCGACGCGGTAGCGAGCGTAGACCCGCGTCGCGCGATCGAGCCGGTGGCCGATCGTCACCGCGCCGCCGGCGCTTTCGCGGGCGAAGTCGGGGTACACGCGCCGCCGGCTGTAGAGCTCGGTCCGCAGGTCGAGCCCGGTGCCGAGGAGCGCCGGCACCTCGTGCGCGAGCACGAACTGGTGCCGCAGCGCCGAGACGTCGGCGGACAGCGACAGCTTCTGCCCGGTGCGGAACAGATCGTCCTGTCGCACCTCGGCGTGCGCGATGAAGCCCTCCTCCGACGAGAACCCCGCGCCGATCACGAAGTGCCCGGTCGGCGCACGCCGCACCGGCTCCGTCTGCGTCCGCGTCTCGGTCTGCGTCTGCGTCTGCGTCTGCGTCTGCGTCTGCGTCTGCGTCTGCGTCTCCGTCTGCGTCTCAGGCCCCGGCTCGGCGTTCGCCAGCGCCGGCGTGATCACGATCGCGACCGTCCAGGCTCGGTTCATGTCGCCTGTGACCCGCGTGCGTCACGGCGCGTTGCCCGCGGTCGTTCTGCCACGCACGCCGTGACCACGCGCGCCGCAGCGCATGACCGAGCGCCGCCGCGTCGCGCGGACGATCGCCTGGCTCGAAGGCCGCAGCACGCACCGCCAGCATCCGCAGCGCGCGCGGTGCGCCGACGTCGTCGCCGATCAGCTCGCCGAGGATGACGCCGAGCGCGTGCACGTCGGCGCGCGCGTCGACGGCGCCGTCGCGGAGCTGCTCCGGCGCCATGTACGCGAGCGTCCCGGCCAGGCCCGCGTCGCGTGGCTCGTCGTCGTCGGCGGTGATGGCGAGGCCCCAGTCGATCACGGTCACGCTCCCGTCGTCGCCGACGACGACGTTCGCCGGCGACAGATCGCGGTGCACGACCCCGCGCGCGTGCGCGTGCGCCATCGCGTCGCACACCGCGACAAGGACCGGCACGAGCGCCCGCCGCGCGCGCGCGCTCCTCGCCGCCGCGATCGCGGCGAACAGCGTCCGGCCGCGCAGGTGCGGCATCACGAGGTAGGGCGTGCCGTCGAGCCAGGTGCCGGCGGCGAGCACCCGCACGATGCCGGGGTGATCGAGGCGAGCGGCGATCCGCGCCTCGCGGGCCAGCGCGGCGAACGCCGCCGGATCGTCGGAGCGAAGCTCCTTGATCGCCACCGCGCGGCCGGTGGCGCGCTCCCGCGCCGCCCACACCATAGCGGCCCCACCCCGGCCGAGCTCACCTTCCACGACATACGTCTCGTCGATGTCCAGCACGCTCCCAGCGTGCGCCCGCGGCGCGGTAGGCGAGGAGAGCGCGAGCGTGACCGGAGCGTGACCAGCAGGCCAGGTCAGTCGGCGGTGAGATCCCAGCCGACGAAGTAGCCCCGGCCCTGCACGCCCTCGACGACGTCGCGCAGCCCGGCCGCGGCCAGCGCGGTCCGCAGCCGCCGGACGACCTGGCGCACGTTCTCCTCGTCGGCATACTCCGACTGGAACGGCAGCACGCGCGCGAGCTGCTTGGTGGCGACACACGCACGCGAGCGCGCCCCGACCTCGTCCCGGCCGGTGACGGCGACGGTGGCGGCCTGGCGGCACAGCGTGCGCAGGAGCTGCAGCTCGAGCGGCGACAGGTTCACCTCCACCCACGCCGTCGCCGAGGCGGCGCGATGGAGCACTGCCCCGCCACCTGCACCGCCCACCAGCACGCACAGCTCGCTGCCGTCGCGGGTCAGGACGAAGCGCTGATCGTCGAGGGCGGTGCCGTGCGTGCTGTCGCTGCCACGTCTCGTCGTCGCGAGCGTGAGGGCGCCGTCGAGGAACCACAGGCGCACCTCGCCGACCCCGAGCAGCGCGCCGGGCGCCAGCGCGCCGCGGCCATCGACGCGCCGGCCGTCGACGCGCGTGCCGTTGCGGCTGCCGCGGTCGCGCGCCTGCCACGCGCCGTCGCGGCCGCGCGCGAGCTCCGCGTGATCGCGCGAGACCGAGCCGTGCAGCAGCGCGAGATCACCGTCGGTCCCGCGGCCGATGCGGCAGCCGGCGGCCGCGACGGGATGGGCGACCCCGAACCCGTCGACGAGCCACGCGTCGGAGGCGTCCGCGGGCCGCGACACGACGTGCTCGCGCAGGAGCCCGGCGCACGGCGCCACCTCGCGTGCGCACCCGGCGCACAGCACGCCGACGTTCGCCTCGGCCGCGCAGCGCGCGCAGCGCGCCGCCGGGGAGGAAGAGGTCGCGCTCATGCCGCGATCGCGCCTGTGACCTCGTGGCGGGAGAGGTCGACGGTGAGGGTGGTCGGCGGCGGCGCGACGTGGCGCGCCATCTCGGTGTCGCGCAGGCAGTCGAAGCGGCGCCACCACGCCTCGGCTTCCTCCTCGGTCCACTCGGCGTGCTCGGGGATCGCGCGCAGCGCGGCCGCGAGGTCGCGGGCGCTGCCCGGGCGCTGCCCCGGATCCTTCGCCAGCAGCGCGAGCACGAGCGCCTCGAGCGCCGCCGGGACGTGCTCCACCGTTCGCCGCGATGGCGGTGTCGGCGGCGCCGTGGCGTGCTGCGCGCACACCTCGAGCGGCGACCTGCCCTCGAACACGTGATGGCCCGTGAGCAGGAAGTACGCGGTCGCGCCCAGCGCGTACAGATCGCTCGCCGGTCCCACCCGCTCGGGGTCGGTCACCGCCTCGGGCGAGATGAACGCGGGCGTCCCGACGATCCCGCGGGTCGTGGCGCCCCCGCCGCGCGCGATCTCCTGCACCAGCCCGAAGTCGACGAGCTTGGCGACATCGGCCGCGCCGCCCCGCCGGCACAGGATCACGTTGGCCGGCTTCACGTCGCGGTGGATGAGGCCCATCGCGTGGGCCTCGTCGAGGGCGCCGCACAGCTGCTCGAGGATCCGGATCACGCGCGCCGCCGGTTGCGGGCCGTGCCGGCGGACGAGGCGCTCGAGATCGATCCCGTCGAGGTACTCCATCACGTAGTAGAAGACCCCGTCGGGGCTGCGGCCGTAGTCGTAGATCGCGACCGTGTTGGGGTGGGTGAGCTGGCTCATGAGCTGGACCTCGCGCTCGAAGCGCGCCAGCGCGCCCGCGTCGTGCCGGGACGGCAGGAGCAGCTTGATCGCCGTCGGCCGCCGCAGCATCGCGTGCCGCGCCTTGTGCACCACGCCCATGCCGCCCTCGCCGAGCCTGGCCTCGAGCGTGTACTGCCCGAGCTGCATGGCGCGGGTGATGCGTCGCCGCAGACCATAGATGACCTGCGAGCCGGCGGCGGCGAGGCCGACCGCGAGGACGGAGAAGAGCGCCACGCTCGCGAGGAAGGGCACGAGGGGCATGTCGATGCGGTGGGGATGGACCAGGCCGGACAGCACGCCGGCGACGAACAGGGACGCGAACGCCAGGCTGCCGACGGCGAGCGTGCGCGCGCCCGTCGACGGCACGATGATCGTGCGCGTGAAGAGCGCGATGACGAGCGAGCTGTAGATCGCCGCGAACCGCGCCGTGTAGAAGTACGCGGTGATGCCGAGCGCCGCGCCGATCACGATCGTGTACAGCGCGTCCAGGCGGTAGAGCGCCTCGAGGCTCGGGCGCCGGCGGTGGAGCGTCCGGTACCAGGCGAGCCCGCACACGAGCGCGCCGGCGATGCCGTACGCGATGACGACGCTCGCTTCGTGCGGCCGGTGCACCGGGTAGAGACGCCCCAGCGCGACGACGAAGCTGACGACGACGCAGAAGACGACGACGGCGAGGCGCGAGAACAGCTCGAGCCGCCGCTGCACCGCCGCGCGCATCTCCTCGCGATCGGTGCTCGGCGTGGGTTCGGTGATGAGCGTGGGCGGGCCCATGGTGCTCACGAGGCCGCGCGGAACCGGCGGCGCAGCCGCTCGACGGTCGTGCGCACCATGCGCGCGGCCTCGGCGGCGCTCCCCAGCTCGAGCTCGGCGGCGATCTCATCGAAGGAGTGGCCCAGGATCCAGCGCTCGAGGGCCCGGACGTGCTCGGGCGGCGCGCCCTCGGCGGCGGCGCGCATCACCATGCTGGCGGTGCCGCGCGAGGTCACCGGCGGACGCGCGCCGGGTAGCCGGCTCGGCGGCGGCAGCTCGACCGGCGCGATCCACGCGCCGTGGGTGCCCCGGTGTCGCTGATCGACGTAGTCGGGGTGGGCGCGGATGTGGTCGATCCCGACCCGCTTGGCCACCACGCGCAACCAGGCGCGGAACGCGAGCGACGGGTTCTCCTGCCGCGCCGCGAGGAAGTGCTTGAGCCGGTAGAAGTCTCCGGCGCGCAGCCGGCCCATGACCTCGACGGCGATGTCGCGGCGATCGTCCTCGCGCTGGCTGATCGGGCCGAGGAAGCCGGGCTGCGCCAGCATCCGGCGGAGCTCGGGCTCGACGGCGCGCCAGAGCGTCTGCCACGCCGCCTCGTCACCGGAGGCGGCGGCCGCAACGATCTCGAGATCGAGCTCGCGCATCGCGATCCGCCAGAGCAAGCCCCGTTCCCGCGCAGATGTGCGGATGATCGCGCGGGCCGGCATGCGAATCTGTCGGACCTCCAACGCTCCCGCCGCTGGTGGGTGTCAGCGATCGGACGTCGCAGGGGGGCCCTACCGTGCCGGCTTCACGCTCTTCGGCAGCAGCGCCCAGTAGCGTCCGGCGCCGCCCAGCCGCCCGGCGATCTCGCCGTCGCTCTCGTCCGGGCCCCAGTACAGATCGGCGCGTACGGCACCCTTGATGTTGCCGCCCGTGTCCTGCGCGATCACCAGGTGTCGCCACGGCTCGAGGCCGCCCCCGGCGCGTGGCGCCTTGCCATCGATCCACAGGGGCGTCGACGCGGCGATGAAGTTGCGGTCCACCGCGGCCGAGCGCCGCGGGGTCAGCATGACGTCCTGCGAACCGACCGCGCCGGGCTCGCGCCCGAACTTGAAGAAGACCATCGACGCGTTGCCGTCGGTGATCTCGTCGAACTGGTCCATGTGGGCGCGTAGCTCCTCGCGGATCCCCTGCATGGTGCCCTTGCCCCGCGGCAGGAGGCCGCGCGCGCGCAGCAGCCCGGCCGGGCCGGCGTACTCGTGGCCGTTCTTGCCGTCGTACTCGAGCCAGATCTCGCTGCCGTCGTCGAGCGTCGCGCGCCCGGAGCCCTCGATGTCGAGGAAGAGCGTGTCGACCGGATCGTCGGCCCACAGGAGCTCGAGGTCGCGCCCGGCGTACGCGCCCTGACGGACCTCGGCGCGCGACGGCATCGGCACGAGCTCCTGCGTCGCCGGATCGAGCTTGCCCCAGAGCTTGCGGCCTCGCCCGGTCGGGCTGCACGCGGCCATGTCGATCATCACGACCTCCGGTGGGCGGCGGTAGATCGGGTGCTGGTACGGACCGTGGCGCGTGCGCGACGCGCGCACCGGCTGGACGAAGTACGCGGTCAGCTTGCCGACGGGGCCGCGCTTGCCGGCGACCTGCCACGGCGCCATCTCGGCCTCGAAGAAGCGGCGCGCGGCGGCGTCATCGCCCGCGGGCACGCGCGCGGCGGCGGCGCAGGCGGCGCGCCACTGCCGCGCGCGGCCGAAGCGGCGATCGAGGCCGACCCACGCGTCGTCGGCCAGCTCGTCGAGCTTCCGGCACGAGCGGAGGAACGCCGGCACGGCCTCGGCCAGCGCGTCGTCGGTCCAGCCCTCGAGGTCCGTCCATCGCGCGCGCGTGAACCGCGAACGATCGATCGGCGCCGGGGGCCGCGGCACGACGCGTGGGCAGGGCGGTGGCTCGATCGGGACGGCGGCCGCCGCGACGCCGGGGCTGCCGCCATCGCGCGCCGTCGCCGCGTCGGAGATCTCGACCCCCGCGGCATCCGCGGCCGCGGCCACGGCGGGCGCCGACGTCGGCGCTTCCTCCGCCCGGCCGCGACAGGACGCGACCACGCAGAGGCCCGCGATCGACACGAGGACGGCGGACCGGCGCACGCACGTCAGCGTGACGCGGTCGGCGCGCTCGCGCCAGATCGTCACTGGACGCAGAGCCCGAGGATCCAGGAGCGGAGGACGCCGGTGTCACCGCCCAGGTCGTCGGCGACCTTCAAGGTCCACATGCCGCTGGCCGGCCGGCCGTTCATCCCGGAGAGCGCCTGCTCGGGCCGGAAGCTGCCGCGGAACGGCGCGGTGCCCGACGTCACCGCCGTGGCGGCGTCATCGCGCAGGACGGTGGAGACGTAGTCGTCACCGCTGCTGCCGTTGTCGGTGGTCAGCTCGATCGTCGTCCCGTCCGGTCCGGCCACGGTGATGTCGAGGTCGGCGTCGAAGGTGTGCGTGATCGTCGCGAGCGCCACGACCGCGAGCCGCACCGACCCGGCCTGCGCGACGGTGATCGTGTCCGAAACGCCGGTGGGGTTGTTGTCGGGGATGATGAGCTCCGGCGTGGACCGCACGACGACCGGGGTCTCGCCCGCCGCGCAGGCGAGCTCGAGCTGGCACGTCGGCGAGCAGCCGTCGCCCGCGACGGCGTTGCCGTCGTCGCAGCGCTCCGTCGCCTCGACCACGCCGTTGCCGCACGCGCTCGCCACCGAGGTGTCGACGCACAGAGCCAGGCTCCAGGCGTCGAGCGTCCCGACCTCCGCGGGCGTCGCGTCGTCGGCGACGCGCAGGCGCCACGATCCGCCTGCCGCCTGGTTGGCGAAGCCGGCGGCGTCGGAGAGCGTCTGCTCCGGGCGGAACGAGCCGGTGAACGGTGCGGCGCCGCTCGTGATCGCGGCCGACGCGTCGTCGCGGAACAAGGTCGCGCGATAGTGATCGCCCGTGCCGCCGTTGTCATCGGAGAGGATGCGCTGCACGCCGAAGGGCGACATCAGGAAGATGTCGACGTTGTCGGCCTGCCCGTGGGTGAGCGTGACCGACGGGATGACCTTGCGCACGACGCCGTTGACCGGCACGACGATCGGCGCGCTGAAGACGCCGCCGTTGCTGCTGTCGGGGAGGCTCACCATCGTGGTGTCGCGGATGACGATGGCCATCTCGCCCGCGCCGCACGCGATGTCGAACGTGCACGCCGACGAGCAGCCGTCGCCGTTCGCCACGTTGTTGTCGTCGCATTCCTCGCCGAGGTCGAGGTTGCCGTCACCGCAGCCGTCGGCGACCTGGCAGAGGTTGCTGCACGCGTCGTTGTCGATGGTGTTGCCGTCGTCGCACTCCTCGCCGTCCGCGAGATCCGGGACGCCATCGCCGCAGTAGTTCGCGGTCGGGTTCACGCACATCGCGAGCGCCCAGCCGTTCAGCGTGCCGGCCGTGCCCGAGGTGTCGTCGCGGATCTGCAGCCGCCACATGCCGGCCGCGTTCACGTTGCGGAAGTCGACGCCCCCGGTGGTCGACAGCGACTGCTCGGGACGGAAGCGGCCCGAGTACGGCACCGTGCCCGACGTGATCGCGACGCTCGCCGCGTCGTCGAAGAACGTCTGCGCGTAGTTCGCGCTCGAGCCGTTGTCGCTCGACAGATCGCGGACCAGCTGGTTCGGCGAGGCGAGCTGGATGTCGAGGTGGCCGGTGTTGCCGTGCGCGATCCCCGAGAGATGGACCGTGGCCTTCTTCACGGCGCCGGTCACCCCGACGGTCAGCGGGAAGTCGTGGAACGTGTTGTTGTCCGGGATCGCCTGCGACGTCGCGTCGGAGACGATGACCGGCAGCTCACCCGGGCCGCACGTGATGTCGAGCATGCACGTCGCCGAGCAGCCGTCGCCGCTCACGAGGTTGTTGTCGTCGCACTGCTCGCCGGCGTCGAGGTTGCCGTCGCCGCAGCCTTCGTTGAGCTGGCAGAGGTTGTTGCAGACGTCGCCGTGGTTGGTGTTGCCGTCGTCGCACTCCTCGCCGGGCGCCGGCTGCCCGTCGCCGCAGAACGCGGCCGTCGGGTTCACGCACAGGCCGAGCGTCCAGCCGCGGAGCGTGCCGGCCGTGCCCGCCGTGTCGTCGCGGATCTCGAGGTGCCACGTGCCGGCGGCGCTGATGCCGCGGAAGTCCGTGAACGGCGTCGTCGTGAGCGACTGCTCGGGGCGGAAGCGGCCGGTGTAGGGCACCGAGCCCGAGGTGATCGCGGATGCCGCGCCGTCGTCGAACAGCGTCTGCACGTAGTTGGTGCCGCTGCCGTTGTCGCTCGAGAGGTCGCGGATGACGCCGGCGCCAGGAGAGAGGAGCTGGATGTCGAGGTGGCCGGTGTTGGTGTGCGCGATCGTCGTGAGGAAGACCATCGCCCGGGTGACGCCGCCGGTCGCGGCGACCGCGGCCGGGAAGCTGCGGAACAGGTTGTCGTCGGGGATCGGCTGCGTCGCCAGATCGCTCAGCACGACCGCGGTCTCGCCGGGCGCGCACGCCATCTCGGCCTGGCACGTCGCCGAGCAGCCGTCGCCCGACGTGACGTTGTTGTCGTCACAGACCTCGCCGGGATCGATGTTGCCGTCGCCGCAGCCGTCGAGCACGAGGCACTGGACGCTGCAGGTGTCGGTGTTGATCGTGTTGCCGTCGTCGCACTCCTCGCCCGGCTCGATCGCCCCGTTGCCGCAGTAGGCGGCGACGTCGAGGCAAAGGCCGAGGCTCCAGCCGTGGAAGGTGCCGGCCGTCCCGCTGGTGTCGTCGCGCACCTGCAGCTCCCACGTGCCGGCCGCCGAGATGTTGGCGAGATCGGTGCCCGGCGTGGTGGCGAGCGACTGCTCGGGGCGCCAGAAGCTCTCGAACGGGCTCGCGCCGGCCGTGACGGGATCGCTCGCCGCGTCGTCGAAGACCGTGTGCGCGAGGTTGGCGGAGGAGCCGTTGTCGCTCGACAGATCGCGCGTCACGAGGCCGCCGGGCGAGCGCAGCTGGATGTCGAGGTGGCCGGTGTTGGCGTGGGCGATGCCGTGCAGGTACACGATCGCCTGGCGCACGCCGCCGGTGGTCGCGACCGCCGCGGGGTAGGTCTGGAAGGTGTTGTTGTCGGGGATCGCGACGCTGGCGCGATCACTCACGACGACCGGCGCCTGGCCCGGATCACACACGAGCTCGAGCTCGCACGTCGCCGAGCACCCGTCGCCGTCCGCGAGGTTGTCGTCGTCGCACGCCTCGCCGGGATCGAAGACGCCGTCGCCGCAACCCGAGGTCACGCCGCACTGGTTGTTGCAGCCGTCGGTATTGGTGCCGTTGCCGTCGTCGCACTCCTTGCCGGGATCGACGCTGCCGTTGCCGCAGGAGACCGCCGGATCGACGCACAGCGAGAGCGTCCACGCGTGGATGGTGCCGACGTCGCCGCCGGCGCCGTCGACCGCGTGCAGGAGCCAGGCGCCCGCGGCGCTCTGCGAGCCGAAGCCCGCGACCGACGAGAGCTCGTTGTCGGGCCGGAACGCCCCGGTGAAAGGCGCCGCCCCGGCACCGATCGCCGTCGCGGCGTCGTCGTGGAAGCGGGTGCGGACGAGGTGGTCGCCGCTGCTGCCGCGGCGGACCATCAGGTTGCGCGAGCGGCCCGCCGGCGACACCAGCGAGAGCGTCAGGTCGCCGTCGAACGTGTGGTCGAGGCGCGCGATGCCCACGGAGACCTTGCGGATCGCGCCCTGGCTCGCCGCCTGGACGACCACGCTGCTGTCGATGCCCGCGGGGTTGTTGTCGGGGATCGCCTTGGGCACGTCGGTCGAGAGCACCTGCACCAGCGTCTCGCCGGCGCCGCAGGTCACCTCGAACGTGCACGTCGGCGAGCAGCCGTCACCGGCGGTGCGGTTGCCGTCCTCGCACTGCTCGATCGCCGGGTTGAAGACGCCGTCGCCGCACTCGAGGGTGCACGTCGCGGTGCAGCCGTCGCCGTTGTCGGCGGCGTCGCAGACGCCGGGCGTGGTCGGGCCGCAGCCGTCGTCGCACTGCTCGGCGCCGCCGCGGACGCCGTCGCCGCAGGTCGTCGTGCAGATCGACGGCATGGTGCCGACGCAGTCGAAGCCGGTCTCGATCGTGCACGTCGCCGAGCACCCGTCGTTGTCCTCGGCGGGCGGCGCGTCGTCGCACTCCTCGACGTTGGCCTTGACGCCGTCCCCGCACGTCGCGCTGCACGCCGACGGCGCGCCCGTGCACGTGTAACCGACCTCGATCTGGCACGCCGCGGAGCAGCCGTCGCCGTCGTCGGTGCGGCCGTCGTCGCACATCTCGCCGGCGTCGAGGACGCCGTCGCCGCAGGACAGCGTGCAGATGCTCGGTTCGCCCACGCACACGTAGCCGGTCTCGACGACGCACGTGGCGGAGCAGCCGTCGCTGTCCTCGGCGGGCGGTGTGTCGTCGCACTGCTCGGGGCCCCGCACCAGGCCGTCCCCGCACACCGCGGTGCACGTCGACGGCGCCGAGCCGGCGCAGGTGTAGCCGGTCTCGACGGTGCACGTGGCGGAGCAGCCGTCGCCGTCCTCGGCGGGCGCCGCGTCGTCGCACTCCTCGGCGCCGGCGCGGATGCCGTCGCCGCACGTCGTCGCGCACGTCGAGGGCATCGTGCCCATGCACGTCCAGCCCGTCTCGACCGTGCAGGAGGCCGAGCAGCCGTCGCCGTCCTCGGCGGGCGCCGCGTCGTCGCACATCTCGCCGGGCAGGACGACGCCGTCGCCACAGACCGGCGCGCACGTGGACGGCGAGCCGCCGCAGGTGTAGCCGGGCTCGACCGTGCAGGAGGCCGAGCAGCCGTCGCCGTTCTCGGCTGGCGGCGGGTCGTCGCAGGCCTCGTTGCCGACGACGCGGCCGTCGCCGCAGATCGGGAAGCACAGGGACGGCGTGCCGACGCACACCCAGCCGGGCTCGACGAAGCAGCTGGCGCTGCAGCCGTCGCCGTTCTCGGCGGGCGGGGCGTCGTCGCAGCCCTCGCTGCCGGCGCGCACGCCGTCGCCGCACGTGGTGCTGCACACCGACGGTGAGCCGGCGCACGTGTAGCCCGGCTCGAGCGTGCACGTGATCGAGCAGCCGTCGCCGTTCTCGGCGGGCGGCGCGTCGTCGCACATCTCGGCGCCGACGACGACGCCGTCGCCGCACATCCCGACGCAGACGCTCGGGGTCATCGAGCACGTGTAGCCGGGCTCGACCTGGCAGGTCGCGGAGCAGCCGTCGCCGGGATCCGCGTCGTCGTCGTCGCAGGACTCGCCGCTCGTGATCACGCCGTTGCCGCAGCCGGTGGGCGTGCAGTTGTTGTCGCAGCCGTCGCCCTGCGTGCTGTTGCCGTCGTCGCACTCCTCGCTGCCGGAGCGCACGCCGTTGCCGCAGCCGGTCGGGCGGCAGGTGCCGCCGGGGCCGTCGTCGCAGCCGTCGCCGTTGGTCTGGTTGCCGTCGTCGCACGCCTCGTTGCCCTGGCGCACGCCATCGCCACAGCGCGGCGCCTGGCACACGTCGCCCGTGCACACGCCGCTCACGCAGTCGGCGCCATCGCCGCACCCGAGGCCGTCGCCGCACCGCCGCGTCGGCGCGCACGAGCCGCCGCAGTCGACGTCGGTCTCGTCGCCGTTCTCCAGCCCGTCGGTGCACGTGGGCTCCGCGCAGGTCGCGGCGTCGCAGTCCTCGCCGGCGTCCGCCGGCCCCGCGTCATCGACGTCGGCGTCGATCGGTGGCGCGAGCAGGCCGTCGCCACACGCCGCGACGAGCAAGACGACGAGCGCAACAAGCGACCGTACGACGTGGTATCGCATGGGCTCCGACTCTTGCACCGAGGAGCTTCAGGATGCGATATCGCTTCACCACTCTCTTCACCCTCGTCGCCGCGTGCTGTCCGCCGCAGCGCGGCACGGCGCCGATCGCGACGGAGAATGGCGACCGGCGCGACGAGCGGGTCGGTGAGGTGCCCGATCCGGTCGATCCGATCGAGGCCGCTCCGGTTTCTTCCTACGACCAGCTCGCGCGGCTCGACTTCAACCGCCGCGCCGCGGAGCTGGCGCTGCCGCTCTTCTGGCGCACCGACGCCGACCAGGACGGGACCCTCGATCCCGACGAGCTCGTGCAGCTCTGGGGCTGGGACGGCCCGGCGCTCGCGACGCTGGTCGCGGGCGGCGCGTTCACGCCTGGCTTCGCCTCGCTCTACGCGTCGATGCTGAAGCCCACCTCCGCCGCCGGCCTCGACGACGTCGAGGCGCGCCGCCGCGCGCTCGTGATCGAGGAGCTGGCGCAGGGACGCCCGACCCTGGTCGAGACCGATCTGACGGGCGCCAGCGCCGAGGATCGCGCGATCGTCGAGCACGTCGCCCGCGCCGCGGTGATCGTCGAGCGGATCTTCGCGCGGCAGAGCGGCGTGCTGGCGCACCGCGCCGCCGTCGCCTCGCAGGACCCGGCGAGCCGCATGATGTTCTTCCGCAACCAGGGGCCGTACTGCGAGGCGCCGCGCACCGAGGGCGAGATCGCCTGCACCGCGCTGCCTTCGCGCCCGCCGCGCGTCTCGGGCCTCTATCCCGAGGCGCTCCAGAAGGAGCCGAAGTTCTGTGACGTGATCGCGAAGCAGCCCAACGCCGCGGAGCTGATGGGCCACTTCTCGATCGTGGTGCCCGGTCCGACGGCCGGCACCTGGGCGGCGAAGCCGTACCACGTCGCCTACAAGGAGGACATGGAGGCGGTCGCGGTCGAGCTCGAGGCCGCCGCGACGGCGATCAAGAGCGCCGAGGAGCAGCCGTTCGCCGCCTACCTGCGCGCCGCCGCCCGGGCCTTCCGCGACAACGACTGGGAGGCCGCCGACGAGGCGTGGCTCGACATGGGCAACAAGGGCTCGAAGTGGTACCTGCGCATCGGCCCCGACGAGGTCTATCACGACCCCTGCGCGCTCAAGGCCGGCTTCCACGTCAGCTTCGCGCGCATCAACCCGGGCTCGATGGCGTGGCGCGCCAAGCTCGAGCCGGTGAAGGGCGACATGGAGGCCGCGCTCGCCAGGCTCGCCGGCGCGCCGTACAAGGCGCGCAAGGTCAACTTCAAGCTGCCCGACTTCGTCGACATGATCCTCAACGCCGGCAACTCGCGCAGCGCGCACGGCGCGACGATCGGTCAGTCGCTGCCCAACTGGGGCAAGGTCGCCGCCGCCGGCGGGCGCACCGTCGCGATGACCAACCTCTACACCGACGCCGACAGCGCCGAGTCGCTCCTGGCGCAGACCGCGTCGCTCTTCTGCCCGGCGACGCAGGCGCGGGTCGCGCCCGGACCCGAGGCCGCGCTCATGAGCATCGTCCTCCACGAGGCGGCGCACAACCTCGGCCCGGCCCACGACTACAAGGTGAAGGGCAAGACCGACGACGAGATCTTCGGCGGACCGCTGGCGTCGACGATGGAGGAGCTGAAGGCGCAGACCGCCGCGCTCTACTTCGAGGGCTGGCTCGCCGATCGCGGCATCATCACGAGGGCCGAGGCCGATGACGCGCGCATCCGCGACGTCGCGTGGGCGTTCGGTCACATCTCGCGCGGCATGTACACCGCCGACGGCACGCCCAGGAACTACTCCCAGCTCGCGTCGATCCAGATGGGCACGTTCGTGAAGGACAAGGTGCTGGTCTGGCGCCCGGACACGATGGCGGCGAACGGTAGCGACCAGGGCTGCTTCGACGTCGACCTCGCCAAGTGGGGTCCCGCCGCCGACAGGCTCATGACCCGCGTCGCCCGCGTGAAGGGCAAGGGCGACAAGGCCGATGCCCAGGCGATGGTGCGTGACTTCGTCGACGCCAAGGATCCGTGGGCCAAGCTGCGCGACGTGATCACCGAGCGCTGGCTGCGCGCGCCCAAGGCGTCCTTCGTTTACAGCATCAGGAAGTCGTAACCGCGCGCACGCAGGGTGAGCGCGATGCGTGCGCGTGCGCACACGTCCGCGACCGTCGACGCGGATCGAGCCGCCGATCGTCCGCATCATGGGTTGCCGGTCGGCCGGTCGGCGCCGTAGGGTTTCCTTCGAGATGGAAACCTTCGACGCCATCGTCGTGGGTGGTGGTCCGGCGGGTAGCTCGTTCGCACGCACGCTGATCAAGGGAGGTGCGCGCGTCGCCGTCGTCGATCGCGCCGCCTTCCCGCGCGTGAAGCTCTGCGCCGGCTGGATCTCGGCGCCGATCTGGGACGTGCTCGGGCTCACGCCTCGGGAGTACCCGGCCGGTCTCTGGCCGTGGCGCACGTGCCACGTGCACTACCGCGGCCGCGCCCACGCGATCGAGTGCAACGGCTGGTTCATCCGGCGCTACGAGCTCGACGACTTCCTCCTGCGCACCAGCGGGGCGGCGATCCACACCGGCATCGCGGTCAAGCAGGTCGAGCGCGACGACGATGGCTTCTGGACGATCGGTCCCCTGCGCGCGCGTCATCTGATCGGCGCCGCCGGCACGCACTGCCCGGTCGCGCGCACGCTCGCGCCGGCGCGGCCGCGAGGGCCCGTCGGCGTGCAGGAGCTCGAGCTGCCCCTGCCGCCGGCCGCGATCGAGCGCGCGCGTCTCGGCGACGACGGCGAGCCGGAGCTGCTCCTGCACGACGATCTGCGCGGCTATGCGTGGAACGTGCCCAAGTCCGACTGGCTCAACGTCGGGTGCGGCACGGTCGATCCGGGCGAGGTGCGCGCGGCGTGGTCGCAGGCGCGCGCCCACTTCGATCGCCTCGGCCACCTGCCGGCGGAGGCGGCGGCGCCGCTCGACCACGTGAAGGGCCACTCGTACTACCTGTTCCATCCCGATCACCTCGACCGCGCCGCCCGCGTCGACGCCGACGGCAAGGGCGGGGTCTACCTCGCCGGCGATTCGCTCGGCCTCGCGCACCCGCTCACCGCGGAGGGCATCCTGCCGGCGACGCTGTCGGGCCGGCTGTGCGCCGAGGCCATCCTCGCCGGCGACGCGGCGAGCTACCCGGCGCGCCTGCGCGCCCACCCGATCCTCGACGACTACCGTCGCGTCCTGCGCGCTCGCGATGCGCTCTCCCGGTTGCGGCGCAAGTCGTCGCCCGGCAACGGACATGCGCGGCGCGCGCGCGGCGCCGGTCGCGTCGAGCGCGTCGCGGGCTCGGCGGTCGCCGCCGGGTTCGCGTGGATGTTCTCGGGCGCGCGCCTGCCGGCGCCGCGCCTCGTCGATCTCGCGCTTTCTGCCATGGAGAGGAGTCGTTCGTGAGCGCTACCGCCCTCAGCCCCGCCAAGAAGCTCCTGTCGGTCCTCGACGACAGGAAGGCCGCCGAGCTCTGCCGCGACGCGCTCGCGCGCGCCGGCATCACCGTCGGTGGTGACGCGCCGTGGGACATGAAGGTGCACGACGAGCGGCTCTGGGTGCGTGTCCTGCGCGAGGGCAGCCTCGGGCTCGGCGACGCCTACGTCGAGGGCTGGTGGGACACGCCGGCCCTCGATCAGTTCTTCGACCGCGTGTTCCGCGCCCGGCTCGACCGCGAGGTCACGAGCAACTGGGTCTTCGTCGCCCACGTCGTGCGCGCGCGCCTGTTCAACCCGCAGGCGCTCCGGCCCTTCGAGGTCGCGACCCGCCACTACGACATCGGCAACGATCTCTACGAGGCGATGCTCGATCGCTCGATGGCGTACACGTGCGGCTACTGGCGCGACCAGGCGGACCTCGACGCCGCGCAGGAAGCCAAGCTCGAGCTCGTGTGCAAGAAGGTCGGGCTGCGCCCGGGCATGCGCGTGCTCGAGCTCGGCTGCGGCTGGGGCAGCTTCGCGTTCCACGCGGCGAAGAAGCACGGCGTCTCGGTCGTCGCGTACAACGTGTCGAAGGAGCAGGTCGCCTGGATGCAGGCGCGCAAGGGGACCTTGCCCATCGAGGTCCACCTCGACGACTACCGCCACGCGTCCGGCACGTTCGACGCGGTCGTGTCGATCGGCCTCATGGAGCACGTGGGGCCCAAGAACTACCGCGCGTACATGGAGCTGGTCGACCGCTGCCTCGCGGCCGACGGCGCCGCCCTCGTGCACACGATCGGCTCGAACCGGTCGCGCGATCGCATCGATCCCTGGTTCGATCGCCACATCTTCCCCAACGCCGCGTTCCCGTCGCTCGGGCGGCTCACCGACGCGATGGAGGAGATCCTGGTGCCCGAGGATGTTCACAACCTGGGCGAGCACTACGACCCGACGCTGATGGCGTGGTGGCAGCGCTTCGACGCGGCGTGGCCGACCCTGCGCGCGCGCTACGGCGACCGCTTCTACCGCATGTGGAAGTTCTACCTGCTGGTCAGCGCGGCGACCTTCCGCTCGCGCTTCATGCAGCTCTACCAGATCGTGTTCACGCGCCAGGGCGCGCCTCAGCCGCGCGGCGCGCGCGCCGTGTAGTCACATCGCGGGGCAGACCTTGGCCCAGCGGGCCTTGAGGTCGATCCAGAGCGGCTCGGTGGGAAAGTCGCGCTCGAGCACGACCTTCTCCTTGGCCCAGGTGTCGCTCGAGCACTCGGTGAGCGACGGCGCCTGCGGCTGCTCGGCGCGCGCGGCCTCCGCGGCCTTGACGGCGGTCGTGGCGCGCATGAGCGGCACGGTCCTGGTGCAGAGGACGCGCAGCTCCTCGATGCTCGGCTTCGCGGCGGCGGCCGCGTTCTGCGCGGCGGCCGACTTCACCCACGAGCATGCCTCGGACGGCTCGACCTGCTTCGCGACCGCCTCCTTGGCCTGCGCCAGGTAGGTGTCGGCCTCGCTCGTGTCGAGCTTGTCGGCGACGTTGTCGATCTTCTTCCCGATCTCCTTGGCCTTCTCGGCGCCGCCCTCACAGGCGGCGAGGAGCACGAGAGCGAGCGCGGCGAGCGTGCGGAGCATGGCCGGGATGATACGGTGCCGGCGCGTGCGCGTCCTCGCCTACGTGTACCCAGGTTGGCACCCCATCCCCGAACGGGACGAGGCGTTCTATCCCGGCTTCACCGAGTGGGATCTCGTCGAGCGCTCGGCGCCTCGCTTCGAGGGTCATGTGCAGCCGAGGGTGCCGCTGTGGGGACGCTACGACGACCGCGATCCGGTCGCCGTCCAGCGCCGCGTCGAGCTGTGCCGCGACCACGGCGTCGACGGGCTCGTGTATGGCTTCTTCTGGTGCCGCGGCAAGCGCGTGTTCCAGGACGCGCTCGATCGAGGCTTCCTCGGCTGCGAGCTCGGCCAGCGCTTCCCGTTCGCGGTGATGTGGGCCAACCGGATGCCGCGGCGCGTGCTGCCCGTGCGGCGGACCGACACGCCGGTGATCGAGGCCGATCGCCTGGTGCCGTCGGACGTCGACGACTTCGTCGCGCTGGTGCGCTACCTGGCCGAGCGCTACTTCGTGCGCGACAACTACGTGCGCGTCGACGGGCGCGCGTACCTCTCGATCTTCGACTCGACGTTCTTCGTCAAGGAGCTGGGCGTCGAAGGCGCGCGCGCGGCGATCGCGGCGGCGCGCGCGATGCTGGCGAGCGCGGGGCTGCCGCCGCTCCACCTGGCGGCGATCGAGCCCAACGCCGACGTCGCCCCGCGCGTGCGCGACCTCGGCTTCGACAGCGTCACCAACTACGTGCTCCTGCCCGACTGGAAGGGCGCGTTCCTCCAGGACTACGCCGAGCGCGTGGCGATCCGGGTCGCCGAGTGGCCGCAGCTGGCGGCGCGCGCTGGCCTGCCGTATCACCCGGCGGTGTGCCCGGGGTGGGACGCGTCGCCGCGTGGCGCCGACTTTCGCGAGACCGGCGAGACCCGGCCCGAGAAGTACCCGTGGTGGCCGGTGGTGACCGGCGAGCACCCCGATCACTTCCGCGCGTTCGTGGCGCACGCCGTGGCCCATGCGCGCGGCAGCGGGCTCGCCGACGACGCGCAGCTCGTGTTCGTCGCCTCGCTCAACGAGTGGAGCGAGGGGCATTACCTCGAGCCGGACACGCGCTTCGGCCTGGGCTGGATCGAGGCGGTGCGGGACGGGCGACGGTGAGGGGGCGGCGATGAAGGCGATCGCGACGTCGCTGCCGGGGGTCATCCTGATCGAGCTCGTCGAGCACGAGGACGCACGCGGGCACCTGGTCGAGGTGTTCCACCGCGAGCGGCATGCGGCGCTCGGCGTCGCCGTGGGGCTCGACTTCGTGCAGGACAACGTCGCGCGCTCGTACGGCGGCGTCGTGCGCGGCCTCCACTACCAGCTCACGGTGCCCCAGGGCAAGCTCGTGTCCGTCATCCGCGGCGCGATCTTCGACGTCGTCGTCGACGTGCGGCGCGGCGCGCCGACGTTCGGCGCCTGGTACGGCACGGTGCTGTCGGCCGACGACCGCCGCCAGCTCTGGATCCCGCCCGGGTTCGCGCACGGCTACCAGGCGATGGGCGAGGTCGCCGACATCGTCTACAAGCTGACCGCGCCGTACACGCCGGCCGACGAGCGCGCCCTCCGGTGGAACGATCCGGCGATCGGTATCGACTGGCCGCGCGAGGACGCGCGGGTCTCGGCGCGCGACGCGGCGGCGCCGCTCCTGGCCGACGCCGAGCTGCCCCGGTACGCGCCGTGAAGGTGCTGGTGACGGGCGGCGGAGGACGGCTCGGGCGCGCGCTCGTGCGACGCCGGGGCGACGCCGAGGTCGTCGCGCTCGATCGGGCGGCGCTCGACGTCTGCGACCCGGACGCGCTCGCGCGCGCGCTCGACGTCCACGCACCCGCGGCCGTCGTGAACGCGGCGGCGTACACCGCGGTCGATCGAGCGGAAGCCGAGCGCGACCGCGCCTTCACGGTGAACGCGCTCGGGGCAGGGCACGTCGCCCGCGCGTGTGCGGCGCGCGGCGTGGCGCTCGTGCACGTCTCCACCGATCACGTCTTCGACGGGACGGCGACGCGCCCGTACCGCGAGGACGATCGGGTGGCGCCGCGCTCGGTGTACGGCGCGAGCAAGGCCGCCGGCGAGGACGCGGTGCGCGCGGCGGGCGGCCGCGTCGTGCGCACGTCGTGGCTCTTCGGCGAGGACGGCGCGGGTTTCGTGCCGGCGATCGCGGCGCGGCTGCGCACGGGCGGGGCCGTGCGCGTCGTCGACGACCAGCGCGGCTGTCCGACGTGGGTCGACGATCTCGCCGGCGCGCTCCTCGCGCTCGTGCGGCTGCGCGACGCGCCGGACGTCGTCCACTTCGCGGGTGACGAGTCCACCACGTGGCATGGCCTGGCGGTCGCGATCGCCCTGCTGCTGGGCGTCGACCCGTCGCAGGTCGAGGCGATCGGCTCGGAGGCGTGGGGCGCGTCGGCGCCGCGGCCGGCGTACGCCGTGCTCGACACCGAACGGGCGCGCCGGCTCGGGCTCGCGCCGCGATCGTGGCGCCCCGGGCTGCGCCACGTGCTCAGCGCCGGCGCACGCGGCTGACGAACGCGACCACGTCGTCGATGAAGGCCGGGTCGATCGCGCGGCCTTCGTCGACGTAGTCGGCGACCGCGCCGGTCGCGGAGCGCGCGAAGTTGTGATCGAGCGACGGATAGCGGGCGAGCGTGACGTCCGGGTTGCCGCTCGCCCGGAATGCGCTGACCAGCGCCTGCGCGTCGGCCATCGTCACCTGGCGGTCGACCTCTCCCTGCGCGACGAGGACGCCGACCCGTGCGAGCCCGGCCGCCGTGGCGAGGGTGTCGCGGCGGAGGTGGGAGCGGATCCAGGGCTCGCCGCCGACCCACTCCTTGCCCTCGGCGGTCTCGGGGAGCGGCTCGCCGGCGCGCATGGCGGCGAACGCGGCGCGGTGGTGGGCGAGCGCCTTCGCGACCTCCTCGCGCGTGAGCCCGGCGGCGTCGAGCGTGCGCTCGATCTGCTCGAGCAGCACGACGTCGATGTCGCGGCCCGGTCCGGCGAGCAGCGCGATCGCGGCGACGCGGGCGCGTTCACGGGCGGCGACGTGGGTCGCGACCACGGCGCCCTCGGAGTGGCCGACGACGACGACGCGCGCGCGGTCGACCTGACGCTCGCGGACGAGCGTCGCGAGCATCGCCCGCGCGTCGCCGATGAACGTGTCGAGCGTCGCCTCGCCGTACGTTCCCGTCGACGACGCGGTCCCGCGATCGTCGCAGCGCAGGGAGATGACGCCGGCCTCGCCGAGCCCGTTCGCCAGCACCTTCAGGAGCGCGGGCTTCACCCCGCCCGGTCCGACGGTGTCGCCGTCCCGGTCCTGCGGTCCGGAGCCGGTGAGGAGGATGACGGCGGGCCGGGGCGCGCGCGGATCGCCGGCGGGGCGCACGAGCGCGCACGCGAGCTCGGCGGGCGCGCCGTGCCGTCCGGCGGGGACACGCACGGTGCGCGCCTCCTCGACGAGGCCGGTCGCGAGCGGCGGCTTGCCGGCCGACGGCGTCGCGAGCGCCGCCACGTCGGCGGCGCGGCCGGGCCGGATCGCGGCGAGGCCGACCAGCGGCACCTCGACGCCGACGAGGCGCCCGCGCTCGCAGGCCAGGTGCACGCGCATCGTCCCGCCGAGGTCGACGCGCCGCCGGGCGAGCGCGCCGCCCGGTCGCGGCTCGTCGGCGCCGACCGTGACCTCCATGCCCGGGAAGGCGACGCGTCGAGCGGGCGCGTCGATCGCGCACAGCGGCGCGAAGTGGCTCATCGTGTGGTCGGCGAGGAAGAGCTCGACGGCGCGGCTCGCGCTGCGCTCGGTGGGCGGCGCGAACGGCGCGGTCCCTCGCAGCACCAGCGGCATGCCCTCGAGCACGCTGATCGTGCCGCCGTCCTTGACGTCGCGAAAGCGTCCGGAGACCGGACGCCATGAGCGGTCGGTGGCGAGCACGCCGTCCATCAGGCGCATCGCGCTGCCGAAGACGAGCTGGACCTCGGAGTGGAGGGTGTAGCCGGCGAGGGCGCTGGCGGTGTCGTCGTTGGCGTCAGCGCCGTGGGCTTCGATCGAGAAAGACTCGTGGCCGAACGGCTTGCCGCGCAGCGTGAGGTCGAAGGTGCCGGCGTCGAAGAGGGAGGATGGAGAAGCCGGGGAGGGCACCGGAGCCGAGAGCGGCTCGAGATCGGGCACGGGCACGGGCACGGGCACGGGGGCCGCGGTGCGTGGGGACGCACAGGAGAGGAGGAGCGAGAGGGCAGGGGCCGCGCGCACCGTGTTGGTGGGACAACCGCCGCGGCCGCCGGTTTCAGCCCGGACCGGGCAGCGGGCGGCGCCAGGTCACCGCCTTGACCGTCGCCCCGGCGAGCTTCGCCGGATCCTCGAGCATCTGGGCCGCGTCCTCGCCCTCCTGCGACACGAAGTCGATGGTGTAGGTGTCGGCCTTCTCGCTCCAGCACACCACCACGTCCGACCGCCAGTCGGTCTCGTCGCCGGCGTTCTCGCACGACAGCTTGCCCAGCGCCTTCTCGACGTCGGCGTAGGTCGCGCCGAGCTTCACGCCGAGCGGGCTGGGGACCTCGTCGCTCAGGATGTCGACCGCGTCGATGGTGTCGTCCTCGGCCTGGACGTGGAGGACGTCCCGGTCGCCCTTCTTCACCGCCCAGTACTCCTCGCGCAGATCGCCGCCGTGGCTCTTCGAGACCTGCTCGATCGTGAAACCGGGGAACGCCGCCTCGAGCGACGCCTTGCTCACCTGGAACTTCTCGTCGAGCGGGCCGACCCCGTCGGCGCGACCCGACAACCCGCCGGCGGCGGGCGCGGCCTCGGCCGCGTCGGGTGCAGGCGCCGCATCGGCACCCGGCGCGCTCGCATCGGCGGTCACGGCGTCACCACCGTCCTTGCCGGCGGCGGCCTCTGGCTTCTTCTTGCCGCAGCCGGCGGCCAGCACGAGCGAGAGCCCGATCGCACACGTGAGCTTCATGCACCCGAGAGTGCCCGCTCAGTACGACCCCTTGTAGTTGTAGTGCCAGCATTCGTTCTTGTAGTTGTGGAAGTCGTAATCCTGGCTGTGCTTCTTGAGCCACTTGTCGGCGTAGGACGCCTTCCAGGCGTCCTGATCGTCGTACTTGTTGCCGCGCCACGAGCCCTTGTACTTGAGCGTGAGATCGATCGCCGCGCCGTTGGAGTGGTTCGAGCCGCCCGGCGGCGCCTTGCGCTTGCCGATGATCTCGACGGCCTTCTTCAGCACCTTGTCGCCCCACGGGTCGTCCGGTGAGTTCTTCTTGGCCCAGTCGATGATCTTCCACAGGTAGATGTTGTTGAAGCCCAGGTCCCAGAGGTTGAAGTCCTCCTCGGGCGGCCGGTACGCCGAGCCGGGCTTGAGGTCCTCGTCCGCCGGGCGGTTGGGGTCGGCGCGGAACGCCGCGATCATCCCGTTCAGCTTGGGAACGGCGGGCTTGCGCAGCTTGCCGCTGCCGACGCTGCCGAGCTCGTCCGCGGGCACGCCGCCGAAGAGCTGATCGCCGAGCTTGGCCACACACGCGGCGTAGCAGCGCTGCTTGAACGCCCACTGTTCGTCGTCGAGGTAGATGTGGACGTCCTTGCCCTTCACCTTGACGGTGTTCTCGCGGTGGAGCTTCTCGACCGCCGCGATGCCGTCCGGGCCGTAGAGCCGGTCGGCGACCTTGGTGCCCGACGGGAACTTCAGATCGCCGCGACCTTCGGCCTTGGGGGCCGGCGGCGGCGGCGTGACGTTCGGGATGGGTGGCGCCTGCACCGGCTCCTTCGAGCCGTCGTCGGCGCCGTCGACGTGCTGTGGGATCGGCACCGGGTTGCCGCCGGCGGCGTCGTCGGCGTCGCCGCCCCCGCCGCCGCCTTCCGTCTGCTGCTGTTGCTGGCCCTGCTGGACCAGCCCGTCGTCCTCCGCCTGCGCCGGTTGCGCCTGCGGCTGCTGCTGCTTCGCCTGCGCGACGCGATCCTGATCGAAGGCCGCGTTGCCCGCGGCGCCCTCACCGATCGAGAGGATCGCGTCGTCCATCACGTCGTCGCGGATGTCGTGGTGGCCCTGGCCGCCCCTGCGCGATGACATCAGCACGAGCACGTCACCCTGGACCTGACCCTCGGCGTTGATGATCTGGGTGTGCTGGATGACCGTCGAGGTGTCGCGCTTCTCGCCCTCGGGCAGCTCCTTCACGGTGAAGCCGCGCTTGTCGGCGTAGCGCGCGAGCTTGTCGAACGCGAAGTACGGCCGGTGGCCGCCGTCGCGGTTCTTCGCCATCTGGACCGCCTGCCCGATGATGCGCAGGTTCTTGCCGGGCGGACCGCCGAAGATCCAGTCGCGCGTGTCCTCGAAGTGCACGCCGCTGTACGCCGAGTCCATCAGCGTCACGTCGGTGATGTTGTCGGCGAGGTCGCCCATCTTCTTGTCGCTGCCCATCGCCTGGTGGATGCCCTCGTACCCGCCGGCGCTGTGGCCGGCGAGGCCGATGTTGCCGGCCTCGAGCGCCTGTACGCCCAGCTCCTTGGCGATGTTGGCCAGGGCCGACGTCACGAACGGCGCCAGGCCGCCCTCGAGCGCCTTCATGTGGCCGCCGCGCTCGTCGTTGCGGCCGATGTTGCCCTGCGGCAGGAGCGCGATGAGGTTCTTGCCGGTCGCGTACTGCATCGCCTCCTCGGCGACGTCGGCGCCCGACTTGTAGAGCTTCATGTTCTTGGGACGCTGCTGCTTCTCGTCCACGTCCTTGCCGTAGTCGGCCTGGTAGCCGTGGAAGAAGATGAACAGATCGGGTTTGGCCGTGACGCCGTCGGGCGAGACGAAGACCAGACAGCTCTGCGAGCCGGCCTTCACCACCATCCGCGTCGCCTGCCCCTTCACCAGGGCCGGTGCGGGCGCGACGTCGGGCGCAGGTGCGTCCTGCGCGATGTCGGGCGCCCTGGGCTCGACCTTCGGCACCACGGGCGCCAGCACGTCGGGGGCGGCGGTCGGAGACGGCGCCGGGGTCGGCGGCGCCGCCGGCAGGTTGCCGATCGTCGGTCCCTGCACCGTCGGTGCCTCGGCCCTGGGCGGCGGCGCCGGGATCGGGGCGATCGCGTCCGGCGGCGGCGGGTTGCCCACGGCGGCGCCGAGCGTGAGCGGGCCGCAGTAGCCGTCGGGCTTCACGCCGTGCGCGACCTGCCAGCGGGCGACCTCGTTGGGGACGAGCTCGCCGTCGGCGCCGACGCACACGTTGCTGGTGGCGGCGTTGAACGGCTCGACGTACTCGGGGTGGCGGCGGTGGTACGCGCGCGCGTTCTTCGACCACGAGGGCTCGGCCTTCGGCGGCGTGGCGGGCGCGGGCTCCGGTTCGGGCGCGGGCGGCGCCTGCTGCGCGACCTCGATCGAGGGCTCGACCGACACGCTCGGCTCGGGCGCCGGGGGCGGGGCCGGCGGCGCCACCGACACGTTCTCCTCCGGGAACGACTGGAGGAGCCCGTCGGCCTCGGGCGCGGGCTCGGGCAGGCACACCTCCGCCGCATGGTCCGCGTCCGGCGCCGGCATCGACACCAGCACCTCGTCGGCGGGCTTCGGTGCCGCGACCGGCTCCTGGGGCTCGGGCGCGGGCGCCTCGGCGGGCGCCGCCTTCTTCGCCACGTTCGGGCTGACGTCGGGCACGCCGAGCTTGCGCGAGATCTTGGTGACGATGTTCGTGCCCTTCTGGTGGCCGACCGGCGTGTACTTCGCCTTCATCGCCTCGAGCAGCGCCGCGTCGTCGTCGGCGGAGAGCTTGCCGCCCTTGCCCTTCTTCTTCTTGGCCTTCTTGTAGTGGAGGAGCGGCTCCTCGATCTCGTAGGTCCTGACGATGGCCCTGGCCAGGATGTCGAGGAACGCGTCGCGCGACCCCGCCGACTTCGCGCCGTCGTCGACCGCGCGGCGGATCGAGAGGCCCGTGAAGTAGGGGCGGTTGTTCTTGCACTCGAGGAGCCACGACAGCGCGGTCGTGTCCTGGAAGTAGTCGACGTCGCCGCCGCCCTTGCTCTTGATCGCGCCCTGCACCTCGCCGAGCTCGCCGAGGGCGAGCTCGCACATGGCCTTCACGACGTCGGGCTCCATCGACGCCGCGTAGAACTTCATGCCCCACTCCTCGCCGCGCAGCTCCTCCTCGTCCTCGACGCCGGCGATCGCGGGCGGCGGGTTGTCCCAGCCCGGGTGGTGGTACTTGCGCGACGTGTCGAGCGAGAGGCCGTGCTTGGCGAAGCCGGCCGGCGCCTTCTTCATCATCTTCGCCAGCGAGCCGTGACCGAGCACGACCTGCTTGAAGCCGAGCGAGATGATCTGGTCGTCGTAGGTCTGGACGCAGGCGATCTGTCCGCTGGTCTCGACCTGCGCGACCGCGTCGAGGATCGCGATCTGCTTGCCGGTGATGGCGAGCTTGCCCTCCTCGACGAGCTTGGTCAGGAACGCCTTCACCGTGCCGCCGCCGCTCCGGGTGAAGCCCTTGCCGACCTTCTTCTGGCGCCCGCCCTTCTGCTGCACGGCGCCGCTCGCCGCAGCGCCGCCGGTGGCGCCGCCGAGGAGGTCGGCGGCCGACTCGCCGGCGACGACGCGATCGGCGACGGCGTCGGCGTGCTGTTCGTAACGGTCGCCGGCCTCGCCGACGCCGCCGTACAGGTTGACGCCCTGCGCCTGCTGGACGACGTGCGCGGCCTCGTGCGCCGCGGTGTGCAGATCGGGGCTCGAGCCGAACGCGACGTGATCGCCGGTCGCGTACGCCGACGCGCCCATCGCCTGCGTCGCCTCCGACGCGGCGCCGCCGACGTGCGCCTTCACGCCGGCGACGTCGTGCTGGGGACCGAACGAGCGCTGGATCGCGTCGAGGTGCGGGATGCTCTCGGCCGCTCCCGACGTCCCGTGCGCGGCGGCGAGGTGCACGTTGTACGGATCGTCCGCGGCCGAGGTGTCGACCGCGTGCATCTGCACCGGCGGCGGCGTGGCGCCGAGCGCGCGCTGCTGCACCGGGCCCATCCCGGTCGTCATCGTGCGCTTGCCGGGCGCGCCGCGTGTCGCTTCGGACGCAGGGGTCTCGGTCGCCTCGGTCTGCCCACGGTCGTGTTTCATGGCGCTCCCACCAGGCTCGACGACGAACCGGGTCGGGTCAAGGCCCGAAACCGCAGGGTGAAGGTTTGCCACGTCGAGCGAGATGGCGGGGAAGCTTCACGCTGCGGGCGCCGTATTATGGGTGCGGGTCACAGCTGCAGGCCGACGAGTCCGCGCACGCTCAGGCGATCGGCGTTGTCGTTGAGCCCGAAGCCCGCGGTCGCCGCGATCCAGAACGACGGCGTCGGTGACCACGAGATCGCGGGCCCGGCGGACAGCGCCGTCTCCTCGACCTGCTCGACGTCGAAGCCACCCCAGGTCTCGGCGCCGACCCGGAGCGTCGGTCGCGCATCGTAGGTGATGCCGGCGGCCCAGCCCACCGCGAGCGCGGGCTCGGGCAGGTCGCCGCCGAGCACGAGCGTGACGATGGGATCGACGGCGACGCTCACCACGCCGAGGTCCCGCGCCAGGACGGGGCGGAGCTCGAGCTCGTAGACGCTGCCGCCGAACCGCTTGGCGGCCTCGACGTGGGCCACCATGTCGAACGCGCGCTCGCCGCGCTCGGCGAAGCGGTAGCGCGAGCGGAGGCGCGTCTCGGTGAAGCGGAGCGGCTCGCCGGGATCGGCGATGGTGCCGCTGCCCGTCGATTGCGCGAAGCGATGGAGCAGGGCGACGCCCCAGCGGTCGGTGAGGCCGTGCTCGATCGCGAGCTGGAGCCCGAACGCCTCGGGGGAGTCGCCGTCGAAGGTCGCCTGCGCCTGCGTGGTGAGGAGCTCGAGCTCGGTCTCGCCGCGCGGCGTGGTCAGGTACTCGTGGGTCTCGGTGAACGAGCGCGGCTGCGCCCGTGCGCTCGACGCCGGCGCGAGGACGACGAGCGCGACGAGGACGCATCGAGTCCAGCGCGGCGGCATCTGCTCGACAATAGCTCAGAGTCCGGGGATCAGTGGCAGCCCTTGCGCAGGAGCTCGTCCTTGCGGACGTAGCGCCGCTGTTCGAGGACGTAGCGGACGGGGACGGGGTCGGGGCGGATGCACGCCAGATCGCGATCGAGGTGACGCTGCTCGCTGCCGACGATGTCGAGCGCGCCGCGCCGCGCGCCCTTGGCGAGCGTGTAGCTCGTGGTCGTGCCCCCGCCCGACGGGTAGAGGTCGACCGTCGGCAGCGTGGCGAGCTTCGGGGAGCGCTCGTCGGCCTGGCGCAAGGAGACCAGCACGAGGTCGTGGTGGCGCTCGGTGCCGGTCACCTCCTTGCGGAAGCGCGAGCTGCCGGTGGTCACCTGCTCGTCGCGGGTCTCGAAGACGAGCACGGGGAAGCGCAGCTTCCGCGTCGGGCCGGCGAGGGTCGTCGTCCAGCTCGTGCGCGCGTCGATCGCCGGACCGTCGCCGAGGGGGCCGGGGGCGCCGCCGAGATCGACGAGCCCGAGCAGGCGCGTGTCGTGCGGTCCCAGCCACACCCGCGCGCCCTTGCACACNNGTGTAGGCGCCGACGATCACCTCGGTGTAGTCGGTGACACCGGCGAGGCGGTAACCCGTGGCCCTGGTGACGCTGGCCTCGTCGGTCGCGAAGAACTGGGCCAGGGTCGCCTTGGCGCCGTCGGAGAACGCGGGTGTAGGTGCGGCGAGGAGCACCGCGAGGATGGAGATCGACAGGAGCCGCACCTGGTCTCCAACGCACGAGTGCGGCCGAGGATCCGGCGCTATCCTCGGGGGTATGGACTTCGTCTTCATGTTGACCCGCGCCGACCAGACGGTGGTGGACGCGCTCGAAGTCCTCGACGACATCGCGCCGGTCGGCCTCACCCACATCGGGTTCAAGGACGTCGGCCTGCCGCCGGCCGAGCTCGCGCGGGTGGCGCGGCGCATCCGGGAGATGGGCGCGACGAGCTACATGGAGGTGGTCAGCACGACCCCCGCCGCGTGCCTGGCGTCGGCGCGCGTGGCGCGCGAGATCGGGATCGAGCGCCTGCTCGGCGGCACCCAGATCGACGAGGTGCTGGCGATCCTCGACGGCAGTCCGACGCGTTACCTGCCGTTCCCGGGCCGGCCCTTCGATCACCCGACGAAGCTCGCCGGGTCACCGGACGACGTGGAGCGCGACTGCCGGCGCGCGATCGAGCGCGGGTGCGCCGGCGTCGACCTCCTCGCCTACCGCGCGACCGAGGCCGACCCGCTCGAGCTGGTGCAGGCCGCGCGCCGCGGCACCGACGGGATCCTGCTGGTCGCGGGCGGCATCGGTCGCCCGGAGCAGGTCCGCGCGCTCGCCGCCGCCGGCGTCGACGCCTTCACCGTGGGATCGGCCGCGTTCGACGGCTCGTTCGCGCCGACGGTCGGCTCGCTGCGTTCGCAACTGCGAGCCGTGCTCGATGCCAGCCGCTAGCCGTCCGGACGGCCCGGATGGCGATCCCATCGCGCTGCTCCTCGAGGGGCGCTACCCCGATCCGGAGAGCGGCGCCTTGCTCGCGGCGGAGACGCGCTCGCTCGCGATCGAGGACAGCCTCGACGGCGCGGAGGTCGAGCTGGTCCGCGGGCTCGGCCTCGGTCCGCGGCTCCTCGTCCTCGCCGACGTCGACACCGCCGCGGCCCTGGGGGCGCGCGTCGCGCGGGCGCTGGCCTCGCGCTTCGACGTGCAGTCGATCGTGCTCGACCGGCGGCCGCAGTGCGACGCCGGGACCGTCGCGCGGATCGAGGAGGAGACGCATCCGGCGACCGACGCCGTCGTGGCGGTCGGCTCGGGCACGATCAACGACATCGCCAAGCTGGTCGCCCATCGCCGCCGGATCCCGCAGGTCGTGTTCGCGACCGCGCCCTCGATGAACGGCTACACGTCGGTGAGCGCGTCGGTGCTCGACGGTGGCGTCAAGCGCTCGGTGCGCACGGCGACGCCCGCCGGCGTGTTCTTCGACCTGCGCGTCCAGGCCGACGCGCCACGCCGCCTCATCCGCGCCGGCGTCGGCGACAGCGTGTGTCGGCCGACGGCGCAGGTCGACTGGCTGCTCTCGCACCTGCTCCTCGATCGGCCGTACCGCGAGGCGCCGTTCGCGTTGCTCGCGGGTGACGAGGCCGCGCTCCTCGCCGAGCCGCGCGCGCTGGTGAGCGGCGACGTCGCCATGATGCGCCACCTGGTGCGGACGCTCGTGCTCTCGGGGTTCGGCATGACCCTGTGCGGGGGGAGCTTCCCCGCCAGCCAGGGCGAGCACCTGCTCGCGCACTACGTCACGATGACGCGGCCGCACGACGCCGACGGGCCGCTCCACGGCGAGGAGATCGGCGTGTGCACGCTCCTGATGGCGGCGCTGCAGGATGACGTCCTCGCGCGCGATCGCCCGCCGGCGCTGCGCGCCAGCCGGGTGACGCGGGACGAGGTCCTCGCGCGCTTCGGTGCGGTCGCGGGCGAGGCCTGCTGGGCCGAGGTCGCGCCCAAGCTGCTCGACGAGGAGCGTGCCGCCGCGCTCGACGCGCGCTTGACCGCGCGGTGGGCCGAGATCCGCGCGCGCCTGGCGGCGGTCTCGATCCCCGGCGCGCGGCTGCGTGCCGTGCTGGCCGCCGTGGGTGCGCCGCTCGAGCCGGCGGAGCTCGGCTGGCGTGAGGCCGAGGTCGCGGCGGCCTTGCGGCACGCCCGCGAGATCCGCGATCGCTACACCTTCCTCGACCTCGTCGCCGACAGCGCCTGAGCTACGGCGCGGTCAGCGACCACACGCGCCAGACCACGCCGCCGGCCCGGTCGCGCAGGACGACCGCGAGCTCGCCCTCGGTCGGATCCTCCTCCTCGATGACGAGGTACGCCGACGGCAGGTCGAAGTCGTGCATCGTCCCGCACGACGTCAGCCAGTTCACCTTGGCGAGCGCCGCGTCGGCGTCGACCGCGAGGCGAACCTCGACGTCGCGCGCGAGCTGGACGCGGTCGCCGGTCGGCTCGGCGCCGTCGACGAGGAGGCCGGCGAGCGTCGGGTTCTCGGCGCGCTCGCCCAGGTACACCGTCTTGAGCGCGACCAGCGCGCCGCCGGCGTACGAGACGCCGATCTGCACGCCCACCCGCTCGCCGGGCTCGAGCCCGAGCTCCGCGCGGACGGCGTCGAGGCGGGCCGCGTCGGGGGCGGTGACCACCCAGCCCTCGGGACCGGGCGCGAGCACGTCGGCGAGGCTCTGCGGCGCGACCACGGTGGCGACGTCCGGGGTCGCCTCGTGGGTCGAAGCGCCCTTGGTGGCCAGGAGCGCGTCGAGCACCGATCGCTCGCCGCTGGCGATGCTCGGCGGCGTGGCGCGCACGGCCACGATGCGATCGTGATCGAGGTCCCACGGCTGATCGACGTCGCCCGCGCAGGCGGCGAGGGCGAAGGCGCCGAGGACGGTGACGGCCGCGGCGGGTCTCACCACACACCTCGCAGGCCGAGCGACGGGATGATGGGCAGCGACTTGAACGCGATCTGCTCCGAGTAGTCGTACGAGTAGAAGTAGGTGACGACGCTGTCGTTCATGTAGACGTTCTGCACGTCGAGGAAGCCGGTCAGGGCGACCGGACCGACGCTGCGGGTGTAGTCGACGCGAAGATCGAGCTGGTGATGGATGGGCGCGCGCGCCGAGTTGATCTCGTCGTAGATGGGGATGTAGATGTTGCGGTCGCTCTCGAGCACGGCGCCCATCACCGGCGTGTAGGGCAGACCGGAGTAGAGCTGCCAGCGGGCGCCGAGCTGCCAGCGTCCGCGCTGCCAGCTCACCGCCGCGTTGGTGCTGTGCGGCTGGTCGAAGCTGAACAGGCGCTCGGGCTCGCCCGGGCGGTCGACGCGCGTCGAGTGCGAGTACGAGTACGAGAGCCAGGCGAACCACGGGCCGCCGCGGTACGTGGCGAGGAGCTCGGCGCCGGTCGTGGTGCCGCGGCCCTCGTTGCCCAGCGAGCCGTCCATCAAACGCGTGATGAGCTGGTTGCGATCGATGTAGTACGTCGACGCCTGCACGCGGATGCCCTCGCGCGGCTGGTACTGCACCCCGAGGATGGTCTGGGTCGAGCGCTCCGACTGGAGGCCCTCCTCGAGGTTCTCCGACTGGTACTCCGGCGGCCGGCTGAACATGCCGGCCGACAGGCGCACGGTCCACGGCTTCGCGAGCTTGACCGAGACCTCGCCGCGCGGCTGCACCGCGAGCTCCTGGGGGCGGCCGAAGTACTCGGCGCGCACGCCGGTGGTCACGCGGACGCGCTCGTCGAGGTTGGCGGCGATCGACGTCCACGTGGCGTAGTCGTGGATCCAGATCTTGCCCTTGAACCTCGTCCCGACGTCCTCGAGGTCGAAGGGCGGCGGCGGCTCGCCCTCGCGTACCTCGACCGGCAGCGCGAGGTCGACCGAGTTGCGGCCGAGCTGGAGCTCGGCGCCGGTGCGCCACACGACGTTCTTCAAACCGTCGAGGTCGGTGAAGGTGCGGGCGACCTCGGCGCGCGGCGTCACCGTCGGCTGGCGGACGTCGATGTTCTGGAAGATGCCGGCCTCGAAGACGAACTGCTGGAGCAGGCCCGACAGCGCGAGGTTCGCCGACCAGGGGCCGTTGAAGTACTTCGCGGCGGCGGTGACGCGGAGGAAGCGCGTGCGGTTGAAGAAGCGCTTGGTCTCCTGCTGGTCGTCCTTGGTGGCGTAGAGCTCGAACGTGTCGTCGGTGCCGACGCTCGAGAGCGACAGCCGCCAGCGCGCGTTGAGCAGGTGGTCGATGCGGAACTGCTCGTCGTAGTAGCTGGGGACGGTGGTGAGCGAGAGATCGACGCTCTCGGGGATGATCGACGGCAGGACGAAGTCGATCGTCGAGCGGCGCAGCCCGAACATGTAGCGGGTGCGCTTGCCGATGGGGCCCTGCGCGAGCAGGCCGCCGTCGATCATCGAGAGCTCGGTCTGGGTCGAGCGATCGTCGGCGCCGCCGCGCGTGGTGAGCGCGACGATGCCCGAGCTGGCGCGGCCGTAGGCGACGTCGTAGCCGCCGGGGATGAACTCGAGCGAGGCGATCGCGTCGGCGGGGACCACGGCGCGGAAGCCGATGTTGTGGAACAGGACCGGGACCTCGAACTCGTCGATGAGGACCTTCGAGTCCTGCGGCGACGCGCCGCGGATGACCACGCCGGAGTAGCCGAGCGGGATCTGGAGGTTCACGACGCCGGGCATGACGGTGAGCGCCTTGACGAGGTCGCCGCCGGCGCCGGGCACGCGCTGGAGCTCGGTGCGATCGAGGGTGGCGGCGCCGGGCGTCCTGGCCGGCGCCTCGCCGGTCAGCTCGATGGTCTCGGCGGCGCTGCCCTCCGGGAGGAGCACGATGTCGTCGAGCTTCGCGCCGGTTACCGGCCAGACCGCGAGGTCGAAGCCGCGCTTCTCGATGAAGAGCGTGGCGCCGGCCGGGACGTCGAGCGTGTAGGTGCCGTCGGCGTCGGTCGTCGTCTTGAGATCGGTGCCCTCGACGGCGACGGTGGCGCCCTTGACCGGGTTGCCGGCGGCATCGATCACGCGGCCGGAGATCGTGCCGGCCGCGGACAGCGGCGGCGGAGCGGGGGCGGGTGGCTCGGGCGCGCCCTCCACGGGCGGCTGCTGTTCGGCCAGCGCTCCGCTCGGGACGGCGACGAAGGCTGCGGCCAGCGCAGCGCAAACCAGTCTCATGGTGCAACTCTGCATCATCAGCGTGGCCGTATGTCTGGCACGGAATGAAGAAGTGTGAAGATCGGCCATGACCGCTCGACGATCGATGCCTGCTCGAATGGACACGGCTTGTCAGGTTTCCTGGTCGTGCCGGTGCCAGCCGCGTGTCGCACGTGTCGCGCGGCGGGATGCCGCATAGACTCGGGACGATGGCATCGCGTTACCGTTCCCCCGGCGGGGGCGTTCGTTGCGGCGACGAGGCAGGTTCGTGACCACGACCACGCCGGTGGGCGGCCGGTCCCGCGTGGTCCTGTGGGCGAAGGACGAGCCCCACGGGTCGGAGCTCGCCGAGGTCCGGCTGGAGGCCGGGCGGCTCTCGTGCGCCGGCACGGCGCTCGGCGTCGAGGGTCGACGCGACACCGAGGGGGATCCGTATCGCGTCACGTACGAGCTCGAGACCGGCGCGGACTTCGTGACCACGCGCCTGCACGTGAGCGTCCGGGGCAACGGCTGGCAGAGGAGCCTCGACCTGCGGCGCACCGAGTGGGGCGAGTGGAGCGGGGAGGGCGTCGATCCGGACCTGCTCCACGGCGCGCTCGACTGCGACCTGGCGCTCTCGCCGATGACCAACACGATGCCGGTGCTCCGCCACGGGCTGCTCGCCGGTGGCGGCCCGGTCGAGCTGGTGACGGCGTGGGTCTCGGTGCCGGAGCTCGTCGTCATGCCGTCGCGCCAGCGCTACGCGTTCCGCGAGCGGCGCGGCGATCGCGCGATCATCCACTTCGAGCTCGCCGACGGCAGCTTCGAGGAGGACATCCTGTTCGACGCCGACGGCCTCGTCGTCGACTACCCCGGCGTCGCCTGGCGCGTGGCGGGGTGAGCTCGTCGCGCGGGACCTCGCGCGCGTCCAGCGTCACCGCCTCTGGTCAACCACCTGGTACCTCGTCGAAGGCGAGCAGCCCGTGCCGCCGCCACCCCGTCGCGAGCAGCCAGGTTCGCGACATCGCGGTCGGCCGCTCCCGCCTCCGCAGGCGCTCGAGCCACGGCGCGTCACTCCTGATCGGTGCGCGCCACCCGTCGAACCACGGTCCACTCGAGTACGGGTCGACCCAGTCGCGCGCGAGCGTCTGACCTCGCTCGGCCGCGTGGTGGCGTGCGTTGAGCAGGACGTACCGGAGCACGTTGCGCACCTCGCGCGGCGTGCGCAGGACGCGCGCATGATACCGCCCGGTCAAGAGCTCGCCCTTTCGACCGAGCGCCTTGTTGATGGCGCGGACCAGACGCACGGCGAGGCCCTGCAGCCCGTGCCGGAGCGCCTCCTTGCCGCTGGCCTCGACGACGAGGTGCAGGTGATTGCCGAGCACGTTGAACTCGACCACGCGGAACGCGTCCCCGCGTGCATGCCCCGCCAGCTTCGCGCGCACGACATCGAGCACCGCCTCCCGGCGGAGTGACCGCACGCCCTCCGCGATTCGCCACGTCACGTGCAGCGGGTACCTCGCCGCGAACGCCTCGCGCGCATCGTGCGAGACCGTCTTTCGCCCACGCGGGCGGCCCGCGCCTGGCCGCCATCCGCCGTGCCCCGTGGGCTTGCGCGCCTGGTCCAGCGTGAGCTGGACCGCCTCTCCCCGTCTTCCGCCTGACTTCTTCATCTTGAATTCCGGCACTGTTCGTATCAAGTCGGTCTGACAACAGGGCCGAGAAGCCCGAAGGGGCGCAGACGCAGACGCAGGCTCGCGTCGTTCACGTGGACGTCCCACGACCACGTCGACGTCTGCGGCTGCGGTTGCGGTTGCGTCTGCGGTTCCGTCTGCGTCTGCGTCTGCGTCTGCGTCTGCGTCTTACAGGCCGTAGAGCGCGCCGTACTTGGTGCGCAGGTAGTCCATGAACGGCGCGGTCGAGAGCGGCGCGCCGGTGGCCGAGAGCATCAGCTCGTCGGGGGTGCGGGCGCGGCCGTGGACGTAGACGTTGTCGGCGAGCCAGGTCCGCAGCGTGTCGAAGTGACCGGCCTCGATCTCCCTGGGGATCGAGGGGTGCGCGCGCAGGGCGGCCGCGAAGAACTGCGCGCCCATCAGGTTGCCCAGCGCGTACGACTGGAAGGCGCCGCCGACGAAGCCGTCGTACCAGTGCACGTCCTGCAGGCAGCCGTCGGCGTCGGTCCCGGGCACGACGCCGAGATCGGTGCGCGCGCGCTCGCGCCACGCCTCGGCCAGGTCGGCGGCGGCGAGCTTGCCCTCGAGGAGCTCGAGCTCGAAGTCGAAGCGCATGATGACGTGCAGGCCGTACGTCACCTCGTCGGCGTCGGTGCGGATGAGCGAGCGCTGGACGCGGTTGATCGCGCGATAGAACGTGTCGAGCGGGACGCCGCCCAGCTGGGCCGGGAACGCGGCCTGGAGCGTCGGGTACTGCCCTTTCCAGAACGGCAGGCTGCGGCCGACGAGGTTCTCCCACAGGCGCGACTGGCTCTCGTGGACCCCCGACGACGTGCCCTCGGCGAGCAGCGTCGCCTCGTAGCGGCGGTCGATGTGCTGCTCGTAGAGCGCGTGCCCGGCCTCGTGCAGCGTGCAGAAGAGCGCCTGCGCCAGATCGTTCGGCCGCACGCGCGTCGTGATGCGCACGTCGCCCAGCGAGAACTTGGTCATGAACGGGTGCGCCGTCCGGTCCTGGCGCCCGCGCGACCAGTCGTAGCCGAACCGGGTCGCCATCGCCGACGCGAACGCGAGCTGGTCGGCCTCGGGGAACGTCTGGTGCAGGCAGCTCGCGTCGGCGGGCGCGGCGCGCGTGATCGCGTCGACCAGCGGCACCAGCTCGGCGCGCAGCCCGTCGAACAGCGCGCGGAGCTGCGTCACCTTCAGATCGGGATCCATCAGGTCGATCAGCGGATCGGCCACGTGCGCGTAGGGCGCGAAGAACCCGGCGTACTCGCGGCTCATCTCGACCGTCCTCGCCAGGAGCGGCGCCACCGACGCGAAGTCGTTGGCCGGGCGGGCGCGCACCCAGCGGTCGTAGAGCTCGGCGCGGTGGGTGGCGAACGCGCTCACGAACGCCGCCGGCACCCGCGCCGCGCGCTCGATGTCGCGGCGCGCGACGCGCACGAGCCGCGCGGCGAACGAGCCGTCGCCCTCGCGCTCCGCCGCCGGCGTCACGCGGTCGACGAGGCGCGCCAGCTCGGGATCGGTCAGCCGGTCGTGGGCGAGCTTCTCGAGCGTCGCCAGCTGCCGGCCGCGCGCCGCCGAGCCACCTTCGGGCATGTATGTCGCCTGGTCCCAGCGGAGGAGGGCCGCCGCCGAGCGCAGATCGTCGTGCTCGGCGAGGCGCGCGGTGAGCGCGTCGAAGTCGGCGTTCATGGCCCGAGCTTGCACCGGGCGTGGCCTGAACGGTAGGCTCACGGCAGATGCAGCGAGCCTCCCTCGCAGCGGCCGCGCTGGCCCCCCTGGCCGCGCTGGTCGCCGCATGCGACACCGCCGAGGATCGCTCCGCCTCGTGGGGCTACGTCCACACCGCGATCATCCGCCCGAGCTGCGCCACGGCGGCGTGCCACTCGCACCTGTCGACGGCGGGCGGCCTCGACCTGAGCTCGCCCGACGCGGCGTACTCGCTCCTCACCGGCCGGACCTGTGGGGCGCCCCCGCACGACGCCGATCCGATCGGCAACTTCGTGCGCCCCGGCCAGCCCGAGAGCTCGCAGCTGATGTGGATGCTGCGCGGCGAGGGCACGTCCCTCGTCATGCCGCCCGACGTGCCGCTGCCCGACGTCGAGATCGCGATCGTCGAGCGCTGGATCCTCGAGGGCGCCACGTGCGACTGAGCGTCGCGCTCGCGTTCGCGATCGCCGCCGCCGCCGTCGTGGTCGCAGCGCCCGGCGCGGCGCGGGCGTATCCACAGTTCCAGTTCTCGACCGACAACGAGCGCTGCGGCAACTGCCACCTGGCGCCGATGGGCGGCGGGCTCCTGAACGACTTCGGACGCGGCGAGTCCGCCGACACGATCAGCGGGCGCGGCGACGGCGCGTTCCTTCACGGCGCGTGGGAGCCGCCGGGCTGGCTCCTCCTCGGCGCCGACCTGCGTGGCGTGCTCGGCGGCAAGCAGCTCGACGGGCAGGACCCCGAGCTGCTCGCGTTCCCGATGCAGGCCGACCTCTACGCCCGGGTGAACGCCGGCCCGGTGTCGCTCGCGATCACCGCCGGGCTGCGCGGCGCGGCGCGCGAGCGCGCGGCAGGGCCGACGCCGACCGAGTACGTGGTCTCGCGCGAGCACTACGTCATGTACCAGCGGCAGGACGACGCGCCGTACGTGCGGCTCGGCCGCTTCTACCCGGTCTTCGGCGTCCGCACCCAGGACCACACCGCGTATCCGCGGCGCCACCTTGGCTTCTACCTGCTGGAGGAGCCGTACGCCCTCGGCGGCGGCGTCGTCCGCGCGACGTGGGAGGCGCACGCGTCGGCGTTCGTCGGCAACCCGGTGCCGTTCACCGGCGCCGGTCCGCGCGCCAGGGGCGCGACCGCGTACTACGAGCGTCGCCTCGCCGGCAACACGCGCGCCCTCGCCGGGCAGGCGCGCTTCGCGATGACCGACGAGGATCGCCGCTACACCGCCGGCGCCGTCGGCAAGCAGTGGCTCGCGGGACCCAAGCTGATGCTCCTGGGCGAGCTCGACCTGCAGCTCCAGTCGTTCACCGCCGCGGGCGGCGGCGCCGACGCGCGTCTGCAGATGGTCGGCCACGCGAGCGTGACGCGGATGATGCTCCCCGGCTGGATGATCGGCGCGGCGCTCCAGCGCTGGGCGCCGGATCTCACCCTGCGCGGCAGCACGCGCAACGCGTTCGAGGTGAACGTGCAGGCGTTCCCGTGGGCCCACGTCGAGCTGCACCTCCTCCTGCGCGCCGAGGCGACCGGCGGGGACACGTTCGCGCCCAACCTCCTGTCGCTTCTCCAGCTGCACTACTATCTCTAGGCCCATGCGCGCCGCCCTCCACCTCGCGCTCCTCGGTGCCGTCGCCGGCTGCGGCCTCGACGATCCGCCCGAGGTGCCGAGCTGGCAGGTCGACGTGATGCCCGTGCTCGCCGCCAACTGCGTGCGCTGTCACGGCTACCCGCTCAACCCGCTGGTGCCGAGCTCGTTCCGCCTCGACGCGTACGCGCCGACGAGCCTGCCGGGCCTGAGCCTGCCGCTCGAGGGCGCCGGCGGCGCCGGCGTCGCCAAGGACCTCGCCACCGCCAGCGATCCCGATCCCGCGTTCACGACGACGCTCACCAAGCGCATGCCGCCCAACCGGCGCCTGGGCGAGCGCGAGTACCAGATCCTGCGCGCCTGGTCGGGCGCCGCCGACGCCGTCACCAACGAGGCACCGCGCGGGCCGGGGCGCCCCGACAATCGCGCGCCGACGATCAGCATGGAGGAGCTGGGGCGAGAGGGCTCCGTGCTCACGCTCGCCTTCGAGGTGCGCGATCTCGATCACGACCTCGTGAGCGGCAACATCCTCGGCCCGACGCTCGACGTGCAGAACCAGGTGCAGGTGGGGCCGATCGGGGTCGTCGTGTCCGGTCGCCGGACGTTCGCCTGGGACACGACCGGGCTGCCGGCCGGCACCTACGAGATCACGGCGCGGCTCGACGACGGCGCCGACGTCGACGGCCCCGACGGCGACGAGGACTACCTCGAGGTGCCGGTGATGACGGTGGTGCTGCCGTGAGGGCGGCGAGCGGGCGCTTCGCCGTCGCGCTCGGCCTCGCGCTCGGTGCGGCGGCATGCACCGAGTCGGTCTCCCCCGAGCCGGTCGGCGACTACACGACCTGGGCGTACCTCGACACGTACGGTCCGGCGCCCGGGCACGGCGACACGTTCCGCCGCATCTACGTCAACGACATCGCGCGCACGCAGGGCACACGCGAGATGGGGGCCATCCTGGTCAAGGAGGTCTACACCAACGTGAACGACGGTCCCGGCGAGCTGCAGGTCGTCGAGCTGATGCGCAAGGTGCGCGGCGGCATCTCGGCCGACGACGAGGGCGGCTGGCTGTTCACCGCCGCCAGCACGCCGGGCGGCGCCGAGACGTACACCGACACCTGCTGGAACCGCTGCCACGTGTCGGCGCCGTACGCCGGCGTCTGGTTCGATTACACCCGCGTCCCGCCGCCCGCGCCGCCCTGAGCGGGCACGGGCACGGGCACGGGCACGGGCACGGGAGCGGCCCGACGGAAGGACTCGTCCTTCCGCAGGCCGCTAGGCCAGGACCTGCGCCAGCGTCCCGGTCCCGTCGTCACCGAACCGCGCCTGGCGCGCCCCCAGCGCCTGCAGGAACGACAGGAACAGGTTGGCCATCGGCGTGCCGTTCGGGAAGCGCGTGTGCGTGCCCTGGACGATCGTGCCGGCGCCGCCGCCGGCGATGACCACCGGCAGGTTGGTGTGGCGGTGGGCGTCGCCGTCCTCGATCTCGCTGGAGAAGAACACGATCGTGTTGTCGAGCACCGAGATGCCGGGCGCGTCCTCGATCGTGTCGAGGCGGTCGAGCAGGTACGCGAGCTCGCCGACCTCCCACTGCTCGATGAGCGTGAGCTTGTCGAAGTTCGACGCGGCCATCATGTGGTGCGAGAGCTCGTGATGCGACTCGGTGACGCCCACCTGAGGGTGGGTGGCGCCCGAGCCCGCGTTGCCGAGCATGAACGTGATGACGCGCGTGAGATCGCACTGGAACGCGACGACCATGAGGTCGGCCATCGCCCGGGCGCGCGCCGCGAACGAGAGTCCGTCGGCGGGACGGGTGCCCGGGGTGCAGACGCGCGGCGGCGTCGCGACGCGCACCTCGAGCTCGCGCACCGACGTCAGGTACTCGTCGAGCTTGGCCTGGTCGGTGCGTCCGAGCTGGGTCCGCAAGCTCGACGCCTGGTCGATCGCGTGATCGAGCACGCTGGTCCGGTAGCGCTGGCGCCGCGCGATCTCGGCCGCGCTGGCCTCGGCGTCGTAACCGGCGAACAGGCGATCGAACACGGCGCGCGGGTTGGTCTGCTTGGGCAGGGGCGTCGTCGGCCCCGCCCACGCGATCGAGCGCGCGTAGGCGCAGCTGTACCCGGTGTCGCAGTCGCCGACGCTCGAGCCGCCGTCGGTGCCGAGCTCGAGCGACGGATACGACAGGCCCGCGCTCAGGACCGGTGCCAGCACCTGGTCGAGCGAGATGTTGTTGAGGATGTCGGAGCCCGCGGTCTTGCGCACGTGCGTGCACGTGAGGAACGAGCCGGTGCCGGCGGCGTGGTCGCCGCCGCCGTCGGAGCGGCCGGGGCGGTTGTCGAGCCCGGAGAGGATCGACACCTTCGGGCGCAGCGCCGCGGTGTCGAGCGGCTGCAGGATCGGCGTCGCGGCCCAGGCGGCGCCGGTGGCCGCCGGCGTCCACCGGCTCATGACCATGCCGCAGGGGACGTAGTACGCGAGGAACCGCTTGGGCGCCTCGGCGGCGCCGCCGCGCGCGCGGCGCGGACGGAGCGACTCGAGGAAGGGCAGCGCGATCGCCGCGCCGGCGCCGCCGAGGAAGAGGCGACGCGAGAACTTCATGGTGCTCATGGCTCACCTCGGCGCGAGACGAAGAAGTCGCTGGTGACGATGTCGACGAGCAGGTCCTCGAGGAGGAAGCCGCCGTCCATGAACCGCCGGGTCACCTCGTCGATGTGCTCGGTCGACTCGATCCGGTACGGCGACCGGCCGGTGTACGTGTAGAGCTTCTCGACCAGGCAGCGGTAGACCTGGGGCTCGGCGGCGAGGAGCTCGACCATCTCGGTCGGCCCCGTGAAGCGCGCCGCGTCGCCGAAGGTGCCGCTCGCGTCGATCGCGAAGCCGGCGTCCTCGGTGCGGTAGCGGCCGATCGCGTCGAAGTTGTCGAGCCCGAAGCCGAGCGGGTCCATGACGCTGTGACAGCTCGCGCACACCGGGTCCGCCTTGTGCTGCTCGAGGCGGTCGCGGATCGAGCCGGTCGCCATCATGTCGTCGGGGAAGCCCTCGACGCCGGGTGGCGGCGGCCGCGGCGGCAGGCACAGGAGGTTGTCGAGGATCCACTTGCCGCGGAGGACGGGCGACGTGCGCTTGGGCCGCGACGTCACCCGCAGGAAGCTGCCCTGCATGAGGAAGCCGCGGCGCGGCGTGTTCGCGAGGGACACGCGCACGAGCTCGTCGCCGCCGACCGGGGGCAGGCCGTAGTGCTCGGCCAGCCGGTCGTTCACGTAGGTGAAGTCGGCGACGAGGAACTGATCCATGGGGATGTCCTCCTCGAGGAACGCCTGGAAGTAACGGCGCGTCTCGGCGCGCATCGCCTGCTCCAGCGCGTCGTCGTACTCGGGGAAGAGCATGTAGTCCGGGTCCTGATCGCCCAGCGCGCGCGTGAAGAGCCACTGCCCGGCGAAGTTGTCGGTGAGCGCGACCGCCTTGGGATCGGCGAGCATCCGGCGCGCCTGCCGCGCGAGCTCGTCCCGGTCCTGGAGCCGCCCCGCTTCCGCAGCCGCGAAGAGCTCGGCGTCCGGCATCGTGCTCCACAGGAAGTAGGAGAGGCGGGTCGCGAGCTCCCAGTCGGTGAGCGGGTGCGGCTCCTTCGAGCCGGGCGACGGGTCGAGCTCGACCTTGTAGATGAAGTGCGGCGAGACCAGCACGGCCTGCAGCGCGAGCCGGAGACCCTTCTCCGCGGTGTCGCCCTCTCCGAGCGCGACGTCGACGAGCGCGAGCAGCGCCTGGACCTCCGGCTCGGTGGGTGGACGGCGCCAGGCTCGCTTCGCGAACTGGCGAAGGATCGAGGTCTGGCAGGCGCGGTCGTCGAGCTCGGGGCAGACGAGCACGGCGGCGCGGCGGCCCTCGTCGGCAGGAGGCGCGCCGATCGGCCCCTCGACGATCACGTGGTCGACCCAGAGGTTGCGGTCGGCGCCGCTCGCCTGGTCGTAGAAGTCGTTGACGAACCCGACGATGATCTGGCCGTTGCCCTGGGCCAGCGGGAACATCGCCTCGTAGTCCGCGGGCGCCGCCTGCACCGCGGTCACGTCGCGCACGACGGGCGTCTGCCCGGAGACCTCGATCGACAGGCGCGCCGGGTCGGGCCCGGCCTGCTGTCCGTACGCGCGCACGATCACCCGGTACTGGCCGGCGGCGGCGATCGGCACGTTGACGGTCGCGGTGCCGTTGGAGAAGAAGAGCCAGCCGCCGTTCTGCGCGCTGCCCGACTGCGTCGAGCCGACGATCTCGAACATCTGCGCCGTCGTCTGCGTCGTCGTCCGCAGCGTGTCGTTGATGAGCTCCTCGGCGGCGGTCTCGTAGAGCTCGACCAGGAGCGGCGACAGCCGCAGCACGTCGGCGACGTTGTCGAAGCCGTAGCCGCGATCGTCGGCGGGGAAGGCGTCCGCCGGGCGGAGCTGGGTGCCGAGCAGATCGCGGACCGTGTTGTTGTACTCGGCGTTGTTCAGGCGGTGCAGCGTGATGCGCCCCGGGTCCTCGGTGCCACCGTCACCGCCGCACGCCGCCGCCGCGCAGACCAGGAGCATCGCACCTGGAAGTCTCGTCGCGTGCATGAGGCCGAGCGTAACCTCGGTTGCCCTGACCCTGCGCAACTCTCGCTGACAGTTCGAGGGATTGGCCGGACCGGTCGATAACGGTCCATGCCAGAGCCGATTTTCGGCGTGGTAGCGTCGTATCCGACATGCCGCTCCCACCTGGGCCACGCGAACCGGGGATCGTCCAGCTCGTCCAGTTCTCGCAGCGCCCGCTGGCCTGGCTCGACGATTGCGCCCGCAAGTTCGGCGATCCCTTCACGCTCCGCATGCCGGGCCTGGGCGAGTTCGTGATGGCGGCATCGCCCGCGCTGGTGAAGGAGATCTTCACGGGCGACGACGACGTGCTCCACGCCGGCAAGGCGAACGCGCTGCTCGAGCCGTTCGTGGGGAAGCACTCGGTGCTCCTGCTCGACGGTGCCTCGCACCTGCGCCAGCGCCGGCTCCTGTCGCCGCCGATGCGCGGCGAGCGCATGCAGGCCTACGCCTCGCTCATCGCCGAGATCACGCGCGCCGAGCTCGCGCGCATGCCGGTGGGCACGCCGTTCTCGCTCCACGAGCACATGCAGTCGATCACGCTCGAGGTGATCCTGCGCGCGGTGTTCGGCCTCGAGGAGGGCGCGCACATGCGGTCGCTGCGGACGTTGCTCCTGGCCATGCTCGAGCCGCCGCCCGCGATCATGGCGTTCATCCCGGTCCGCTACCTCGACTTCCCCCTGTCGCCGTTCCGCACGTTCGTGAAGCGGCGCGCCGCGGTCACGCGGGCGCTGCGCGAGGTGATCCGCGCCCGGCGGGCGGCGCAGGCGGCGGGCGGCGCGCCGGGGACCGACATCCTGTCCTTGCTCCTCGGCGCGCGCGACGAGGACGGCGCGGCGATGACCGAGGACGAGCTCTGCGACGAGCTGGTGACGATGCTCGTCGCCGGCCACGAGACGACGGCGACCGCGCTCTCGTGGGCGTTCGCCTGCCTGCTCGAGCACCGCGCGCTAGCGGACCGCCTGCGCGACGAGCTCGCGGGCGTGGACGACCCGGCGGCGCTGGCGGGCGTCGAGTACCTCGACCTCGTCGTGAAGGAGACCTTGCGGCTGCGACCGGTCATCCCCGACGTCGTGCGCAAGACCCAGCGCCCGATGACGTTCGCCGGCTTCGACATCCCCGCGGGCGTGAGCCTCGCCCCCTGCATCCACCTCGCGCACCGGCGGCCGGAGAGCTGGCCCGAGCCCGAGCGCTTCCTTCCCGAGCGCTTCCGCGGCGCCAAGCTCGATCCCTACGCGTGGTTCCCGTTCGGCGGCGGCATCCGCCGCTGCATCGGCCAGGCCTTCGCCATGTACGAGATGAAGCTCGTCCTGGGCACCATCCTGCCGCGCGTCGAGCTCCGCCTCGCGAACCCCGGCACCGTGTCCGCGGTGCGGCGCACGATCACGCTCGCGCCGAAGCACGGTACGCGCGTCATCATCGATCGGCGAGTCGACGAAGGTCTCGTTCGAGGAACGCCTCGAGCGACCGGGTCGCCGCACGCACGACCAGGAACCGGCGGCGCCGGTCATCCTCCGTCACGGTGAAGGCGCCGTCGCCCTTGTTGCGCTCCGAGGCGTGCTGCGCGGTGTCGGCCTCGAGGGCGCGCGCGTGTCGCCAGAGCGTCGCGACCCGTGGGTCGTCGGCGGCCAGGCGCTCGTCGACGGGCTCGCCGCCGCTGTACGTGCCGGTGGAGCTGCGCGCCGGCGTCACCGGCTCGTACGTGAAGCGCACGCCGGCGCCATCCGCCTCGAAGCCGTAGACGTTGCCCGAGCCGTCCGCGTAGGTGAGCGTCCACGGCGGGTCGGGCGAGGGCACGGGCTCCGGCATCGTCGAGGATCCGCTCAGCCGTGTGCGTAGCCCGTGATCGCCCAGACGTCGACGGGATGCTGCTTGCCCTTCACCTGGATCGGCGGGAGCTGCTGCGACGTGAAGCGGTTGCCGATCGCGGCCATCGTCTGCGCCGAGACCAGGATCATCCCTGGCGGCGCGTTGGCGCACAGCCGCGACGCGAGGTTCACGTTGTCGCCGATCGCCGTGTACTCCATGCTCTTCGACGAGCCCATGTAGCCGGCGACGACGGGGCCGGTGTTGATGCCGATGCCGATGTCGAAGCGGTCGCCGGTGGCTTCGTGCTCGCGGTTGAACTGCTGGAGGAACTGCATCATGTCGAGCGCGCAGCCCACGGCGTTGACCGCGTCGTTGCCGTAGGTGATCGGCGAGCCGAAGAGCGCGAGGATGCCGTCGCCCATGAACTTGTCGAGCGTGCCCTTGTGGCGGTGGATGGCGTCGACCATCAGCTCGAAGTAGTCGTTCAGGACCGAGACGATGTGCGGCGGCGGGTGGCGCTCCGACCACGTGGTGAAGCCGCGCACGTCGGTGAACATCACGGTGGTCTGGCGCAGCTCGCCGCCGCGCTCGAGGCGGACGCCGCCGTTGACCACCTGCTCGACGATCTCGGGCGGCAGGAGCCGCTCGAAGTCGCGCCGCGCCAGGGCGCTGCGCTCGATCTGCTTGGCCTTGTAGGCGTTGTCGACCGCCTGCGCCGCCTGCGCGGCGACGCCGTCGAGGATCTGCAGGTCCTTCTCGGAGAACGCGCTGGTCGCGATCAGCGAGTCGAGGTGCACGATGCCGAAGAGCTGCGACTGGTAGATCATCGGCACGCACATCGTCGAGCGGATGCCGCCCGCGATGACCGACTTGGCGCCCGAGAAGCGGTCGTCCATCATCGCGTCCATGGTGACGACCGACGCGCCGGTCTGGAACACCTGGTTGATGATCGTGCTCGACAGGTTGATCGCCTCGCGCGCATCGCCGCGGTACTTGACCGCGCGCGGCGAGAGCTGGCGCGTCTGCGGATCCATCAGCAGGATCACGCCGCGATCGGCGGGCAGGAGCTTGAAGGTCTCGTCGAGGAGCCGGGCCAGGAGCTTGTCGACGTCGGGCTCGAGGCCGATGACGCGGTTGAGCTCGTTGGCGATGCGCAGCTTCTCGTAGTCGCGCTTGAGCTGCTCGATGTCGGAGATCTGGGCGACGGGGCGGAACCCCTCGGCCGGGGCCCGCTCGAGCTTGGCCCGCACCTGCGGCGCCGACGACTCGATGATCTCGACCGAGGGCGCGGCCTGCCGCGGCGGCGCGTGGGAGAACACGAGGAGCGCGCTGCCGAGGGAGATCTGATCACCCTCGGCCAGATCGACCGCGTGGACGCGACGCCCGTTGACCACCGTGCCGTTGGAGCTGCCGAGATCGCGGAGCGACCAGCGCCCGTTGGCGAACGTGATCTCGGCGTGCTGCTTCGAGACGAGGCTGTCGAGGATGCGGATGTCGGTGCCGTCCATGCGGCCGATGACGGTGCGCTCGCCGAGCACGTACTCCTTGCCGTCGGCGGTGGTATGGACCAGGATCGGCATCCCCGTCCAACGAGCGTACCGGAATCCGGGCCGCTATAGCACCGGTGGCGGCTGCTCCGGATCGTCATCGTCCGTCGGCGGGTCGTCCGGCGGAGACTCGGGCGGAGGCGGCTCGCCGTCGTCGGCGCACGCGCCGATCGGATCGGCGTGGTGCGACTGGTGCGCGTCGACGGCGTTGGCGCTCACGCAGATCGTGTGTGCGTTCTCCGGGTTGCCCGGCGGGATGTGACAGACCAGGACCTTCTTCGGGCTCGGGCACACGTACTGTCCGTTCTCGGTCCGGATCGCGTGCTCCTCGGTGCCGGTGAGGTACATGCTGTCGTCGGTGTCGGCGCACCCGGCGAGCGCGGCGAGCCCGAGACCGCAGGACATGGCGAGCAGGAACTTCATGAGATGCCTCCCTGCACGCGAGAGGAGCAAGCGCGGGGCCAGCGCCGCCGCACGTGAGACCGCGTACATGGCGCGGCTGGTGTCGGCCGCGACCTCGATGCAGCGGGGGGCGCGCGCCTCGGCGACGGTGTAGGCCTCTCCGCTGTGCAACATGCGTACAGCGACGAGGTCGCGGTCAGCGCTGCGTGAGCGCGCCGCCCTCGAGGTGCCAGGTGGTCGACGTGAGGTGCCGCGCGAACGGCGTGTCGTGCGTCGCCACCACCAGCGCGCCGGGGTAGTCGGCGAGCGCGGCCTGCAGGCGCTCGATCGAAGGGAGGTCGAGGTGATTGGTGGGTTCGTCGAGCACGACCAGCCAGACGCGCCGGGCGAGCCCGCGGGCGATGACGAGCTTGCGCACCTCGCCGGGCGACGGCGATCCGGAGCCGAGGGCGCGCGACGGATCGAGGCCGAGCGCCGCGGCGAGCTGGCCGAGGCGCCCACGCTCGGCGGCCGGCAGCTCGCCGAGCTCGGCGGTCAGCGCCCGCCCCTCCTCCGCGTCGAGCTCCTGCGGGAGCCAGAGCAGCCGGTCGCGCGGGATCGCGGCCGCGCCGACGAGCGCGGCCAGGAGCGTGCTCTTGCCCGCGCCGTTGTCGCCGGCGAGGTGGATGCGGCTGTCACGGGCGACGGCGGCCTGGACGTCACGCGCGACGAGGTGCGCGCCGGCCCGCAGCGTCACGCCATCGAGCGTCGCGAGCCAGCGTCGCGCCGGCGGCTCCCAGTCGAGGTCGATCCGGCCGCCGCGCTCCTTCACCATCGCGAGCGCGGTCACGCGGGTGTCGGCCTCGTCGAGCGCGCGCCGGCGCCGGGCGACGACGCGGCCGGCGCCGGACGCCGCCCACGCCGCGAGGTTCTTCGCGCCCATCGAGCGCCCATCCGAGTCGCGCGGGCCCTTCATCCGGGACGACGACGAGACCGCGCGTGTCGCGCTCGCCTCGGCGCGTCGCGCGTCGGCGAGCTGCTGTCGGGCGCGCTTGCGCGCGGCGTCGGCCTCGGCCCACTCGCCGCGCCGCGCCTCGGCCTCGGCCTCCCACAGCGCGCGCGCGGCGGTGTAGCCGCCGGGGTAGCTCACCGCGCCACCGCGCTCGACGAGCACGGTCGTCCGGCACAGCTCGTCGAGCAGCTCGCGATCGTGCGAGACGAGCAGGCCGATCCCGCGAAACCGGCGCAGGACGTCGAGCAGGATCGCGCGGGTGCCGGCGTCGATGTGGTTGGTGGGCTCGTCGAGGCCGAGGACGTCGGGCTCGGCGGCGAGCGCGCCCGCGAGCTGCCAGCGCTTGCGCTCGCCGGCGGAGAGCGTCTGCCACCGCTCGACCTGACACGGATCGAGCGCGAGCCGGCGTTGCCAACGCATCGCGTGTCGATCGCTCGCCGCCGCGAGCGCCAGGACGTCGTCGCCGGGCTCGTCGACGCGTTGCGCGCAGAGTCGAACGGTGGCGTCGGACGGGTCGCGCGTGATCGCGCCGACGGTGACGGGCAGCGCGCCGACGGCCGCGCGCAGGAGCGTCGTCTTGCCGGCGCCGTTGGCGCCCACGAGCCCCGTCCACCCGGCGCTCAGATGCAGCTCGACCCCGTCGAGGACGGGCTCGCGGCCGTCGTACGCGAGCTGCACGCCGTGGAACCGGATCGCGGACATGCGGCGACCGCAGCGTAGCCTGTCGTGCGCACGGCGCGTTGGCCAGCGATCGCGGGAGATCCTGTCCGCACGACCCGGCCCCTGGAGCCGTGACATCATCGGAGGGTGACGTGCGCGCGCCGATCGCTGCTGTTGGTCGCAGTCCTTGCCGGGTGTGGCGGCGGCCGCGGTGGCGCGCCGGCGCCGTGGTCGGATGCCTGGCTCGAGCGCGAGGCGGACCGGTACCTCGGGCCGACGGCGCACCGGCGAGCGGCGCTCGAGGCGTCCCTCGTCAATCCCGAGAACGTGTACTCGCGCCAGCGGCTCAAGGCGTACGGCCTCGACACGTCGGGCTGGGACGCGCTGCCGGTTTGGAACCCGCGATCGCGGCCCGTCGATCGGGCGACGGCGGAGGCGCTCGCGCGCGGCGAGTGGCCGACGCTGCCGGCTGAGCGGGTGTGGGACGGCACGCGACCGACGACGCGCGCCGGCTGGATCGCGCTCGGCCGCCGCGTGTTCTTCGAGTTCCCGTTGCGGCCCGAGTTCGCGGTCGAGCACGTCCTGGTGCCGGGCGCACGCGGCGAGCTGCCGGCCGGCGCGGCGGCGCGCGCGGCGACGCTCGGCATCGAGGCGACGTCCGACGGCGGGCGGCCCGGGCTCGTCGTGTTCGACGACGTCGACGGTGCGCACCGCGTCGGCATCACGTGCGCCGTGTGCCACACGGCCGTGCGCGACGGCGTCGTCGTGGAGGGCGCCGCGCGGCGCCGCATCGATCTCGGGATGCTGCGGCTCGACTATTACCGCGACACCGGCGCGGCGATCGATCCCGAGCTCGCGCGCCGCATGGCGACGTGGGGGCCGGGGCGCGCCGACGTCACCGAGGACGACGACGAGGATCCCGTCGCCATCCCGGACCTCTGGGGCCTGCGCCACGAGACGTACCTGACCCACGCCGGCACGATCCGCCACGTCGGGCCGGCGGCGCTGGCGCTCCGGCAGGAGACGCAGCTCCTCCACGCGAGCGGCCTGCGCGTCCGTCCGCCGCGCGAGCTGGCGTGGGCGCTCGCGATGTACCTCTACGCGATCGAGCCGCCGCCGCCGCGGCCGGTCGCCGACGACGCCGCCGCCGCCGTCGCGCGCGGCGCCGGGCTGTTCGACGAGCACTGTCGCTCGTGTCACGACGGGCCGATCCTCGCCGGCGATCCCGTGCCCGCCGAGAAGGTGGGCACCGATCCGTCGCTCGCCCACGGGAAGGCCCGCGGCACCGGCAAGTACCGCGTGACGTCGCTCGTGCGCGTCGCCGACGCGGCGCCGTACCTCCACGACGGGTCGGTGCCGACGCTCGCGGCGTTGCTGACCGCGGCGCGACCTTCGCCCGGCCACCTCTACGGCACCGAGCTGGCGCCGGAGGAGCGCGCGGCGCTCGTCTCGTACCTCGAGTCGCTCTGAGCCGGGTGGCGCCGGAGATCAGGTCACGACGCCGGGCGGGAGCGACGCCTCGGCCTCGAGCATCGTCTGCTGCTCGAGCGTGCGCTCGCCGTCCGCGGACGCGACGACGACCCGCACCGTGTACATCGCGCCGCGCGCTACGTGCGGCGCCGAGAGCGCGTAGCTCACCTGGATGGTGTCGCTGGCGGCGACCTGCTCGTCCCACGCCTGGTAGCTGTCGTCGGCCCAGCGGCTGGGCGCGCGCGGCGTGAGATCCGCGACCTTGTTGCCACGCTCGTCGAGCAGCTCCACGCGCTGGATCGTGACCTTCGAGGCGGCGGTCGTCCCGTTGGCGACCCGCAGCTGGATCGAGCTCTGCTCGCACGCGCGATCCGCCATGATGCTCATCGAGCCCGGCTTCGCGGAGCGGGCGGCCGAGCTCGCGAGCTTCTCTTGCGCCGGCGCCGGCGCGGGCGGCGCGACCGTGGGGCCGGTGCCGCAGTCGTCGGCGAGCGTCACCGACGCGATCGCGACGTCGACCTTGGGGGTGGTGGTGGGCGGGGTGGTGTCAGGCTCGGAGGCGCCGCCGCATGCGAGCGCGGCGGCCGAGACAGCGACGAAGAGGAGCGAGCGGATGGTCGTCATGGGCCCTCCTAGAAACGTGCGACGGACGTCGCCGGTCTAGCGCCCGAAAGTACCTGGAAAGCCGGCCGGATTCACCGGCGGCGAGGTGCGCCGTGTGGGTCAGATGGCGAGGCCGAGCGAGAGATCGACGGCGCCGCGCTGCTCGCCGCCCGAGAGCGCGGCCTCCGGTCGCGGCGGCGGTTCGTCGCCGCGTGGGTCGTACGTGCGCATCGTGTCGAGCTCGTCCCGGTCGACGAGGCCGCCGATCGCGTACGCGCTGTACCCGATCTCGATCGCGAGGCGGCGCCCGATGCGCATCCCGCCCGCGACGCGCGCACCGAAGAGCGCGCCGATCTCGCCGGCGATGCGGGTGTCGTCGAGCCAGCTCAGCGAGCCGCCCGCGGACAGATATGGCGTGAGCGTCCCGCGCCGCATCGGCACGGCGAGGTTGACGGGATAGAAGCCGAGCCCGTAGCTGCGATGGCTCTCGCCGAAGGCGAGCGCGGCCTCGACGCGCACGAACACGTGCCTCGTGCCGGCCTCGATCCCCGGCGCGAGCGTGAAGAAGCTCGTGCTCACGCCCAGGTCGCGACGATCGATCGGCTCGGTCGACATCGCCGAGCCGGGCGCGTGCCCGTGGGCCCGGTCGTAGGCCTCGGCCGCGGCGTTGTACGCGCGCACCGCGTCGTCGACACGGGAGCCGAGGAGCCACGTGTCGCGCTCCGGCGTCAGCGCGACCGGGGCGACCCCGACGCGCAACACACCACGGGTCTCGGCGGGCGCGAGCTCGAGCGACGCAACGATGGTGATGACGACGACGAATGTGGAGCGCAGCAACGACGACCTCGACCGGCGAGGTTCCTCGTTTCACGATGCGTGCCGCGCGGCGCCATCGTGATCCTCTGGACTTGCGCGGGCCACACCGGGGCCGCGCTCCTCAGCGTGCGGCCGCGACGCGATCCCAGACGTAGGCCTGCTCGACGACGGGGAACCCGCCGACCGATGACGGCGTCTGGTGTGCGGCGCGGCCGCCGAGCGCCTCGTAGAAGCGGCGCGCGTGATGGTTGGCCTCGAGCACCCAGACGATGAGCGACGGCGGCGTGCGCGGGCGGACCCACGCGAACACCTGCTCGAACATCTCGCGCCCGATGCCGTGCCAGCGCGCGTGGTGCTCGAGGTAGATCGTGTAGACCTCCCACGCCCAGGGGCCAGGGCGTCGCGCCGGCCCCGCGTGGCAGAAGCCGACGACGTCGTGATGGGTCGTGTCCGTCGCCACGAGGTGCAGCCCGTTTCGCTCGCCGATGAGCCGGCGATGTGCGTGGGTGCGGGCGCCGTGGCTCATGGCGTCGAGGACGCGATCGGGGATGAGCCCGCGGTAACACGCGCGCCAGCTGCGGATCTCGACCGCCGCGGTCACGGTGGCGTCGGCCGCCGTCGCCGGACGGAGCGAGAAGCGCGCCGTGGACGGAGAAAGCACGGCAAGAGCGTACCAGCCAGGCCGCTCAGGGACACGGACCGCCGTACGAGAGAGACGGTGTGACCGGGGGCGGGGCAGCCGTGACGAAGCGGGTGCGGAAGTCGCCGGCCGCGGCGGCGTGCGCGGTCAGGTACCGGTCGGCGTCCGCCGGCGGCGCGCAGCGCAGGCCGATGTGGAGGGAGCCGCTGGCCCAGCCGGCGTGAAGCCAGTACTGGACGCCGTACGAGCCGAGGAAGGCGAGGTCGTAGGTCGCGTCGCATCCGGGCGGCCCCGTGGGATCGGGGAAGGCGGGGCACCCGTTCGTGTGTCCGGGCCCATCGGTGTGCCGGATCTCGTGGAGGAAGAAGTCGAGGCTCGACGCGAGCCCCGGCCAGTCGCGCTTGGCGTTGCGGTTGAAGTCGTCGAGCCGCGACATCGAGAAGTAGCGCCGGCCTTCGATGACATCGCAGCAGTAGAGCTGCCCCGGCGTCGTCTTGAAGTTGATGCCGGCGATGCTCGTCTTCATCCAGTCGTAGAGCGCGCGCGCCGTCCACGGCAGCCGGCCTTCGGTGCCCTGACTCAGGTAGTACGCGATGCGCAGCACCTGATACGCGATGAGCTCGTCGGTGAGCTGGGTCGCGGGCACGGCGGAGAACGGCTCGCTGCACGCGACCGGCGTCGACACCGGTACGCCGTTCTCGCGGAGCTGGAAGTCGGCCTGGATCGCGACGAACGCCGGATCGGTCGTCGGGCAGCGCTCGACGAAGCTCGCGACATCCGCGATGCCCGTCACGATGCCCGCCACCACGGCGATGCCGCCGCGGCTTCCGCTGACGCGGTCGGCGGTGGCGGTGATGATGATCGGCCCGCCCACGGCGCGCGCCGCGAGCGCTCCGTCCGAGGAGACCGAGGCGACCGCGGGGTCACTCGACGTCCACGTCACGGCGCGGCCGAGGACCAGTCGTCCATCGACGTCGCGCGCCTCCGCCACGAGCTGTGCCGACGCACCGACGACCATCGGCAGGCTCGGCGCTCCGGCGACGGTCACGCTCGCGACCGGGCCGGTGACCGCGATCGCGGCGGCGCCCGGGACGCCGTCGACGATGGCGGTGATCGTGGCGTCGCCGGGGGCGACCGCGGTCACCTGGCCCGCGGGCGAGACGCTCGCGACGGCGGGGGCGCTCGACGACCACCGTACCTCGCGATCGGCGACCACGAGGTCACCCGCGATCCGCGTCTCGGCGACGAGCTGGATGCGTTCGCCGGCGATGAGGTTCGCGCGCGGCGGCGACACGACGATCGTCTCCACCGCCGGTTCCACGACCTCGCCGCAGCCCGCCGCCACGGCGATCGCGACGACGGCGGTCCGCAACCGGATCACCGTCCCTCAGGGCAGGACGCAGGAGTTGCCATTCCAGGTCCCGCGCACGACGTGGGTGCATTGATCGGCGAGGGAGAAGACCTGGTTGTACACGCGCACGTCGTCGACGCTCGAGTTGGGCACGCCGATGTACAGGCGATCGGGGATGCCGGGGTTGAAGACGGGGTTGTTGTTCGCGTCGTTGGCGCGGGTGTGGACGAGCACGTTGTCGATGTAGATCTGCACCGCGCCGCCCTGGCCGGTGCCGGTGCCCGCGCCGTCGTAGCGCACGATCCAGTGGTGCCACGTGTTCGCGCTCGGCGCGGTGAACCCGTTGCAGCCGCCGGTGCCGACGTAGGACGCGGTGGTCGTCGAGACGCAGAGGCTGACGTTGCTCTGCGTGAGCCCGAGCTGGACGCCGCCGTAGGGCGACGTCGACCGGTTGTTAACGTCGAGGAACGCCGTGCCCTGGACGGTCCCCGGCTCGCGCATCCAGAAGCCGATGGTGACCTTGGCGTAGCTCGCGAGCGGCGCGCGGACGCCGTCGACGTAGGAGTACTGCCCGGGCCCGAAGACGGCGGCTTGACCGACCTTGCCGGCGCCGTACCCGACGCTCGCCGGCGTGGTCAGCGAGAAGCCGGACAGGGACCCCGCGTTGTTCACGCTGTTCTCCATCGGCCAGTGCAGCACCGGCATCGGTCCGGCGGGTGCGTCGATGGGGGGCGCCGCGTCGACGGTCGGCGCGTCGATCGGCGGCGGGCCGTCGTTGTCGGCGGCGTCGTCGCCGACGAGCGGCGCGTCCACGGCGCCGGGCGGCGCGTCCACGCCGCTCTCGACCGCACCGCAGGCGCAGAGAAGCCCGATCACGGAGATCCCCAGTTGCTCGCGCATGGCTCGACTCTATCACCGCGGCCGAGTCGGATTCGCGCCGGGTACGGCAGCAAGTGGCACGGACAGACGCCTACACGTGGAAGTCCGCGAGCGCGCGGCGCAGGACGCGGACGGCGGCGGCGTTCTTGCCGCCGTACGCGTGCTTGTCGGGCAGACCGAGCGCGTCCGAGAGCACGCGGTTGAACTGCGTGCCGTCGGTGAGGGCCTGCTTCTTGCGGAAGGCGTGCTCGGCGCGCAGGTAGCCGCGGTCGACCATCATGCGCCGCAGCACCACCTTCTCGTGGGTGCCGTCGAAGCTGTGCTCCGGGGGGATGCGAAAGGCCGCGTTCATCACCGCCGGGTCCCAGAACAGGTGATGGACCTCGACGCCAAGCGACCAGGCGTAGAACGGCGCGAACTCGCCGCTCCACATGGTGCGTTCGATGAGCGACTGGAGGTCGTCGACGCCGGTCACCTTCATGTAGAGCTCGTGGCGTAGCATCGAGCCGAAGAGCAGATCCGCGCCGTAGCCGGTGACCACGCGCCGCGCGCCGCCGGCGGCCGCGGCCTCGGCGAGGATGGCGAGCTGCGCGAGCGTCTCGCCGGTGAGGCCGTCGACGGTCTCGTTCTCCACGACCGCACGGTCGAAGTGCGCGCGCGCCTGCGCGGTGGTGGCGAAGACGCGGGTGTGGGGGAGCCCGAGGTGGGTGGCGAGCGCCGCCGCGTCGGCGTACTCGTCGCCGTGCTCGGTGCCGAGGGTGTAGGTGGGGAGCCCGGGCGCGTGGCGCGCGAGGAGCGCCGTCGCGCTCGAGGAGTCGATGCCTCCCGACAGGAACGCGGCCCAGTCGCCACCCGCGCTGGCCATGACGCGCGCCGACCGCGCGAGCGCTTCGTCGAGCGCGTCGGCCTGCGCGGCGGCGTCGGTCAGTGGCTCGGTCGGCGCGTACTGCAGCGGGACGCCGCCCTCGGCGCGCCAGGTGCCGTCGCGCGCGACGTGCAGGATCGCGCCGGGGACGACGCGGCGGACGTTGCCATAGGGCGCGTAGTCCGGCGGTCGCTTGCGATCGGCCGGCCACTGCTCGGGCACGAAGTCGACGGTGAAGCCAGGGAGGGCGCCGAGCGCCTTGACCTCGCCGGTGACCGCGAGCCAGTCGGCGGTCACGGCGATCCACAGCGGGAACGTGCCCAGCGGGTCGGTCTCGAAGCGCACGCTGTCGCCGGCGGCGCGCACGTCGAGCCACGCGCTGTTCGGCGGCCGCGTCGTGCCCGCGGGTAGCTCGACGCCGGTGGCCGTCGCCCGACCCATCGACGAGAGCCACAGCGTGCCGCCTGCCAGGTCATGCCGGGTCAGCGCGCCGCGATACGGACAGAGCAGCTCGCTCAGCCGAAGCTCGTTCGGTGCCACCGGGCCGCCCCGGGGAAGGAGATAGACGAAGGCCATGCGTCGTACACTACTTCACCATGCGCGAGTTCACGCTGGTGCAAGACATCGCAGGCACCGTCGACGACCACTGGCGAGCCTTCTTCGATCCGGCCTTCGAGAAGGCGATCGTCGTCGCCATGAAGTTCCGCAGCTACGAGGTGATCGAGCGCACGGAGACCGAGACGTCCATCCACCAGAAGACGCGGGCGGTGCCCAGGCTCGACGCGGCGGCGACGGTGGCCAAGGTGTTCGGCGCGAGCTTCGGTTACCTCGAGGAGGGCACGTTCGATCGGGCCACCCGCGTCTGGTGCGTGCGGACCATCCCCGACACCTTCGCCGACCGCATGGCCGCCGACATGGTCATGAAGGTCGAGCCCGCGGGCGCGGCGAGCCGGCGCACGCTCGCGTTCCGCCTCGAGGCGCGGGTGCGCGGCATCGGCGGCATGGTCGAGTCCGGGTTCGAGAAGAACCTGCGCACCGGCTGGCGCGACTCGGCGGCGTTCCTGAATGACTGGTTGCGGGCGCACCCCGCGCCGGCGTCCTGATCAGGACGCCTCGAGCGCCGACCGGATCTCCAGGGTGGCGACCCGGCGCGCGCAGAGGACGCCGACGACGACGCCGACGCCGAGGCCGGTGGCGAGCGTGGTCACGACCGAGGCCAGCGGCACGTGCACGTGGATGAACCAGCCGAGCGACGAGGCGAGGGTCGAGACGACCCATAGCCGCGCCAGGTAGATGCCGAGCAGCACGGCGGCGACGCCGCCGAAGATGCCGAGCAGGACCGCCTCACCGAGCACCATGCGCACGAGCTGGCCGCGCGACATGCCGATCGCGCGCAGCATCCCCAGCTCGCGCTGGCGCGAGAGCAGGCTGACCAGGAGGGTGGAGAGGAGCGCGAGCAGGCCGATGCCGAGGGCCGCGACCTCGATGGCCTTGGTGTAGCCGAAGCTCTCGTCCATCATCACGTCGAACTGCTCGCGCAGCTGGCTGTTGCGCGTGGCGATGAGGCCGCGTGGGCCGAGCGCCGCCTCGATCGCGCGCTGCACCTGCTCCGGCGTGTGGCCGGGCGCGACCTCGACGGCGAACGCGCTCACCAGCGGGTCGTTCCACAGCCGCTTGTAGACGTCGCGCGAGAGGTAGAGCGTGCCCTCGGGGCTCCCGTAGTCGACGACCGTGCCGAGCACGCGGAAGGACGCCTTGCCGCTCGGGGTCGCGAGCTCGAGCGTGTCGCCGGTCTTCTTGCCGAAGTGCCCGGTGAAGTTCTGCGACACGAGGACGCCCTGTACGCCGGGGGCGAACAGCTCGCTCACCGTTTCGTCGACGGGGCGATCGACCACGTCGAACCAGGCGTTGCCGACCTTCGGGTGCTGGGGCTCCATCGCCTTCAGCGAGATCGTCCGGCCCTCGTGGGGGTGGTGGACGATGCGGAACCCGCGCGCGCCCTTGCCGCCGGCGACGTCGACGCCGGGGACGCGATCGATCTCGGGGCCGAGGTCCTCGGACAGCGGCTGCACGTCGACGGCGAGCACGCGGCCGATCGAGCTGACCCAGAGGTCGGAGCGGAGGACGCGCTGGTTCCAGTCGCCGATGCTGGTCTTGAAGCTGTGCTGGATGACCGCCATCGTGATGACGAGCATCAGGCCGATCACCAGGCTGAGGACGTTGCCGCCGGTGCGCGCCGGGTGACGGAGCAGGTTCTGGACGGAGAGGCGCAGCACCGCGAGGCTGCCGAGCGGACCGCGCGCGGCCACCAGCCAGCCGAGCCCGCGCAGGCCGAGCGCGACGATCCACGGCGCGGCGAGCACCGCTCCGACGACACCGAGCAGCGGCTTGAGCGCGTCGATCGCCGGGTGGACGATGCCGGCGCCCGACAGCGCGCCGAACGCGGCGAGCATGGCGATGCCGGTGCCGCGCAGGAGCGCTGCGCGCCGCGTGCGGATGACCGGCGGGGCGCCCGCCGGACCGGCGCCGAACGCCTCGCCGCCGCTCACCCGCGTCGCTTGCCAGGAGGGCCACAGCGCCGCGAGCACGGCCGCGACGACGCCGGCGACCACGCCGGTCACCGCCTGCGCCGAGGAGAAGGTCAGCTCGGTGACGTCGATCGGCGTGACGTACTGGCGGCTCATCGAGGCCGACACGCGCTCGACGAGGAGCTCGGCGAGCTCGCGGCCGAGGAGCGCGCCGAGCACGCCGCCGATCACGCCCATCACCGCCGCCTCGATCACGAACATGGTGAGGATGCCCCCGCGCGACGCGCCGATCGCGCGCAGGACGGCGATCTCGCGGCGGCGGTCGGCGACCGCGATCGCGATGGTGTTGGCGACGAGGAACATGCCGATGAGGAGCGCGAGCAGGCTGCAGAAGGCGAGGATGCCCTGGTACCCCTCGATCATCTTGGCCAGGGTCCTGGCCTGGTCCTCCTTGTGCTCGACGCGCAGCCCGGCGCTGGCCTGCTCGAGCGCGGCGGCGATGCGGCGGCCGAGCTCGGCCTTGTCGACGCCCTCCTCGGGCACGATGTCGATGCGGTCGACCTTGCCGACCTTGCCGAACATCTCACGCGCGCCGTCGATGTCCATGATCGCGACGCCGCCGCCGTACGCCTTGGCCGGCCCCGTCGGCTCGAGCAGGCCGCGGACGACGAAGCGCTGCTTGCCCCTCGCGGTGACGAGGTCGAAGGGCGACTCGACCTTCAGGCCGTGGGACGCGGCGAAGCTCCTGGTGACGATGATCGAGTCGGGCTGGTTGAGGAACTCGAGCGGGTCCTCGATCACCTCGTCGGCGTGCTGGTCGTCGGCGTCGGCGCCGCCGCCGTACTCGCGCACGGCGGCCTCCTGCAGGAGGTCGACGCCGAACACGACCAGGGTCTCGCCGGAACCGAAGCGCGCGCGGTTCTCGATCATCGGGACCGCCGACTCGACGCCGGGGACCTCGCGCACGACGTCGACGATCTCCTCGGGGAAGCCGACCTCGGAGCCGAGCACGGTGAAGCTCGCCTTGCCGGTCATCGAGCTGACGTTGGTGCGGAAGAACGCGAGCGTGGACTCGTTGATCGCGGCGATCGCGACGAACAGCGCCACGCCCAGCGCGATGCCGAGCGCGGTCAGCGTGGCGCGGAACGGCTTCTGGTGGAGGTGACGGAAGCCGGCGAAGCGGAGCAGGTTCCCGATCACGAGGTGGGCTCGCGCTGGTCGCGCTGGTCGCGCAGCTCGTCCGGCTCGACGACGCCGTCGCGCAGCCGGATCACGCGGTCGGCGAGCGCGGCGGCCCGCGGATCATGGGTCACCATGATCACGGTCTGGCCGCGCTCCTTCACCGTGTCGCGGAACAGCTCGAGGACGATGGAGCCGCTCTTCGTGTCGAGGTTGCCGGTGGGCTCGTCGGCGAGCACGAGCACGGGATCGGAGACCAGCGCGCGCGCGATCGCGACCCGCTGNNGCCGAGCCCGACGCGCTCGAGCAGCCGGGCGGCGGCCGGCGCCACCTTGGCGTACGACTCGCCGTCGAGGAGCCGGGGCAGGCACACGTTCTCCTCGGCGGTGAGCGTGGGCAGGAGGTGAAAGAACTGGAAGACGAAGCCGAG
>DDTA01000146.1:0-9983 GCA_002344285.1 Myxococcales bacterium UBA2376
GTTGTCCGGATCCGGGCAGCCGTCGTCATCCTGGAAGCCGTCGGCGTCCTCGGGATCGTTGGGGCAGCTGTCGGCGTCGCCCACGATGCCGTCCTTGTCCGGATCGTTGTCCGGCGGCGGCGTCTCGTCGACGACCTCCTTGGGCGCTTCCTTGCGGCCGAACTCCTTGTAGACCGAGAGCAGGAGCTCGAAGTCCGAAGCCTGGCCCTTGTTCGCTTCACCCGACGCGTCGGCGTCGCTCGAGGGAACCAGGATCCAGCGGCCGTCGAGGCGGAGGCCCCAGCCGTTCTCGACGCGATACTTGGCGCCGAGGCCGACATAGATGCCCTCGTCCTTGTCCTTCGCGACGCGGTCCTCGTTGCCGGTGTCGGCGACGTGGAAGAGACCGCCGCCGACGAGGGCGAACGGGATGAGCTTCTTGCTCGGGTTGCTCGCGCCGAACTGCGCGATCAGGTGCGCGCGGTAGGTGGCGACCCAGACGTCATAGACGAGGTTGCGCTCCTCGGTCGGGATGACGCCGACCTCGGCCTCCACGCCCAGCATGTCGCCGAAGCCCACACCGAGCCGGATTCCGAACAAGGCGGAGTTGCGAAGCGACGTCGCCGACTCGATGTCGGGGACGCCAAGCTCGTTGTTGACGCTGAAGGCGTGCAGACCCGCGGTCGCGCCGACCTCGACGTTCGCCGATGCAGGCGCGACCGTCGACGGATTGAGCGCGAGGGCGGCACCGACGGCACCACCGAGGGTCATGTGCAGGGTGCGGCGCAAGGATGGCAGTCTCATTGGAGTCTCGATCCTTTGTTGCTAGTCACTAGTTCCGGCCGCCCCCGGATTCCCCCTGGGCGGGTGCGAGCGATGCTGCGTGTTTATCGACATGTGGGCCGAGTTTCCAGTCTTTGGGGCACTTTCTGTCAGGTCCGTGACCGCCAGGGCGGGAAAGTGGGCTTACCCCCGAGAAATCGACTCCCGGCCACGCCCCAGTCTATCCGCGGGCTTTGCCCGCGAAGAACTCGGGAGAGACCCGAAGTCGCTCGGGGATCGTCTCCCGGCGCGCGAATGCGACCTCACGCTGCACGCTGAAGCGCCAGGGGGCGTTCGCGGGAAGCGACAGGGTCCGCGGCAGCTGCAAGGTCGCACAGGCAGGTCCGCCGCCGGCCTTGCCGAACAGCTCGACCAGGGCCACGCGGTGGACGGTCAGCCCCAGGCGCTCGAGCGACGCGACGAAGCCCACGCTCACGTCGTCGTTCACCAGCACGCCGCGGTTCACCTGCCGCGAGTTCCCGGCGTAGTTGTGGACCGCGTCCGCCATCCCGATCGGGACGAGGCGACCGGGGAGGGCGCGGGCGACGACGTCATGGCCGTCGCCCCACAGGCCGCCCGCGTAGTGGACGAGCACCGCCGGCCCGCCGTCGGGCGGGTGCACGGCGAAGTGGACGGTGTCGCCGTGGAAGTGGGGGTAGACGAGCTCGGCGTGGACGCGCGCCCTGGGCGCGACCCCCGCGTGATCGGCGGCGAACGTGACGCCCTCGCGCGAGCTGCGCGCGCTCTTGGGCGCGAGGCCGCGATCGTAGTGCCCCGCCACCGCGTACGTGAGGACGACCTTGTCACCGACCGCTGCCACGTCGGCCATGCCCTCCCAGCGGTGCGGGTTGTCGGTGGGCTCGAAGGCGAGCCCCGCCGCCTCGGCGATGCCGCCGAGGAGCTGGCGGAAGTACCCGGCCTCGCGGCGGCGGTGCGGCAACATGTGCGGCATCACCGCGCGCAGCGTGCGATCGACGCGGGTCACCCACGGTCCGTTGGCGGTGAAGACGCGACCGGTGTCGACGTCGCCGAGGTTGCCGAGCACCTCGCGCGAGCCCGCGGGGCGGATCGCGCCGTCGCCGTCGACCTCGAGCGCGGCGTGACCGAGGCAGGCCTCGTCGGCGGGCTCGAACGCGAAGAGCGCGTCGCCGCCGGAGGCGACGATCCCGTCGCAGATCGCGAGCCACTCGTCGTACGCGCGTCGCGGCGCGTAGTCGAGGTGCGTGACCTCGCTCTTGTAGTTGGCGCCGGCCTTGTTGCACGTGGCCGGAACGGGCGGTCGGACGACGAGGAGGTCGCCAGCGACGTCGGCGAGCACGGACATGCGGCGGTTATACACGCCGCGCGAGCGCCGCGACCGCGTCCACCCACGCGGGATGACTGTTGAGAGAAGGTATGAGCTCCAACGTCTCGCCGCCGTCCTTCGTCCACTGCTCGGCGGCGCGGATCCCGATCTCCTCGAGCGTCTCCAGACAGTCGGCCACGAACGCCGGGCACAGCACCGCGACCTTCTTCACGCCCTGCTTCACGAGCTGGGGGAGCACCTCGTCGGTGTACGGCTTGATCCACGGCACGCGCGTCAGCCGCGACTGGAACGAGACCGTCCACCCGCCGTCGGGGAGCGCGAGCCGGGACGCGAGCCCGCGCGCGGTCGCGAAGCACTGCGCGCGGTAGCAGTCGCGCGACGGGCCGGCGACGGCGTCGCAGCACGACGGCGACGCGAGGCAGTGCCGGCCGCTCGGGTCGCCGGCGCGCATGTGGTGCTCGGGCAGGCCGTGGAACGAGAAGAGGACGTGATCGGGCGCGAGGGCGTCGAGGCGCGGACGCGCGACGGCGACGGCGGCGTCGAGGAAGCCGTCGTCGCCGAAGAAGGGCGGCACGACCGCGAGCGGCGGCACGTTGTTCTTCGTCGCCGCGAGCGTGTAGAGGTGCTCGAGCGAGCTGCCCGTCGACGACGACGCGTACTGCGGGTAGAGCGGGATGACGACGATGCGGCTGCACTCGGCGTCGATCAGGCGATCGAGCGCGCCCCCGATGTCGGGCTCGCCGTAGCGCATGCCGAGCTCGACCCGCCACGCGGGGCCGAGCACGTCGGCGACGCGCGCCACCAGATCCTGGCCGTGGAAGAGGAGCGGCGAGCCGCGCGTCCGGTCCCAGATCTGCTGGTACGCATGCGCGCTCTGCCTGGGGCGGCGCGGGAGGATGACGACCTCGAGCAGGAGCTTGCGCCCGACGACGTTCATGTCGAGCACGCGCGGATCGTTCAGGAACTCGCGGAGGTATCGCTTCACCGCGGCGGGCGTGGGCTCGTCGGGGGTTCCCAGGTTGATGAGCAGGAGGCCGGTGGGCACGACGGCCGCATTGTCGCCGCTCGCGCTGGCTCGCGCCACGGCGCGCGGCTCGCTTCGTCAGCCCGAGGCGAGCTCGTAACCGTCCGGGTTGGTCTCGCCGTCGAACGCGCGGCGGAGCTCCGCGGAGTCCTCGTCCTCGTCCTCGAGATCGACGCCGGCCCGCGACGGCGAGAGGCGCGACGTCCACTTGAGCGCCGCGGGTGTCACGCGCAGCGGCAGGTTGGTCGGGTTCGCGAGCTCGGTGTGGCCGAGCATGCGGCCGAGCAAGTAGACGAGGCGGTCGGGCGACGCGTCGGTGCGGCGCAGCGCGACGCCACGGATGCGCGCGGGGATGCCTCCGTCCTCGTCGTTGACGATGACGGTGAGCGGCATCGGCCGGTACGCGGAGACCGCGGCGAGCAAGGCCAGCGCGTTGTGCGCGCGCGCGTCGACCAGGAGCCCGTCGATCTGCTTCGTCCCCAGGAGATCGATGCCCGGCAGGAGCGCGGGGACCGCCAGGCAGGCGTGGCCGGCGCGGACGACGGCCTCGCTCCATGCCTTCCGGAGCGAATCGTCTTCACAGATCACGAGGACTGTCGACATGCTGGTCACCCACATACGGCGCGGAGCGAGCCAGGGTGAGGCATCGGCCGGATATGAAAGGTGTGCGCACGGGGTAACGCAGGGTCACGAGTGCAACGCGGCTTGCGGGTTCTCCCGGAAGTCCTTGATCGTCCAGGTCCGGGGGGCGCGCAGGTCACGACGGGGTAGCGCGCGGGTAGCAGCGAAAGTCGACGGGAGCGAATTGCGATGACAGCCCGGCCAGGCATGATGTGCCGCATGGCCGGGTACTCGGGCACGCCGCTCGCGAAGAAGCTGGGGATCAAGCCCGGCCACGTCGTCGTGGTGACGGGCGGGGCGCCGGCAGGCTTCGAGAGCTCGCTCGAGCTCCCGGAGGGAGCCCGGCTCTTCCGCCAGCTCCGTCCGGCGCCGGTCGACGTGATGGTGTTCTTCGTCGATCGGGTGGCCGAGCTCGAGCGCAAGTGGATCGCGCTCCTGCAGCGCATGCACCCCGATGGTGGCTTCTGGGTGGCGTGGCCCAAGAAGGCGTCGCGTCGTACGACCGACATCACCGAGGACGTCGTGCGGCGCATCGGCCTCGCCGGTGGCCTCGTCGACAACAAGGTGTGCGCGATCGACGACGTCTGGTCGGGGTTGCGCCTGGTCGTGCGCGTCGAGGATCGGCCCGCGCTCGCCTACCGCGCCGCGCCGGCGCCGCCTCAGCTCCAGCGTCGCCGCCGGCGCACGACCGGCATCCGCGGGGCTGGCGGCTCGACCCAGCGCCGCGCGCTCGCCCGGCGCGCGTAACAGACGGCCGGCCGCCGGAGGCGGTCGAGCCGTCTGCCCCGTGCCCGTGCCCGTGCCCGTGCCCGTGCCCGTGCCCGATCTGCCGACCACACGTGTGGCGTCCGCGCGACAGGGTGGGATCGCGCGCGGGCGCAAGCGCGCGACATCGCGTGCGACGCCTGGCGTGATAGCAGGCGTGCGGTTTGCTCGGACCGGCCCGCATGAGGGCCGTCCTCCTTGTCGTGGCCACGGGTGCGTCCGCGGCGTGCGCCACCTATCGCGCCGGATCGTTCGAGCTGCGCGGCGAGCCCATGCGCGGCGAGCGCACCACCGCCGGGTGTCTCGACCTCGCGGTCGACGTCGCGCGCGACGCCGTCGCGACCGGGCCCGTCGTCGAGTACGCGTTCGGTAACCGCTGCGATCGCGCAGCGCGGATCGATCTCGGCGGCGTGCGGGTCACGGGTCGCACGTCGGCGGGTGAGGAGGTCGCGATGGTCCCGTACGATCCGTACGGCGAGATCCGCGCGCTCGCGCTCGACGCGCGCGGGTTCGGCCGCGAGCGCATCGAGTACCGCACGTCGCGTGACTTCGGCGGCGACGTGGTCGCCGTGTGTGTCGCGATCGGCGCGATCGGCGGCGAGGCCGCGCCGGCCGCGCCGCTCCACACCACCTGCAAGGACCTCGCGACGCCGGCCGCGGTCGCGGAGGTGACGCCGTGAACGCTCGCCTCGTCCTCGTCGTGAGCGGCGCGCTCGTCGCGGTCCCGACCATCGCGTGGGCGTGCGGCGGCGGCGGCGGCGGCGACAGCGGCTCGTCGGGCGGGGACTCCGGCGGCGGCGACTCCGGCTCGAGCTACTCGGGCAGCGACTCGGGCACGGCGACGCCCTCCTGCTTCGACACCTCCGACGTGCACGGCTATCGCGAGTGCACCAGCTTCGGCGCCTGGCGCGCGCGCAAGGTCGCCATCGCCGTCGAGCTGGCGGCGGTCAGCTCGCTCGTCGATCTGTCCGGAGTCTCCGCGGCCGGGTCGATCGCGCACTCCGACGGCTCGACGTACACGTACCGCGTCGTCGGCGAGGACTTCGCGGACGACCTCCGCCCGGCGCACGGGTTGGCGCTGCGCACGCTCCTGCACGGGCGCAACCTCTACGGCGGCCTCGAGACGTCGTTCCAGCTGGTCGAGGCCGAGGAGCGCCTCCTCTACATGGACTCCGGCGCCATGCTCGCGCCGCGCGTCAACGGCGTCACCAGCACGCTCGTCGTCGTCGGCGCGCGCCGCTTCGTCGATCAGCTCCTCGGTCCGCTCGCGCCCCGCGGCGTCAGCGCCGGCGCCGAGCTCGGCGCGGGCCTGCGCATGACCGCCCTCGAGGCCGAGAGCCGCAAAGGTGCGTGCATCACGATCGATCGCACGATCGACGTGGCGCCGGCGGTCGAGGCCCGCGCCCGCGTCGACCTCTGGTTCACGCCGCACGTGTCGATGGGCCTGTGGGGCGGCACCGACCTCGTCACCCGCGCGCCGTCGGCGGGCCTGGTCTTCGCCTCTCACTTCCGCGCCTACGACGGCACGCGCTGATTCAGACGCTCGCGACGATCGCGCCGGCGTAGCCGACGACGCGCTCGGTGTCGCCGGTGACCGCAGCGCTCGTCGTGTAGCCGACGAGCTGCGGGGCGGCCGCGCCGAGCTGCTCGGCGCACGCCAGGAGCGTCGCCACCGGGCGGGCGCCGCACATCGAGATGTCGTGGCCGTCGACCGTGTCGAGCAGGCGATCGGCGTCGCCGGTCGCGAGCGCGTCGAGCGCGAGCTTGTCGCGGCGCCGTGTCTCGACCTCGTCCTCGAAGTGGTTCATGTCGCTCGAGGCGACGACCATCACGTCCGAGCCCGCCACGAGGCCGAGGCGCGCCCACGCGCGGACCAGCGCCGCCGCCACCTTACGGCACTCGCCGGGGGCGAGCGACGCGAGGACGACCGGGACGATGTGCAGCTGTGGCTGGCGCGCGACGAGGAGCGGCACGAGCACCTCGATCGCGTGCTCGCGGGCGTGGGCCGACTCGTCGGCCTCCGCGCCGCGCACCGGATCGGCGGCCAGCTCGTCGAGCAGGACGGCGCCGAGCCCACGGTCGACCGGCACGTCGCCGCTCGGCGTCCGCCAGTGCGGCGCCATGCTCACCGCCACGCGCGCGCCGCGCCCGGTGTGGTTGGGACAGAAGATGACGACCCGGGGCGGCACCTCGACCGTCGCCAGCGTCCGCGCCGCCAGGTTGCCCGAGTACATCCACCCCGCGTGCGGGAGCACGACCCCGACGGCGCTCCTCGCCGGCGGCGGCGTGCCACCGAACATCCGCGCCAGCGCCCCGTCGATCTCCGCCTTCGTCCCGGGATAGAAGCGCCCCGCCACCACCGGTTCACGCATCGCCACGTCGCCCATACCCATCATCGTGCTCCTGTTCCCGCTTCCTTGCTAGAGTCGGCTGTCGTGCGTCTCGCGCATTGCTCCGATCTGCATCTCCTGTCGCTCGAGGGGGCGCGCGCGCTCGACTTCGCCAGCAAGCGCTGGATCGGCGGCATGAACCTGCTCACCAACCGCGGGCGCCACTACCACACCGAGGCGTTCGAGGACATGGTCGCCGACCTGAACGCCTCGGGCGTCGACCACCTCCTGTGCACCGGGGACGTGACCAACCTGGCGCTCGAGCAGGAGTTCCGCTTCGCGCGCGCGCGCTTCGACCAGCTGTCGCTCGGCCCGGCCGGCGCCACGGTCCTCCCCGGCAACCACGACGCGTACGTGGACGCCGGGCGCGCGCACTTCGCCTCCGTCTTCGCCGACTACTGCACGACCGACGCCGACTGGGCGTGGACCGACGGGGATCCGTCGCCGTGGCCGCTCGTGCGCGTCCGCGCCGGCGTGGCGATCATCGGGCTGTCGACCAGCCACCAGACGCCCTGGTTCACCGCGTACGGGCGCGCCGGCGTTCGTCAGCTCGACCGGCTCGCCGCGGCGCTCGCCGATCCGCGGCTCCGCGGACTGTGCCGGGTGGTGGCGATCCACCACCCGCCCGCGGGTCGACGTGCCGAGAGCGTCATCCGAGGCTTCCGTGATCGCGAACGGTTCGCGGCGATCCTCGCCGAGCACGGCGCGGAGCTGGTCGTGCACGGCCACGAGCACCGCGATCTGCGCGAGATCCTGCCGACACCGTCGGGCACGGTCGACGTCCTCGGCGTTCCCTCCGGCACGTACGAGGCCGGCCGACCCGACAAGACGGCGCGCTATCGCATCTTCGAGATCGAGGACGGCAAGGTGATCTCGCATCACCTGCGCGTCTGGCATCGAGATCGCAGGATCTTCGACCGCGATGACCGAGAGCCCGCGGCGCGCGCCGCAAGTGCCTGAGAGCGCGTCGCGACGGGCATCGCAGGTGTCGAAAAGCTGACGGCAGGCATGCTCGTCGTGAGCATCGCGTTATGCCTCTGGTTGTAACTATTGAACGTGACAACGGTTTGACCAATGGGATACAAGCTTCGCCCCGTGACCTCCGCGAGTACCTCCCCGTCCTCCGCTCCGTTCTCGCCCGAAGATGCGGACGAGCTCGCAAGGAAGGACGAACAGTACGTCATGCGGCCGTGGACCCACCCGGCCGGTGAGCCGGTGATCGTGGCGCGCGCCAAGGACTGCGTCGTCACCGATGTCCACGGCAAGGACTACCTCGACCTGACCGCCGGCTACTTCGTCAACAACGCGGGTCACTGTCACCCGCGCATCGTCGAGGCCGCGACCCAGCAGCTGCACCAGGTGCTGCAGGTCTCGGGCAAGCACGGCACCGTCGCGGCGGTCCGCCTCGCGGAGCGCTTGATCAACCTGCTCCCGAAGAGCATCGACCAGGCGTTCTTCTCGACCGGCGGCTCGGAGGCCAACGAGTTCGCGCTCAAGATGGCGCGCCAGGCGACGGGCAAGAAGGACGTCGCGTACCTCGAGAACGCCTACCACGGCCTGACCCTCGGCTCGCTCGAGGTCACCGCCAGCGAGAAGTACCGCGAGAGCGCGGGCAAGCCGCTCGGCACCGAGACCTACACGCTCCCCAACGCGTACTGCTACCGCTGCCCCAAGGGCCAGACGCCCGACTCGTGCGCGACCGAGTGCCTCGACGGCGTCGAGGCGAAGCTCGCGGCGCGCCCGGACACGGCGGCGATCCTCGCCGAGCCGATCCAGTCGGTCGGCGGCCTCGCGCCGCCGGAGAAGTGGTGGAAGCGCGTCGACCTCATCCGCAAGCAGCGGGGGCTCCTCCTCATCATCGACGAGGTGCAGACCGGGCTCGGTCGCACCGGCAAGATGTTCGCGCTCGAGCACTACGGCCTCGAGCCCGAGATCGTCACCGGCGGCAAGGGCCTGTCGGGCGGCGTCGGCTCGCTGGCGATGACCTGCGCCGGCAAGGACGTCGTGACCAAGTTCTTCGGCGGCACGACCCCGACGTCGGGCGGCAACGCGGTGTCGGCCGCGGCCGGCCTCGCGATGATCGAGACGCTGGTCGACGAGAAGATGATCGACAACGCGCGCGCCATGGGCGAGCACTTCACCAAGGCGGTCTGGGCGCTCCGCGATCCGTGGGTGGGCGACGTCCGCTTCACCGGCCTCCTCGGCGGCGTCGAGCTCGTGGCCAACCGCGACACCAAGGAAGTGCTGGGCAAGAAGGCGATCGCCGCGGTGAAGGACGGGCTCCACGCCGACGGGATGCTGATCACGGTGAGCGGGCTGTACGGGAACGTACTGAGGTTGCAGCCGCCCCTCTCGATCACGGCGGCGCAGATCGACACGTTCGTGGCGTCCTTGCGGAAGGTGCTCGCCGCGGTCCGTCAGTCGGTGTAACTTCCGGCGGGCCAAGAGCGATGAACCTCTTCGTCATCCGCAAGCACCTCGACCGGGTCCTCCACCCGCTCTTGACGGCGGTCGGACGCCTGCCGATCCACGCCAACCAGTGGACGCTCATCGGCGCCACCATGGGGCTCATCGGCGGCGTGGTGTTCTTCTACGGTTACTGGTGGGTGGGCCTGGCGCTCCTCCTCCTGCGCGGCCTGGTCGATCACTTCGACGGCTTCGTGGCGCGCACGCGGAACCAGCGCTCGACGTTCGGCGCGGTCATGGACGACGTCTGCGACCGCTGGACGCTCGGCATCATGTACGCGGGCGGCTGCGTCAACATCTCGTACGACTACCCGCACGCGCTCATCATCATGGGCGTCGGCATCACGGGCGCGCTCACCAACGTGATCATCAAGCTCTCGATCTACGCCGAGTCGCAGCAGGACGTGTGGCGGGAGAAGGGCAAGATCGGTCACCCGGTCGACGTCGTCGGGCTGTTCGGCTCGGCGGAGTTCATCATCTACTTCGGCACCGGCGTCTTCTTCACCGCGCTGCTCGACGACCCGCGGCCCATGCTCGCGGGCGCCTGGGCCGTGGCGATCATGAGCCACGTGTCGCTGTTCCAGCGCATCTGGTTCGCGTGGAAGCGGTA
>DDTA01000146.1:9991-16384 GCA_002344285.1 Myxococcales bacterium UBA2376
ATGGCGTCGAACCTCAACCCGGCCAACGCCGTCACGGCGTCGCGCTTCCTGACGCTGCCGCCGTACGTGTGGGCGATGGACCACGGCTACTACCAGGTAGCGATGTTGCTCCTGCTCCTGTGCGGCGTCCTCGACCTGTTCGATGGCGCGGTCGCGCGCCTGTTCAAGTGCCAGACGCCGTTCGGCGAGGTGTTCGACGCCATCGCCGACGGCATCTGCTACGGCTTCGCCATCATCGTGCTCACCGCGTACGGCCGCGTGCCGTGGGAGGCGGTGACGATCATCATCGCGCTGGGTGTGCTCAACGCCGGCTTCCGCTACGTGTACGCGAAGCGCGCGGGGCGCACGACGAACTACCAGAGCCACGCGATGGAGCGCCTGGTCGCGTTCGCGGCCTACCTCGGCGGCTTCGGCACGCTCGGCTTCCAGGTCGACTACTTCTACTGGACGTTCACGGCGCTCCTCGCCGTGGTCGTCGTGCACGACGCCAAGCGCATGGTGCTCGACCCCGTGCCGCCGCCGCGGCCGCGCGTTCCCGACGATCTGCCGGTCGAGCGCACGAAGGCGCGCGAGGGTCTCTCGCGCGCCGCGGAGGCGTCCTGATGGAGATCGTCAGCTACGACGGCCAGATGCTCTTCGGCGCCCTCATCACGGGCATCGTCGCGGCGTACTGGATCGCGATCGACAGCGTGCGCCTGCGCCGCGCGCTGGTCGCCTACAAGAGCGACAAGGACCTGACCGTCCGCGACCGCGTCGTCGGCAGCGCGATCGGCATCCTCGTCGGCATCGTCGGCGTGTTCGGGTCGCTCAACTACTACTACTGGTAGCGCCCAGCGGGAGGCGCTCGCCGTGCGCGAGCACCTTCACCCCCGCGACCTCGCGCGCGGCGGCGACCTTCTCCAGGCGGCGGCGCGGCATCGACGGCGGGCCGAGGCGGAGGTTCACCGTGCCCCAGTGCACCGGCACCAGCGCCCGGGCGCCCATGCGCTCGAAGATCTCGAGCGCGCGGTCCGGATCGATGTGGACGCCGCGATCGAGCGCGGTGCGTCGCCAGCGGTAGTACCAGACCGGCAACATGCCGCCGATCGGCAGGAGCGTCGCGTCGAGCCCGGGGAACTGCTTGCCGATGTCGTCGAAGACCGCGTGATCGGAGAAGTCGACGTCGCCGGCGTGGTGCACGGCGTGGCCGTCGTGGGTCATCACGTAGCCGGCGCACGTGGGCGCGTCGCCCTTGCGCCAGCGACCCTGGTCGTGGCGCGTCGGCACCGCGACGACGTCGACGCCGCCGAGGTCCAGGTGCTGACCGCTCTCGACCTCCGTGACCCGGGCGAAGCCGAGATCGGCCACCACGGGAGCGGCACCCCTGGGCACGACCAGGTGGGCGGCGCGGTCCACGGCCTTCAGCGACCACCTGTTGAGATGATCGACGTGGCTGTGCGTGATGAGCACGGCGTCGACGGGACCGGCGGCGCGGGTGCGGGCGCGGCCCAGCGGATCGACGAGGATGCGGCGCGCGCCGAGCTCCACCAGCGCCGAGGCATGGCCCAGCCAAGTGACTGACGGGGTGGAACCCGACACCATCGGGCTGCTATAGCACGGGGGTTCGTGCTGGCGTATTTCCTCATCGGCGTCGCGCTCGGTGCGCTCACCGGCGTGCCGATCGGCCCGGTCAATGTTGCGGTGATCGACGGCGCCTACCGTCACACGCTGCGACGCGGGATGGCGGTGGGGCTGGGCGGGGCCGTCGGTGACTTCGGCTTCGCGCTCATCGGCGTGCTCGGCGTCGGCCCGCACGTGATCGCGCAGCCCGGCGTGAAGCCGGTGCTCTACCTCATCTCGGGGCTGGTCCTGTGCATCTACGGCCTCCTGACCGTGCGCAGCCAGCCGCCGCCGCCGCCGACGTCGCCGCCGCACCAGTCACCTCCGGGGCGCGAGGTCTGGAGCGGGTTCACGGTCGGGCTCGGCCTCATCGTCCTCAACCCGGCGGCCATGGTCACGTGGGTCGTCGTCGTCGGCTCGCACGTCGGCGAGGACATCGAGACCTGGGAGGGCCTGGCCGCCGCCCTCGGGGTCTTCGTCGGCAGCCTGGGCTGGTTCTCGTTCGTCGCCTACGTCGCCGACAAGGGCCGGCGCATGATGGGCGACAAGGCCGTGTGGATCGCGCGGGTCGTCGGCATCGCGCTCGTCGCCTACGGGCTCTACTCGCTCTACCGCTCGGTCGTGCTCTTTCGCGCGTGAGCCGGCGCGGCTGACGCCGACGGCGTCAGTTCTCCTCGAGCGCCGCGAGCAGATCGCCGATGGTCTCCTCGACGCGGACGGCGAGCGCGCGCTTGACCGGCGCGCCCTCCTCGGCGATGAGCGCCGACAGGCGGCGCGCGGCGCCGGCGATCTGCCCGCGCAGGCGCTCGGCGCGCTCGTCGTCGTCGACCGGGAACGCCGCCTCCTTGAACGTCTTGTTCAGATACGGGACGTCGGCGCCCTCGTCGAAGGCGACGGTGCGGATCGTGGCGAGCGTCTCCTCGTCGGCGGCGCCGCGCTCGGTCGCCTTCTCGACGAACTGGACCGCGGCGAGCGACGGGATCGGCGCGGTGGGCTCGCTGCGCGCGCGCTCGAGCACCTTGGGCGCGCTCGACTCGAGGAAGCGGTAGCTACCGAGGAGCTTGTCGACGGTCGAGCGACGGAGGTGGAGCTCCTTCCGGCAGTACGCGTCGAAGTCGGTGAAGCCCCAGCGCTGCCACGACGCTTGCTTCTGCACGCGAGCGAGCGCGTCGGCGAGCTCGATCCACGTGCGCTTGAAGGCGCGCGCCTTGGCCAGGGTGTCGGCGCGCTCGGGGTCGTTCTGCACGGCGAGGAGCTGGTCCTCCATCGCGCGGTCGGTCTTGGTGATGATCTTGGAGCCCACGGGATCGCACCCTACGGTTCCGGTCTGATCCCGTCAGAAATCCGTGGACGCCGCGAACGATCACCGGGGCTTGCGCGCGGCACGGGATTTGATGAGATGGGGCGGATGCTCCGCCTCGCGATGCTCGCGTGCCTGACCCTCGCGGGTGGGTGCGTCTTCGCGGCGAGCGAGCAGGGCGCCGATCTCGGCCCCGACGACGACGTCCGCGGCAGCGACGCCTGCTTCGACGACACCGACTGCCTCCTCGCCGGGCCGTCGTGCTGCGAGTGCCCGAGCTTCGCCGTCGGCCTCGCCGGCGGCTGGGGCGATGCGTGCGAGCAGGTCGACTGCCCGCTGCCGCCCTCGTGCCCGGCGCTGGTCGCGCGCTGCCAGGGAGGCGTGTGTGCGGCGGCGTGCGCGCCGGCGACCTGTGACCTCTCGTGCCCGACCGGCTTCGCCGTCGACGCGGCCGGATGCACGACCTGCGCGTGCGCGGGTGGTGGCGCGCAGCCCGCCTGCGAGCTCGACGCCGACTGCGTGCGCACGCCCGCCGACTGCTGCGGCTGCGCGCGCGGCGGCGCCGACACCGCCGTGCCCGCCGACACGCTCGGTGGCTTCGTCGACGGCCTCGGCTGCACCGGCAACGAGTCGTGCCCCGGCGTGTCGACGTGCGAGGCGGGCGACGAGCCGCGCTGCGTGGGCGGACAGTGCATGCTGGTCGGGGGCGGCGATCCGTCGCCGCCGTCCGACGAGTGCGGGCGCCCGGAGCTGCCGCCGTGCCCGTCCGGCACGGTCTGCGTCATCAACGCGGACGGGGCCGAGGTCGGGACCGGCCGGTGCGCTCCGCCGTGAACGCGGGCACGGGCACGAGCACGGGCAAGCGCGCTATACTCGCGGCCACATGAGCTCAGGCGGAAAACCAGGCGCGCCCACACGTTTGGGTGGGTCGGGGACGGGATCGGGGACCGCTCATCCCGCGGCCGGCTCGTCGGCGGGCATGCCGGCCGCCGGCTCGTCCACCGAGATGGGCGCGGCCGCGGACGGCGCCGAGGCGTCGCTGGTCGGCGAGGTGCTCGACAACCGCTACCGCGTGCTCAAGAAGCTCGGCGAGGGCGGCATGGGCGAGGTCTACGCCGCCGAGCACATCCACATCGAGAAGAAGGTCGCGATCAAGCTCCTGCGACCCGAGATCGTGTCGAACCAGGAGGCGGTCTCGCGCTTCCGCCAGGAGGCGCGCTCGGCGTCGTCGATCGGTCACCGCAACATCATCGGCATCGACGACTTCGGTCAGCTGAAGGACGGGCGCATCTACCTGTGCATGGAGCTGCTCGCCGGCGCGCCGCTCAACGACATGATCAAGGAGCCGATGGCTCCCGATCGGCTGCTCAACATCCTCATCCAGACCGGGCACGGCCTCGCCGCGGCGCACGCGAAGAACATCGTGCACCGCGACATGAAGCCGGAGAACATCTTCGTCACCATCGGGCCGAACAACGAGGACGTGCCCAAGCTCCTCGACTTCGGCATCGCCAAGGTCGCGGGGCAGGACGGCCAGAACAACCTGACGCGCACGGGCACGATCTTCGGCACGCCGTTCTACATGGCGCCGGAGCAGGCGCTCGGGCAGGGCGTCGACGGCCGCGTCGACGTCTACGCCATGGGCGTCATCATGTACGAGGTCTTCGCCGGCTCGCTGCCGTTCCAGGGCGAGTCGTTCATGGGCATCCTCACCCAGCACATCACGACGGAGCCGGAGCCGGTCGCGCAGCGCGCGGCGAAGGCGGGGCGCAACCTGCCGCCGGGGCTGCCCGAGGTGATCACGCGCTGCCTCGCCAAGGACCCGGAGAAGCGCTACCGCTCGATGGACGAGCTGGTGAACGCGCTCGTCGGCGTCTACCGGACGATGGCGGGCGCGGGCATGAGCTCGTACATGGAGGCGTTCACGCCGCGCACCGGCGCCATGCCCGCGGCGACGGCCGGGCTGGGCGGTGGCCCGACGAGCTCGCCGCCAGGTGGGCCGGGGCCGATGGTGTCGAACCCGGGCATGATGCCGCCGGGCGCGGCGAGCGCGCCGACGATGATGGCCGCGGGGCGCCCGGGCTCGGGCCCGGGGCAGATGCACGGCCCGGGGCCGATGGGACCGCCGAGCGGACCCGGCCCGATGCACGGACCCGGGATGCACGGTCCGGGGCCGATGCATCCGCCGCCCAGCGGGCCGGGCCCGATGCAGCCGCCGTACATGGGCGGCTCGCCGAGCGGCGCGTACGCGGCCGACGGCTCGCAGGTCACGATGCCGAAGCGCGGCAGCAAGGCCGGCATCATCGCGGCGATCGTCATCCTCCTCGTCGTCGGAGGTGGCGTCGCGGCGTTCGTGCTCCTCGGCACCAAGAAGAAGGACGAGCAGGGCGGCGCGGGCACCGGCAGCGATCTCGCGCTGGTCGTCGACGCGGGCGCCGGCGTGGCGACGGGCACCGGCCCGGGCGACGGGACCGGCTCCGGCGACGGGACCGGCTCCGGCGACGGGACCGGCAGCCAGGGCACGGGCGTGGCCACCGGCGGCGACGTCTCCGTCGACGCCGGCACCCAGGCGGTCGAGACCATCGACGCCGGTGCGGTGACGCCACCGCCGACGGAGATCGACGCGGGTGCGGGCGGCGGCGGCGGCGGCGGCGGCGACGTGATCGAGCCGACGAGCGTGCTGGTCAACGTGACGACGCGCGGCGCGACCATCTACGTCGACGGCAAGAAGGTCGGCAAGTCTCCACAGATCGTCAAGGTCAAGCCGGGCCAGACCCGCAAGCTCAAGGTGAAGGCCTCGGGCCACAAGGACGAGACGCTCGAGCTCGACGGCACGAACGACCGCGTCGACGTCACGCTCGAGCGCAAGTCCGGCGGTGGCGGCGGCGGCGGCGGCGGCGGCGGCGGCGGCGGTGGCCCGACGAAGTCCTACTGCGAGCAGAACCCGCTCGACCCGGACTGCGCGCAGTAGGGGCCCGGGGACGCGAACGATGCCGGCGCTCGCGACCTCGATCACATGTAGCTCGACGAGGCCTGCGCGCCGCGCGCCGCCGGGGCAGGCTTCTGGCAAGATCGTCCGGAGGTTCTTCATGAGAGCTCGCCACCACACCGTCCTCACGCTCCTCCTCGTGTTCCTCGCCGCCGCCCTCGCGTCCTCGCCGGCGTGGGCGCAAGGCGACCCGCGCGTCGAGGCACGCACGCACTACATGAACGGCAAGGCTCGGTTCGACGCGGGCGACTTCCGCGGCGCCATCAGCGAGTTCTCGACGGCCGACCGGCTGGCGCCGTCGGCGGTGAACGACTTCAACATCGCGCTCGCGTACGAGCGCCTCGACGACGCGGGACAGGCGGTGCGCTATTACCGCTCGTACCTCGACCGGATGCCCAACGCGCCCAACCGCGCCGAGGTCGAGGCGGCGCTCGCGCGGCTCGACGCGGCGGCCAAGAGCGCCGCGCAGAAGGCCGACGCCGAGCGCCTCGCCGCCGAGGAGGCC
>DDTA01000146.1:16422-20226 GCA_002344285.1 Myxococcales bacterium UBA2376
GCGCGGCGGCGGCCGGCGGCGGCGCGGCGGCGGGTGCCGGTGGCGCGGCGGGAGGCAACGGCGCTCCACCACCTCCGCCCGGCGGCGGTCCGGATCCGGGCGCGAAGAAGCAGCAGAAGCCGTTCTACAAGAGCCCGGTGTTCTGGGTCGTGGCCGCGGTCGGGCTCTACGTGCTCATCGTCCTCGCGCAGGACGACACCTCGAACGCGCGCCTCACGACGCCGCTGGTCGACGGTCCCGCGCCCGACTCGGCGCGCGGCGGTGGCGCGACGCTGTTCCGCTTCTGACCCTCGGGGGTCGGCGTGGTACAACGCGGGCCCATGCGGCCGACAATGAGGAGCCTGCTCGTCCTGGCCTTGGCGTGCGCGGGGTGCGTCGACAAGGCGCCGCCGGCGCCGCCGGTCGATCCGGCGCTGGTCGCCGAGAACCTGCTCACGGCGCCGCCCGCCGACCTCGGCAACCCGATCGGCGCGGTGTTCGACGGCAAGATCACGTACCTCGGCAACACGGTCGAGCGCGCGCAGGTCGCGCCGGGCGACAAGGTCGTGATCACGCACTACTGGCAGGTCAACGTGCCGCCGGGCAAGGACTGGAAGGTGTTCTCGCACCTCGTCGGTGACGACAACAACTTCGCCAACGTCGACCTGACCGACATGCGCAAGGGCCACACCTCGGACAAGTGGGCGGCCGGCCAGATCATCCGCGATCCGCAGACCTTCATCCTGCGCAAGGACTGGCGCTCGCCCACGGCCCGGCTCGTCGTCGGCATCTACAAGAAGGGCGGGCACAAGATCACCGACCGCATGGACGTGAACGGCGGCGAGGTGAAGGATCGCGCGCTCACGGTCGCGACGTTCACGATCGACGTGTCGAAAGCGGCGCCCTTGCCCGGTCAGCTCGTCGTGAAGAAGGCGACCGGGCCGATCACCATCGACGGCAAGGCCGACGATCCGGCGTGGGCGAACGCCGCCGCCACGGCCGCGTTCCAGACCGCGGAGGGCGGGCCCGAGCCGCGCGGACCGACGTCGGCGAAGATCACGTGGGACGACGAGCACCTCTACCTGTTCGTGTCCGCAGACGACGACGACGTGAAGAGCGAGTACACCAAGACCGACGACACGATCTGGAAGGCGGACGTGATCGAGGTGTTCATCGACGCCGACCAGAACGGCAAGGGCTACGTCGAGCTGCAGGTGAGCCCGCAGAACGTCCAGTTCGACGCATGGTTCCCGACGGTGCGGCCCGAGAGCGATCTCGCGTATTCGGCGGGCATGAAGACGGCGGTGAACGTGCGCGGCACGCTCAACCAGTCCGGCGACGACGACCAGGGCTGGGACGCGGAGTTCGCGATCCCGCTCGCCGCGGTCAAGGGCGGCGACAGCGCGATGGCCGTGCGCATCCCACCGCAGCCGGGCGACGTGTGGAAGTTCAACGTCGTGCGGGCCGACTACGGCAAGGACGGCAAGCCGGTCGCGGCCGCGTGGAACCGGATCCGTTTCAGCGACTGGCACTCGCTCGACCGGATGCTGACGCTCACGTTCGCGGACGCGGCCGGCGGCGTGACCCCCGCGGCGACGCCGCCCGCGGCCCCGCCTCCGCCGGTGCCCGAGACGGCGCCCGCGACGCTCTCGCCGCGGCGCGCGGAGCCCGCGGCGGCGTCGAAGTAGCGCGCGTGTTAATGTGAGCAGGATGTCTTCGCGTCGCGCCACGCTGGCGTTCGCCGCGCTCGCGGCCGTCGCGGTCGCCGCTGCCGCTGCCGCGTGTGGTCCTGGCGGCCCGCGCCGCGTCGGGGGCCAGCCGAGCTGGCGCGCCGGCGATGGCGACGGCAGCGGCAGCGCCAGGGTCGTCTCGAACGAGCCGATCGAGCTCGCCCCGGCCTCGCCCGCCGTGGCGTCGTACAACGATCCGCCGCGGACGCCGGCGCCGGCCTCGCCGCTGGGCGACGCCGTGGTCTCCGAGGTCACCGCGCTCGCGATCTCGGCGTCCCTGGCGGTGCCGGTCGCCGACGGCCGGCTGTTCGAGGCGGCGCGCCAGATCGCGACGGTGGTGCCGGCGGAGGGCGTCATCCCGTACCCGCTCGTCGAGTTCGCGCTCCAGCACAACGGCATCGTCGAGCCGTCGCCGCACCTGCTGGTGGTCTGGGGCCCGGCGGACGATCCGAACCTCATCGTCGAGCAGCTCCGGCCGCGCCTGATCGAGGCGCTCGAGACCGACCCGATCGCGCGCATCGGCGTGGGCGCGGCGCGGCGCGACGGCGGCGACGTCGTCGTGGTCGCGCTGCAGACGAGCTACGTCGAGCTCGCGCCCGTGCCGCGCCGGCTCGCCGCCGGCGAGCGCGTCATGCTCGCCGGTCGCATCCACGGTGCGTTCAAGGACCCCGAGGTCTACGTCACGCGAGACGACGGCTCGGTCGAGCGGCTCGCGATGCGCGCGATGGAGGGTGGGCGCATCGCGGCGGAGATGAGCTGCAGCGGCCGGCGGGGCCGGCAGCAGGTCGAGATCACGGCGAGCGACGCCACGGGCTCGACGGTGCTCGCCAACTTCCCGGTGTGGTGCGACGAGGCGCCGCCGACGCGGATCACCGCGCGCGTGGCCGAGGACGACGTCGAGCCGGTCAAGACCGTGGCCGACGCCGAGGCCCGCATGCTGGTGCTCGTCAACCGCGATCGCGCGGCGGCCAACCTGCCGCTGCTCCAGCCCGACGCGCGGGTGGCGGCCGTCGCGCGCGCCCACAGCCGCGAGATGCGCGTCACCGGCGTCGTCGGCCACGTGTCGGCGACGACCGGGACCGCGGCCGATCGCGTGAAGGTGGCCAGCATCAAGACCGGGCTCGTGCTCGAGAACATCGCGCGCGCGTACGGCATCGCCGAGGCGCAGGCGGGGCTCATGAACAGCCCCGGTCACCGGGCGAACCTCCTGTCGCGATCGGCGACCCACGTCGGCATCGGCATCGAGCTGGGCGAGGAGGTCGCGAACCGGCGCGAGCTGTTCGTGACCCAGGTGTTCATCCGCATCCCGCCGCCGGTCGATCCCGTGCTCGCGCAGACGCGCGTGCGCGAGCAGCTGCGCGCGGCCGGCAAGTTCGCCGACGACGCCGCGCTCGATCGCATCGCGACGGTCTACGCGCAGGGGCTCGCCACCGGCGTGCCCCAGGCCGACGCGGCCAAGCGCGCGTCGCGCGAGCTCGACAACGTCGCCGCCAAGTTCACGCGGGTCGCCAGCATGGTCACCGCGATCTCCGACGTCGAGGCCGTGGACGCGCAGGCGTTCCTGGGCGGCGCGCCGCACACGCACGTCGGCATCGGCGTCGCGCAGGGCGATCACCCGGACCTCGGTCCGGGCGCGCTGCACGTCGTCGTTCTGCTCGCGGTCGCCCGCTGACGGTGACGATCGGGGAGACCCGGCGGCAGCGGGCGGCGCGGGCCCCCCTCGCCCGTGCTCAAACAGTCCTCGCTTGACGAGAGCGCGAGCGGTCGTGCCCGTGCGGACGGTCTTGCGGCTGGCGCCGCGCACGCGACCGCGGTGCTCCATCGGGGAGCTGCGGAACTGCGCGCGGGCGAGGGGGCCCACGCCACCCTCGCCGCCTCGGAGCCCATCGAAGCACACCCTCGCCGCGGCCGCGGATGTCACTCGAGTGATCTGTCGAGCGAACCCCGAACGTCCCCGCCTCGCCGAGTCGAATCCTGGTGCTCCCTTGCTCGCACGCTCTCCGCCTCTCCGGCGCCGCGGGTTGTCGTCCCGGAAACCACTCGGACGACGCGGATGGCCGCGACGGCGTTGCCGTGAACGCCCGTGGAGGGAGCA
>DDTA01000039.1 GCA_002344285.1 Myxococcales bacterium UBA2376
GTGCGCGTCGTACGCGCGCTGGCGAGCGGCCACCTCGGCTGGCTCCGGGTTCGAGATCGCCGGCCGCTCACCCGGCGACGACGGCGCCGCCGCCACGACGGGCGGCGCCGGATCACGCACCGGCGACTCGTTGCCGCGGCCGGAGCACGCGCACGCGAGGATCACGATCGAGCAGGCGCAACGCAGCATCTCCGGGAGAGATGACACGCCGGGCCACCGCGTTTTGCAAGGGTCGTGTAAGCGACCGCGTCAGTGCTCGTGGTCGTGGTCGTGATCGTGGTNNATCGTGATCGTGATCGTGGTCGTGATCGTGGTTGCAGCCCGGGCCGTGCTCGTGCGCCGCCTCGTGGGCCGCGATCTCCTTCTTCACCAGCTCCATGTCGAGCTCCTTGGCCTTCGACACGAGCTGGTCGAGCGCGGCCGCCGGCAGGGCGCCGCTCTCGCGGAAGAGGAGGACGCCGTCGCGGAACAGCATCANNTCGCGGCCAGCTCCTGCTGCGCCTCCGTGTCGATCTTGCCGAAGGTGACGTCGCCGTACTTGGCCGACGCTTCCTCGAAGACGGGCGCGAACATCTTGCACGGACCGCACCACTCGGCCCAGAAGTCGAGGAGCACGATGCCGCTCTTCTCGATGGTCTCCTGGAAGTTCTCCAGGTTGATCTCCACGGTGGACATGTAGTGACCTGCTTTCGCTGATTCCGGGCACCATACGCCGAGATCCCGGCGCGGGCCACCTGTCCGTGGGGTCAGTCGAGCCAGCGGCGTTCGAGCGTGCGCACGTGGTAGCGCGCGCGCACACGGTCGATGGGCTCGGCCCAGAGGTCCTCCCACACCACCTTGATGAGCGGCGCGGCGTCGCGTCCGGCCTCGTACGCCTCGCGTAGCGAGTGGCGCAGCGTGCCCCAGCGCTTCTCGAGGACGATGTGCTTCATCGAGCCGAACGCGACGACCATCGCCGAGACCGGCAGCCGCATCTGTCCCCACGAGAAGGCGTGGATGACGACCTCCTCGTGCCCGGTGATGCCGAGCCCGAGGAGCGCGTGCCACACGTCGTGGGTCTGGCGGAAGCGGCGCATGAGGTACGCCATGTCCGGATCGTCGACGTGGCGCGTGCGCGCCGCCTGGTAGTCGGCGGTGATGGCGTTGCCGTCGAGGTGGCGTACGTAGGCGCCGCCGAGCGTCGTCTCCGGCATCCGCCGGAGCGCGTCGTAGTCGACGAGCTCGCTCGACAGCTCCGGCTGCTCGCGCAGGAGGCGCTGGCCGTCGGGATCGTCGCGCAGCTCGGCGAGCAGGCGTCGGTACGCCGGGCGCCCCGTGATCTCCTCGACCCGGTGGATCTCGTGCGTCATCGTCGAGTCGCCGAGCACGCGCACGACGGCGCGGGCAACCAGGTAGCTATCGCGGGCCATCCCCATGCGTCGCAGCTTAGCTCCCGGCCGGGGCGTGGTGACCCCTGCCCCACGGGACTGTCGGTGGCGACCGACAGCCGCGCGCGGGAGCGGGTGGATCACCCGGAATCGCCTGGGACTCCCAGGGGGCACGACGCTTGCGAAACACCTCGCCCATGCGCCTGACATCGATCTTCGCCGTCGCCTTCGTCTGCCCGCTCGTGGCCGCCTGCGCCGTGGAGGGATCGGACGATCCGGGCGGCGGTGGTGGCGTCGACGCGGCCGGCGGCGGCGGCGGGACGGACGCCGCCGGGAACGGCGGGGGCGGCGGCGGCGACGGATCGTGCGACGAGGTGTCGTCGATGCTGCCCAGCGGCAACCACAACGCCGGCCTCGTCTGTCTGGGCTGCCACAACGGCAGCGGCGTGGCGCCGCGCTGGACCGTGGCCGGCACCCTCTACGCGAGCTCGCAGGGCGGCACGCCGATCGCCGGCGCGACCGTCACGGTCACCGACGCCAACGACGTGACGGTCCGGCTGGTGACGGCGTCGAACGGCAACTTCTACACCGGGCAGGCGCTCGCCATGCCGCTGCGCGTGAAGGCGAGCCGGTGCCCCGACACGCGCCTGATGATGGCGACGCCGATGACCGGCGACTGCAACAGCTGCCACCAGGCGGCGACCAACGGCCGCATCCACCTGCCCTGATCGGCTACCATCGCGGCGGGGTGTCCTCGCTCGCCGAGATGGTGCTGCAACGACGCCGTGCGCGCGGCACGGTGAAGGATCGCGGCTGGGAGGAGCTGTGGGCGCGGGTGTTCGACGACGGCACCGCGCTCGGCAAGGCGTACGACGTCGCCGCGCAGCTGGTGCGCCTGGTGCCGGCGCGTCCGCCGATCACCCTGGTCGCGGTCGGCGCGTGGCCCATGCGCTACCTCTATCGCTGGGCTGCGTTCGCGGTGCTCGACGACGTGCCGTTCGTGATCCCGCCGGTGCGCGGACCGGAGACGACCGTGCACCTCGAGCGCGTGCGCGCCTTCGACGTACCGATGCTCGACGATCCGGACTGGCAGGGCGCGCTGCAGCGCCGGTTCCGCCGCGCCGCCGGTATCGACACGCTGGCGCCGCTCTCCGACACGTCGAGCGTGCCGTCGGTCGATCTCGGGCCGGCGATCCTCTCGGCGCTGCCCGACGAGGAGTGCATGCGCGTGCTCGAGTGGATGACGCGCATGACCGGGGTCGGCGAGTGGGGCGTGCCCGAGGCCGAGCTGACGCCGGGGCTCGACGCCGCGCGTGAGGCGCTGCCGGCGTTGCCGCGCGACGTGGCGGCGTGGGAGGGCAAGCCGGGCATGGTCGCGTGCGTCCGGCTCGATCACGACCTCCCCGGCCAGGTCGGCGGCCGCCGCATCGAGCTTGCGGCGCTTCGGCTGGTGCGCGGCGCGGGCGGGACGTGGCGCTTCACGCGGGCGATCGTCGCCGAGCACGAGCGCGAGGGCACGGCGCTGTCGTGACATGACCACCCCGACATGACCACCGACGATCTGTTGCTGCTCTCGGCGGTGCTCGGCGCCGGCGCGTTCGTCGAGGCGGTCGCCGGCTTCGGCGGCACGGTGCTCGCGCTCTCGCTCGGCGCGCGCTGGTTCGGTATCGAGCCGCTGCTCGCGTGGTTCCTGCCGCTCAACCTCGGGCTCTCGCTCGCGCTCGCCCTGCGCGGGCGGCGCGCGATCGCGTGGCGCGCGCTCGGTGTGTCGATCCTGCCGATGATCCTGCTCGGGCTCGCCGGCGGCACCGCGCTGGCGTGGGTGATCGAGGCCGACGGCGCGCGCGCCCTGTTCGCCGGGCTCGTGATCGTCGTGGCGGTGCTCGAGATCCTGGCGCAGGTGCGCGCGGCGCACGGGACGACGCTCATGGGTGGGCTGCCGCCCTCGGCGCAGCGCGGCTTGCTGCTCGGCGCGGGCGTGGTCCACGGCCTGTTCGCGACCGGCGGCCCGCTCGCGGTCGCGGTGATCGCGCGCATGCTCCCGTCGAAGACGACCCTGCGCTCGACGCTCGCGGTCATGTGGTTCGTGCTGAACGTCATCGTGATCGCGCGCCTGAGCGTGCGCGGCCACGTCGACCTGGCGTCGCTCCGCGGCTCGCTGCAGCTCGTCCCGGCGATGGCCGCCGGCCTGGTGCTCGGCGAGCTCGTGCACGTGCGGGTCAGCGAGCGCGCCTTCCGCGGCGCGGTCGCCGGGCTCCTGCTCGTCACCGGCGCCCTCCTGCTGCACGCGTCGTTGACGCGCTGAGGCGCCCTGTGCGGCCGGGCTACGGCTCGGCCAGCGCCTCGACGTGCTTGAGGTCGCGATCGGCCGGGACCTCGATCGTGACCGTGCGACTCACGCCGAGCTGATCGTTGGTGAAGTGGATGCGGTGCCGCCCGGGCGCGAGCTGGATCGTCTCCGGCGTCTCGCGGATCGTCGGATCGTCGTCGACGGTGAAGTGGGCCCACGGCGTCGCGCCGATCGTGACCTTGCGCAGGACCGGCGGCGGCGTGGCGTCGGCGCCGGCGTCGACCGGCGCGCCGCGTCCATCGGGCGGCGTCACGACGACGCGGGCGTCGACCGGCGCCGTCGCGTCGTGGTTCACGACGGCGGCGTCGGCGAACCCGTCGTCGGACGGGGCGTCCGCGCTCGACGCGTCCGGCGCCGCCGCGTCGACGGCCGGCGCCGCCGCGTCGTCGACGATGGCCACGCGCGTACTCGACGGCGCACGCGTGGCGACGACGTAGACGGCGACGAGCGCGGCCGCCGCGACGAGCGCGGCCGCCGGCAGCCAGCGGCGCGCGGACGGCGGCGGTGACGCGGCGGGAGGAGCCGGAGCGACGGGCACGATGGGCGCCGCGGCGGCGGCCGAGGCTGCTGCCGCCGCCGCGGCCGTTCCCCCGGCGGCGGTCGCGGTCGCGTTCGGCGTGACCACCGACGGCAGCTCGCCGGCGGTCTCGGCGAGCGAACGCATCGTCGCCGGATCCAGGTCGTCGGCCGGCGCCGTCGTCCCCGGCTCCAGCGGCTGGCCCTCGATCTTGCCGGCCTCGTCGCCCCACACCCTCTCGAGCCAGTCGGCGAGCTGCCGCGCCGGCGTCGGCCCCGGTGCCGCCGCGCGCGCCTCGACGAGGTAGCGATCGAGGGCCGCGTGCATCGCGGCCGCGTCGGCGTAGCGCTCACCCACCTCGTACTGGGTCGCGCGCGCGATCACCTCGAGCAACGCGGGCGGTCCCTCGGGCGGCGGGGGCAGGACGCCGAGCCGCGTGTGCTCGAGGAGCGCGCTCTTGTCCCTGGCCTTCCGCACGCGCTCGCCCGCCAGCATCTCCCAGAGCACGAGGCCGAGCGCGTAGAGGTCGGCGCGCGCGTCGGTCGGCTCGTAGCGCGCCTGCTCGGGCGCCATGTACGCGATCGTGCCGCGCACCTCGCCGCTGGGATCGCCGGCGAGCGCGGCGACGCCGAAGTCGGTCAGCTTGACCTCGCCGGCCCACGACAGGAGCACGTTGCGCGGGGTGACGTCGCGGTGCACGACGCCGAGCGGCTGGCCGTCGGGCCCGAGCCGCTGGTGCGCGTGCTCGAGCGCGAGGCAGCACTCGGCGGCGATGAACGCCGCGAGCATCGGCGGCACCGGCGCCTCGGCCTTGCGCAGGGTCGCGCCCAGGTCGCGGCCCTCGACGAACTCCATGGCCAGGAAGGCCGCGTCGCCCACCCGCCCGAAATCGAAGACCGGGACGATGTTCTGGTGGTTGAGCGTCATCGACAGCCGCGCCTCGCGCACGAACAGCTCGAGGAACGTGGTGTCGCCGACCTGCTGCGGCCGCACCCGCTTGATGACCAGCCGCTTCTCCAGCCCGGCGACGCGCCGGCGCGCGAGGTAGACGTCGGCCATGCCGCCTCGCCCGAGCAGCCGCAGCAGCTCGTAGCGCCCCAGCACGGTTTCGGCCATCGCCGCCCGACTATAGCGCGGTGGTTGACCACCTCCGGAGGGCGGCCGACAATATGGGCGTTGCGCGCCATCGTCCTGGCCGCCGTCGTCGTGCTGATGTCCGCGGGGAACGCCGCCGCGGCGCCGGCCGCCGACGCGATCCTCTACTGGGCGCCGCCCGACGCGCCGGCGGTGCTGCGCGCGCGCACGCGCGCCGCGGCCGAGGCCCGGGGCGCGGCGTTCGTCGATCGCTCGCCGCCGGCTCCGAAACCCGCCGACGCGTCGCGCATCGTCGCGGCGATCACGGCCTACGATCAGCTTCGCTTCGACGAGTCGCTCGCGCTGCTCAACGAGGCGGCGGCCGAGCTCGACCGCACCGGCGCCGCCGGCCTCGACGTCGCCCGCCTCGCCGAGCTCTTCCTCTACCGCGGCCTGGCGCGCATCCAGCTCGGCGAGCCCGAGCGCGCATGGGACGACCTGCTCGTCGCCGCGCGCATCGATCCGTCGCGCCGCCTCGATCCGGCGCGCTTCCCGCCGCGCGCGATCGAGCAGCTCCAGCGCGCGCGCGACGAGGTCGCGTCGGCGCCGCGCGGCGTGCTGCGCGTGAGCGCGCCCGCCGGCTGCGTGATCTCGATCGACGGCGCCATCTCGGGGGACGGCCGCGCCGAGCTGCCCCACGGCGCGCACTGGATCGACGCCGCCTGCCGCGAGCACCGGCCGTGGGGCCGCCGCGTCGTGCTCGACCGCACCGCCGTCGAGGTCGTGGTGACGCCGGCGCCGATCGCGCCGCCCGACGAGGACGAGGCGCTCATCCAGGCGCGCGCGCTGGGCGCGGCCACGGTCATCGAGGTGACGATCCTCGCCGGCGCCGCGCGCATCCGCCATCGCGCTGCCGACGGCCGCGAGCGAGCGCGCGCGCTGGTCACCGCCGACGGCGAGGTGATCGCGGCGACGGTCGAGCGCATGCTGACGCCGCCGGACATCGTGCGCGAGCCCTGGTACCGCAAGCGGTGGGTGTGGGCGGTCGGCGGGGCGGTCGCCGCCGCCGCGGTGCTGATCCCGATCGCCGCGCGCGACACCGGGCCCGGCGATCGCGTCATCCGGCCGACGGGGTTGCCGCCATGGCAGTGAACGCGCCCTTCGACTCGCGGCGGTGCTGCTCGCTCAGGGCGAACGGACCGCGCGTCCTCGCGTTGCTCGCGCTCGGTGCGTGCGGGCCCGACGACATCGTCATGGCGCCGGTGATCGACGGGCCCGCGCCGGGCAGCGACGCGGCGGCGTTCCCCGATCTCGACGAGGTCGTGCTCACGCTCGCGCGCGAGGGCTCGTCGACCGACCTCCTGAGCGCGTCGTTCGCGCGCGGCGACACCATCGAGCTGCGCGACGTGCCCGAGGGCGACGGGCTCGTCCTGCACATGACCGGCCGCCTCAACGGCGGCGATGTCGCGTATGGCCGCACGTGCGCCTTCTCGCTCGGCGACGCGGCGCCGCCGTCGCCGCACCTGTGGTTCGCGCGCACCGTCAAGTGGGGCGACGTCGACGCCTCGCCGGCGGCCGTGCGCCGCGGCGGCCGCGCCATCACGTACCGCGACGGCAGCGTCCTCTTCGCCGGCGGCGACGACGAGACCGACCAGCCGGTGCCCGGCCTCGAGCGCTTCGACCCGCACCGCGGCGTGCTCGAGACGGTCGCGAGCCTCACGTCGCGGCGCGACGCGACCTATGCGTCGCTCGGCGACGGCCGCCTGGTCGTGCTCGGCGGCACCGATCCGCTGACGCTCCAGGCGTCGCCGCGGCTCGAGGTCTTCGAGCTCGACACCTCGCTGGTCGGCCGCGTCGAGGGCCTCGACGACGTCCGGCTCGCGCGCGCCGGGGCGACCGCCGTGACGCTGAGCGACGGCCGCATCGTCGTCTTCGGCGGCGGCCCGGTCGGCGGGGAGCCGATCGCGACGCCGGTCGAGATCGCCGGCGACGGCGCCACCGTCGCCATCCGCGACCTCGCCGCGACGATGGCCATCCCGCGCCGCGCCGCCACCGCGACCCGCCTCTCCGACGACCTCGGCGCGCCGGTGCTGGTCGCCGGCGGCATCGATCGCGACGGCGCGCTCATCGCCGCCGCCGAGCTGTGGCGCCCGCTGCGCGAGAGCTTCGCGCAGGGCTTCGCGCCGACGATGAACATCCCCCGCGCCCGCCACGAGGCGGTGCGCATGCCCGACGGCAGCGTGCTCTTCATCGGCGGCATCGACGCCGCCGGCCAGCCCGTGCGCACCATGGAGCTCTTCACCATCGACGGCGGCTTCGTCGAGGCCGGCGCGTTACCGCCCGGCGCCGGCCTCCTCGACGCGACCATCACCGTGCTCCCCGACGGCCGCGTCCTCGTCGCCGGAGGCAAAGAGACGCCGCAGGGCGAGCCCGTCCTCTCGGCTTACATCATCAACCTCGATCCGCTCGACGGTTCGGTCGACGCGGTCACCACCGATCGCATCGGCCGCGCGCGCGCCGGTCACGCCGCCGCGCGCCTGTGCGACGGCACCATCGTCGTCCTCGGCGGCACGCCGACGGCGAGCCCGGTCGAGCGCTACGAGCCACCTCCGGTCGGCCGCCGCTAGGTCCCTGATGCGCCAGCTCGGCCTCATCCTCGTCGTCGCGGCCACGCAGTCGACGTCGTGCAAGCAGCCGGAACGCGCGGCGTCGGCGACATCGTCCGACGCGGTCGCGACGCCGGCCGGCGACGCCGCCGTCCTCGACGCGGCCGCGGGAACATGGGGCGATCGTGACATGATGGTCGTCGCCGAGCTCGACGGGCGATGGTTCGTCGCGATCGAGGACTGGTACCGGCCAGCCGACGGTTCGAAGCCGAGCACCGACTGGGTCGGCGCGGCGCCGGTGTCGGAGCTCGGCCACCGGATCATGCTCCAGGCGGCAGCCCACGCGCCGGCGGCGTGGCGGACGATCGTGGGGCAGCCCCTGGCGACGCGCGCCGCCGATGGCACCGCGTGCGCGACGACGATCACCGGCCTGTTCTGGCTGGCCACCAGCAACGCCGCCGAGATCGAGAACGACCCCACGTTCGTCGCCGAGCTTCGCCCGGAGGCCGGCTGCGCGCCCGTCGTGATCACGCCCCGCCCCATCGTGCGCGCCGGCACCAGGATCGCCGTGAACGCCGCCGAGCTGAAGCGTGTGGCGACCGCGTTTCGCGCCCTGCCCGCCTATCGGGCGCTGTCCCGCGAGTACCCGGATGACGCCAGCGGCGACGCCGCCGCGTGGGGCTTCCGCTTCGACGACGTGACGCGGGTGGTGATCGTGAAGTGGTTCGCGCACCCGGTCGAGCGATCCTGCCACCCCGCCCCCCGCATGCTCCGCGCCGAGTACGCGCTAACGGGCACCACGCCGCGCCTGGAGTGGCAGTCGCAGATCATCCTGGCGCCGGAGCCACGGGCGCTCTTCGACTCCAACGGCGACGGCGTGATGGAGCAGGTGACCGGGGTCGCCACGGTGGACGGCGGGATGACGATGTACACCTACCTGGTGGGCTACCTCGATCCTGCGCTGCCCGAGGACGACGAGACTCCCGACGGCACGATGGCCGTTAGCCGCTACGGCGGCTGCGACTGACGCCTGCCCGGCAGACGCCGTTTCAGGGCGAGCGGGGTGGGCGGTCGCCGTCGACGCCGCCGGGGTTGTGCAGCGGCGGGCGGTGGGTCGCCGGGTTGGGCGGCTCGACGGACGCCGGCGGCATCGGCGTCGACGGATCCGGCGGCGGCGCCGCCACGTGCGCGACCGGCACCGCGCCCGCGGGGAGCACCGTGTCGCGCTCGCGCACGACCTCCCACGGCGGTCGCTCGTCGGCGAGCGACGGCGGCTGGTCGGCGTCCACCTCGCGCGCGGACACGGCAGCCGGAGCCGACGACGTCGCGTCCGGGCTCGCGCGCAGCCCGTGCAGCGTGAGCGCCGCGAGGCCCGCGGCCGCGACGAGCAGCGCTCCCAGGGTCCAGCGCGCGCTCACGGCTGCGGCTCCTGGTAGTCGAAGTTGTTGTAGCCGTAGGCCGCCGCCGGCACCCCGTGCGGGTTCGACAGCGTGAAGAGGCCCTTGGTCTCGCCGACCGCCTTGATCGCGTGGTCCATCGCCGCGTTCGAGTCACCGACGGCGTAGCGGTTGCCGTCGGCGATGTTCATGTACGCGTCGTTGAAGCTCTTGAGGCTCTCCCTGTCCTTGTAGATCGTGCCGGCGTGCCGGTACTTGTCGTCGCCTGGGTTGGGGTCGTTGTACTTCGCGTCCCAGCCGGCGAGGCTGTACGTGCCGACGTTCTTGCCCGACTCGTCGGTGACCACCGCCTTGAAGTGCGAGCCCGCGACCGCCACCGGCTTCTGGTAGAAGTCGTAGCGGACCTTGTCCTGGCCGGGCTCGCCGATCGTGGGCGGCGCGTCGGCGAACTCGCCGTTCTTCTTCGCCGCGTCCACGCCGCGCGACACCCAGTTGCCGTTGGCCTTCTTCTCCGGCTGCTTGTCCTTGTCGGGCTCGGGCTCGTCGTCCGTGCCCTCGACGTCGGTGCGCGTGACCGGGTTGTTGCTGCAGTACGCGTAGCGGTTGAGGCCGACCGTGTCCTCGCCGTCGATCACGAGGTCCGGCGACACGAAGCGCCCGAGCGCCGGATCGTAGGAGCGGTTGTGCAGGAAGAGGAGGCCGGAGGCGTCGTGGCGCTGGCCGGTGTAGCCGCGCGGCTCGTCCTGGAGCGTGCCCGTCGACGACAGCACCTCGCCGTACGGACGGTAGGTCTTGCGGTGCGCCACGCCGCCGGTGGCGTCGGTCTCGGCCTGGATCGAGCCCAGGTGATCGGTGTGCACCCAGTAGGCCGTGCCCGCGTCGCGGCGCGCGACGAGCACGTCGGCGACCATCACGTACTTCCGCGTCGCGCCGCCGACCTGGAGCTCGAAGTTGTCGCCGAAGTAGCGCCGCGTGATCCCGTTCTCGACCTCCTGGATGCGCGCGCCGTCGGCGTCGTACGTGTACGTCAGGTTCACGCCGCCGCCGCTGACCGTCACCAGCCGGTTGTCGCCGTCCCAGCCCAGCGTCCGCCCCGCGCCCGACGTCATGAGCCCGGCCGCGTCGTAGGTGTAGCTGCTCGCGCCCGCCGCCGTCACCGCGTGCGGGCGCGACGAGCCGTAGACGTACGTGCCGCGCCGCGAGTTGTAGGTGATGTTGCCGATCGCGTCGTACGCGAGCGTCTGGCTCTCCCCCGAGCTCGACGTGTTGCTCGCCGAGATCAGTCGATCGAGCTCGTCGTATCCGTAGCTCCAGCCCTCGTGCGCGACCGGGCTGGACACCGCGGTGATGAGGCCCTTGGCGTTGCGCGTGTAGGCCAGGCTCTGGATCGTCTGCGCCCCCGACGTCGTCGAGACCCCGGTGAGCCAGCCCCGCGCCGGCGCGTACGTCCGCACGCTGACGACGCCGTTGGCCCCGTCGAGGCGCGTCACCTTGCCGGCGGCGTCGTAGAGCACCGACGTGACGTAGCCGGGGATCGAGCGCACGCGGCCCGCGGCGTCGTAGCCGAGCGGCGCCGCCGGCGTACCCAGCGTGTCGCCGTCGGGGTACGTCGTCCACAGCGTGCGCCCGCCGGCGTCGAAGCCGCGCAGGAACGTGTAGGCCGCGCCCTGCGTGGTGCGTACCGTGCGGATCGTCCGGCCGGCGGCGTCGTAGTCGAGCGTCTTGCCGCCGGCGCCGTCGGTCATCGACGTCAGGCGGCCGCGGTTGAAGTAGCCGGCCCGCACCTCGTCGTAGGTCCAGGTCACGGTCGCCGCCGCGCCGGTGCCGGCCTTCGACGTCTTGCGGATCTTGCGATCGAGGACGTCGTAGGCGAAGTCGGTGCGCTGGCCCTTGGCGTCGGTCTGCGACGTCATGCGGCCGGCGCCGTCGAAGGTGTACGTCCACGGCCCCCAGTCGGGGTCGTTCATCGCGATCGTGCGTCCGAGCGAGTCGGTGACGTACGTGATCGTGTTGCCCTCGGGATCGATCGACTGCGCCAGGTTGCCGCGCGCGTCGTAGACGTAGATCGCCAGCTCGGACACGCCGCCGACCTGCTCCTCGTGCACGATGCGCCGGCCGTGGGCGTCCTGCTCGTTCACCTCGCTGCGCCCGAGCTCGTCGGTCTCGGTCGTCGACCAAAGGTGATAGCTCGTCGTCCGGTAGCTGCCGTCGGGGTGGGTGACCCGGATCGGCCGATCGAGGGCGTCGTAGGCGGTGGTGGTGGTGTAGAGCTGCGGCGCCGGCCAGCCCGCGGCCCACGCGTACGGGCGCGTCCTCGACGTCTCCTCGCCGCGCGCGTTGTAGCTCCGGTCGACGTAGCTGTCACCCGACGCCGCGGGCCCCTGCTTCACCTCGCGCCAGATCCGCTTGTGCCCGTCGAGGTACTCGCGGCGCCACATCGGCGTGGCGCCGCCGTCGGCGGCCGGCGTCTCGATCAGCTCGTACTGCGTGGCCGCGCTGCCCAGGCCGACCCACGTGTGACGCTCGAAGTTGCCGCCGGGCTCGACCTTCTGCGCCAGCCGGCACAACGGGTCGTACGTCATCGTGGTCGGCTGGCTGTTGAGGTCGACGGTCTGGGACTTCTCGCCGCACACGGTGTTCCACGCCGTCGTGGTCACCTGGCCGAGCGCGTTGGTCTCGCTGATCGCGAAGATGCGATAGGCCGTGTCGAACGCGATGTCCTTGCGCGCGCCGAGCGCGTTGATCTCGGCGGTCACGTTGCCCCACGCGTCGTACTCCTTGCGGGTCTCGACGAACGAGCTCGGGCTCGACAGCCAGCGCGCCTCCTTGGTCGGCGACCCGATCGCCGGCGCCTGGTTCCACGCGGTCGCGCCGTCGTAGTAGGTGACCGTCTGCGTGAGCAACGCCCCGCCGGTGCCGACCCCCGCGAACGTCTTCACGTCGGCCGGCTTGTTCACGATGTACGCGCCGGTGTTGGGCACGAACGTGTGGACGAGCGTGTGCTCGTCGCCGCTCGTGTCGTACGCGCCGTGCTCGACCTCGACCGTCACGTCGCCGTAGGCGTTGTACGTGCGGCTGACGTACGTGCGCTTGCACTGCGCGCCCGGGCACGCCGCGCCCGAGCCGGCGTACGTGTACTTCCAGTTGCCGGTGCGCAGCGACGTCCACGGCACGGTCGCGCCGTTGGTCGTGTACTCGTAGAGCTCGGCCTCGAGCAGCTGCCCGCTGCCCGCGCGGCGATCGATGCGCTCGGGCTTGGACGCCGCGCCGTAGTCCTGGCGGAACCAGGTCTCGTGGTACGGACAGCTCGCCTCGCCGGCGATGCACGGTCGGGTCTCCTTCTCGTAGCGGAAGCCGAGGAACCGCCTGTCGAGCCGGTCGTAGAGCCCGCCGCCGTACGCGTACGTCGTCGTCGCCACGCCGCCGCGGCCGTCGTCGAGGGTCACCGCCGTCGCCGTCTGCAGGAGCGGCGGGTTGTTGGTGTTGGTCCACGCCGACGACGGCGTGTAGCTCACGCTCGTGGTCGCGCCCAGGCTGCCCCGGATCGACGCGAGCAGGTCGGGGTACGGCCCGGACGTCTTCCAGATGCGCCGGGTCCGGTTCCCGAAGAACGAGTCCAGCGTCACCATCTCCGCCAGCCCGTCGCCGTCGACGTCGGCGGCGACCAGCTTGGTGCCCTCGCCGAACGCCGACTGCGTGTCGGTCGCGCCCGCGACGAAGGTGTCGCCCACCGACAGCCAGATCTTGCGCTGCTCGAGGCCGAAGCCGATCGACTCGATCGTGATCAGATCGGCGCGCCCGTCGCCGCTCACGTCCATGGCGAGGAACCAGTCGCCGGCGTCGTAGAACGGCACGGTCACCTCGGACACCTCGACGAAGCCGCTGCCGGTCGAGTGCCACACCCGGCGGACGCGGTTGCCGAAGAACGCGGCGACGTTGACGAGATCGTCCTTGCCGTCGCCGTTCACGTCCATGGGCAAGAACGGCGACCACTCGGTGACCACCCCGTCCTGCTGCTGCTCGACGACCTGCCCGTCGCAGGTGTCGACGACGCCGGCGCCGAAGCCGGTGCCGGTCGACAGCCAGGTCGTGCGCTGGACCCCGCCGTACCAGTCCCGCAGCTGGACCATGTCGGCCTTGCCGTCGCCGTTCACGTCGAGCGACAGGTAGAGCCACTTCTTGTCGTGGTCGAGGTTCTGGCTCGGCCCCTCGGTGAAGCCGGTGCCGTTCGAGAACCACACGCGCCGTCCCTTGGGCGAGAGCCACACGCTCATGTAGAGCTCGACCAGATCGCCCTGGCCGTCGCCGTTGACGTCCATCGCGTAGTAGCGCGCCTCGTCCGAGGTCGACTTCATGCAGCAGCCGTCGGAGGCCTGGGTGAAGCGCGTGCCGTCGGAGAGCCACACGCGGCGGCGCATCGAGCCCCAGCTCTCGTAGAGCTCGACCAGATCGCCCTTGCCGTCGCCGTTCACGTCCATGGGCAAGAAACGCGTCCTGGTGCCGGTGGACAGGCCCGACTCGCTCGATGCCTGCGTGTACGACGCGCCGTTCGAGATCCACGCCACCCGGTAGCGCCAGCAGATGAACACGCAGACCTTGTAGACCTCGAGCATGTCGCTCTTGCCGTCGCCGTTGATGTCGACGGCGAAGAACTCGGCGTCGGTCGAGTCGCTCACGTCCCCGTCCTGGTTGCCGGCGGTGAACGCGGGCGAGCCGCCCTGGTACTGCAACGTGATCGCCGGCAGGCTGGTCCCGCCGGTGATGGTGCCGGAGCCGTCGAGCGTCGCGTCGGTGCCGAACTGCTGCACGCTCGCGAGCAGCGAGCGCGACGTCGGGCCGCTGGTCACGTACGCGAGGCGATACGCGCGCACGCGGCTGCCGCTCACCGTCACGTCGATCGTCTTGATGCGCCCGTGGACGGTGCGCAGCCCGACGCCGATCGCGCTGCTCTCGCGATCCGGCCGTGCCTCGTAGTGGAACGCGACGGTGGTGCCGTTGTAGCTGACCGCCTGCGGGTACTCCCAGCAGCAGCCGAGCTGGTTCGTGCCCCACGTGTACGTCACCGTGTTGCCGCGCGTGTCGATGACCTGCGAGAGGCCCCAGCGGTAGACGTCGGCGCCGCCGTTCACGAGGTAGACCGGCGCGAAGATGCGCCGCGTGCCGTCCTTCTGCGTGACCGTCCAGCGGCTGCCCTGACCGGTGCCGGTGAGCGCGATGCGCTGGTAGCTCTCGACCTTGGTCGCGTGGGTGCCGCCGGTCGTGCAGCTCGGGCTCACCATGCCGGCGACACACGCGACCAGCTCCTCGCCGTCGAGGAGGAAGACGTCGGTCGCGTTGTACCTGGGCGCGCCCTTGCCCGGGCTCGCGCGCTCGATCAGGCCGACGCCGTCCAGGCTCCAGCCGACGCCCACCCAGCCGTTGCCGCCGGACGAGTCGTAGGTGAGCGCCAGGTTCGGCGTGAGATCACGGAACCCGGGCACCTCGATGCGGAGCTGCTCGCTGAAGGTGCCGTGCGACGCGTCGACGACCCAGGACTTCGCCTGGGTGTCCTTCTTGTCGGTCTTGGCGCTGGCCACGCCGACCAGACAAGCTAGCGAGATCACAGCGCACAGAGCTCCGCGCGTTCGACCGCCGATGCGAACGGACATGAGGCCTCCCCCGAGCAGGTTCCCCTCGCCTGCTCTAGTAAACACCGTATATACTTCACCCCGCAGGAGTCAACCGGAAAGCTCGAGTGCGCCGGCAACCAGCCGCACGCCGCGAAGAAGCTCGGCGAGCGGCTACGAGGAGCAAAGCGCGGATCCGACGTCGAATGTCCGCGACGCGCTCACAACGGTCGGCACCGTCGTCGGCGCGCCCGCGCACATGGCGCCAGAGCAGCACGACGGAGCGACGAGACGAACGCGTGGTGGGTCGTACACCGCACCTAGCGGGCGCGGGCACGCGTCAGCCGCTCGGCGATCGCGTCGCGCAACGGGGCCGCGTCGGGGGCCACCGAGGTCTGCGCGCGCTCGTACGCGGCGACGGCGGCGGCGCGCCGGCCAAGCGCGAGCTCCGCGTCACCGAGGCCAACGAGCGCTTGGGTCGCGAGGGGCGTGCGCTCGCCCTGCGAGGCATGATAGGCGCGCACGGCTTCGCGGTACGCGTTGCGCGCGTCGGACGGCCGGGCGGAGCGGAGGAAGTGATCGCCGAGCTGCTTGTGCGATGCCGCCGTTGGCGGCGCGTCGGGCCCGATGCGCGCGCGATGGATCGCGATGGCGCGACGGAGCGCGGCCTCGGCCTCGGCGTTGCGGCCCACGTTCGACAGGGCGCTGCCGAGACGTTCGACGACGAGCCCGGTGCGACCGTGGTCGGCGCCGACCGCCTTCTCGACGATGGCGAGCGCGCGCTCGAGCCGCGGGATCGCGTCCGCGTACTTGTTCTCGTCGAGGTCGACGGTCGCCAGGTTGACCAGCGTGTCGCCGGCGAGCATCGACTCGGGCCCGTGCACGGCCTCGATGATCTCGAGGCTGCGCAGGTGCGCGGCGCGGCTCTCCTCGAACCGCCCGATCCGGCGCAGGCCGTTACCCTTGGTGCCCCAGAAGTTGGCGACCGACGGGTGGCGCGCACCGAACGCGCGTTCGCCGATGGCGATGGCGAGATCCTCGGTGGCGCTCGTAGCCGCGCCGTTACCGAGATCGTCCTCGATGATCGCGCGCATGTGGAGCGTCGTCGCCAGGTCCGCCCCCTGCGCGTCGCTGCGCTCGAAGAGCGCGACGGCCTCCTCGGCCGCGCGGTGGGCGTCGGCGTAGCGCCCGTGCCACCAGTCGACGGTGGCGCGGGCGTCCAAGAGCCGTGCCTGCCGCCGCAGGTCCGGCCCCAAGCGCACGAGGAGCGCGGCCGCGCGCTGTGCGTGCTCGAGACCATCGGCGTCCTGCTCGAGGTCGTAGCCGACCAGGCGCGTCAGCGCGACCTCGCACTCGAAGCGCAGGGCGTCGTCGCCGCCCGCCTCGGCCGCCAGCACCGCCTCGTCGAGAAGCGCGCGAGCGCGCGCTGCCTCGTTGCGCCACGGCAGCGCCTTGGCCACGACGAACAGCGCGTCGGCGAGAACAGGCGCGTAGCCGGTCGCGCGCGCCCGCGCGACGAGTACGTCACCGCTTTCTCGCGCCTCCTTGTAGCGGCCGGCGGCGAACTGCGCGCGCGCCACGTCGATGTCGCGTTCGGCCGCAGCGATCGCGTTGCGCCTCGCCGGATCGGCGGGCAACGGGGAGCGTCGCGCGAGGGCGGCGGCGTCGCCGCAGACCGAGACCTCGCCGATGGACGCCCCGGCCCTGGCGGCGCCGCGGACGACCGTCGCGTCGGCCCGCGACAGCTCTCCGACGAACGCGGAGACCTCGCCCAACCTGCGATCGAGGCAGCTGGCGCGCAGATCCATCATCGCGTCAGACTGCTCGCGGCGTACGCGCGTGTCCTCGCAGCTGTCGCGGCGCGCGGCCTCCCAATCCGCCGCCCAGCGCGCCAGCTGGCGAGAGACCTCTGCGTGGGCCGCTTCGGCGTATGGCTCGCCGGTAGCGACGAACGCCGCCCGCACCGACGCCGCCACATCGTCGCCCCACACCGCGGCGGCGCGATCGACAGTCGCGGCGCACACGTCCCCCGCCGCGGCGGTCGCCGCCGAACGCGAGCGATCGAGCGCCCACAGTCCGACGACGCCGGCGACGCCGGCGGCCGCAACTGCGGTTACGCCCCACTGCGGACCACGCGACGGCGCCGCCGGCGGTTGGAGCGCGGCGAGCAGCTCGTTCATCGACGGGAAACGCTGCGCCGGATCGGAAGCAAGGGCGCGTTCGAGCGAGACGCGCACCCACGCCGGCACGCGTGCCGACGTCTCCGCGGACGGGGCGATGCGGACGCCGGAAGCGGTCGTCACCGCGAGCTCGGCCGCCGACGATCCGGCGTACGGCGGCGTGCCGTAGAGCGCGCGCCACAGCGCCACCGCGAAGCTGAACTGGTCGGCGCGCGCGTCGACCGGCCTGCCCGCGTGCTGCTCGGGCGCCATGTACGCGGGGGTGCCGACGCGCTGGCCCTCACGCGTCACGGTCTCGGTCGGCGGTGTCGTCGTCAGTGAGAGATCGGGCGACTCCGACGGCGCGTCCTGCTCGGCCGCCGGCGAGCGTGCGAGACCGAAGTCGGTGACCAGCACGCGTCCGTCGGAGGCCACCATGACGTTGGCCGGCTTGAAGTCGCGATGCACGAGCCCGGCGTCGTGCGCGGCGGCGAGCCCGCGGCCGGCCTCGACGAACGCGGCGACGACCGCGTCCGGTGTGCGCGGCTCACGCGCGAGCCAATGCGCGAGCGTGCCACCCGACACGAACTCCATCGCGACGAAGACATGCCCGTGATCGACGCCGACGTCGTAGACACGCAGCACGTTGGGGTGCGCGAGACGCGCCATGGTCTGCCCCTCGCGCCGCAGCCGTCGTGCACCGTCGGTCTCCGAGGCGCTCGTGCTCTCGCGCAGGATCTTCACCGCGACCGTGCGGTCGAGCTCTGGGTCGCGCGCCTCGAAGACCACGCCCATGCCACCCGCGCCGACGACGGTCACGAGCTGATAGCGGCCCATGGAGGCGCCGAGCTGGATCGGCGCGCCATCCCAGTCGTCCCCGGCGGGCGCTGTTCGCGAGGTGTCTGCCAACGCGAGGAGGCTATCGCGTCGATCGCCTCGCCCACCAGTACTCGATGAACCAAGCGTAGGCGCCCGTCGAGTGGGGGTCGAGCCGCGACGTCACTGGTACCGAAGCCAGAACATGGTGAGTCGGTCGGTACACGTCGACGAGGTGCAACCTCGCGTTGGGGACAACGTGGGCGGCGAAACCCAGCCCGTGGAGTTCATCCGCTTCTCGAAGGTCCATGACGTGGTGCTCGATGTCGGCAACATCTTGTACAGGTCGATATCGCGACCGAAACGGATCACCGCTAGCCGGAACTGCCCCTTGAACCAGGCGACCGACGGAGCGTGGTCGCTGAAGATTCCAGGCGCCGTGAGCGTCGAGGTGCCGACGATCACCGCCGGATCCGGAGTCACCCCGATCGTCTTCCACATGATCGGCTGGCCGTAGACCGATCGGTCTGCCCACACCAGGCGGCAGTTCGCTCGCAGCGGCTCGCCGATCGCTTGATAGTCGGAGCAGGCGATCGCGGCTCCCTCCGCCGGATTCATCGGGACGAACGCGCTCGCGCTGAGGCAGTTGAACGCGCAACTGGGTTGCGGGACGCTGCGGACGAGGACGCCCTCGCGAATCGCGCCCCCGTGATCGCGAGCAAAGCACGCATTCACGATCAGGAAGCGGCCGGAGATGGGGTCGTAGGCCGTCGACACGCCTTCACGAACGTTGCCGGTGCACAGCGTCGACGAGCTCGGGTCGAGACAGCTCTCGAGCCCCCAGTAGCCACCGGTGTCGCGAAGACGGTGGCACACCTTGAACGGCGCGCCGACGGTGCCGCTGTCGACGACGTAGGCGATGATGCCGGTGCCGGTTGGAGCGTAGGACGCGGACACGGGATGACGCGTCGGGATCGTCGGCAAGATGAAGCTCCGCAGGTCCCAGTCGTAGTCGTACCGCCAGTTCGAAACGGCGATCCGCGGGATCGCCGTGAACAACTGGACCAGTGGTACGGGCATCACGAAGTGCTGATGGGACGAGCCCGAGGCAGCGCGTACGTCCCATTCGCCGGGACCGTCGTCGACGATTCCGCCCCAGATCGACGAGAACGTCCTGTGCTGCAGCGTCGTGAACGAAGCCCGGCTGCCGTAGACCGACTGGTGATCGGTACGGTCGAAGTCGCTCAGGTCCCGGGTGTTCGAGAAGGCCATGACTGTCGAGTGCGCCTGGCCGCACGCATTCGGCCCGACATTGGGGATGTAGGCGTCCTTGCGGCCCATGGCGTGGCCGAGCTCGTGAACCATCAGATCCACGAGCTCCGACGCGGTCAGGTGGTGCACCCAGAGCGAGCTCGGGTCACACGAGACCGTGTCATGCCGAGCGCGCGCGAGCGTGATCGTCGCTGACGTGATGGTGCCCGCGACATCCTCGAAGGTGGCGAGCGCGGCCCTCGAGTTGCAGTTCGCATGACTCTGCACGCGGATGCCCCCGGAGGAGTCGTCGTTGGTGAGTCCGCCCCAGGCGAGCCGTAGTGTCGTGCCCCCTTGCTCGTTCCACCGCTCGAGAGCCGTTTGCGTGGCGAGCGCGACCTTCAATGGGTCGTACTCCGACCGATGCACGCCCGAGGTCGACGACGTGGACACGTAGACGGGTACGGTGGTGACGGAGCCGGGCGTGGTCGCCCACTGCTTCATTCCCGACGGGGTGGAGCCTGGCGAGGCTCCAAACCAACAGCGCGAGTCGGCGGCTCGAGCCGTGGACGAGGCCAGAAGAAAAACGGCCGCGGCGGTGGCCGCCATCGCGCCGATCCGAGTCTGTTCGTTCATGAACGCTGCATTCAGCAAGGGTCGTGCCGCCACGTAAACGCAGTGAGCTCGCTCAGGCGCGCCATCGCTTGCCGGATAGATCCACTCGTGCGGTCAGATCGTGCGCGCAGTTCGCCCGGCCGACGGACGGGCTCGCCCGCGCTCACCAGTACTTGATGAACCAGGCGTAGGCGCCCGTCGGGTGCGGGTAGAGCACCGGCGACGAGACCATGGTGCCGGGGACGTTGTAGACGTCGCCGGTGCCGATCCACGAGGTGCCCGCCACCGCGTCCATCTTGTAGGTGTAGATGGCGCTCGAGTTGACCGCGTACGCCAGACGGAACGTGTTGTCGGTGTTGTCGTGGATCACGCTGGGCGTGTCGTAGATGTTATACGCCGACGTGGAGACCGGCCCGGCGGTTGCAGTCCGCGTGCTCGGATCGATCGCGACCTTGGTCCACGCCAGGTTTCCGACGGAGTTGGTCGACTGGAACGCGAGCATGCAGTTGCTGCCCCCGAGATATCCGCCGCACGCGATGCCGGGACCGTGCGGCGACTTGACGCCGATGAAGCTCACCCGCGGCGAGCCGCCGCTGCCGGTCGTCGGAACCGCCAGGATCCCGACCTCGTACACGACGCCGGGCGGATCGTTCTGCGTGAAGGCGATGACGAACGAGCTCGAGTACCAGTCGTAGCTCGCCGTGAGGCCGTATGCCGTCGCGAGCGCGCCTGGCGGACAGACCTCGCTGCCCCAGGTGATGCCTTCGTTCTGCGACAGCCGGTAGCAGATCTGGCCCTTCAGCGACTGGTAGACGTGGAAGCCGGCTGGCACCTTCTGATACGCGAGGAGCAGCTCGGAGGAAACGAAGCCGCCGGGACGATACGCGACCGCGACCGGCCGACCGAGGGCTCCGTCGGGCGTCGTGAAGAGTCGCCAGTCCTGCGAGCCCGCGGTCAAGCTGAAGCGATTGACGTCGGCGCGGCCGGTGCCGCCGCTCTGCTCGCCGTTGTCGAAGCCGTAGATCCAGCCGAACCACGGGTCGTTCGAGCGCTGCCCGATCGAGCCGGGTCGGAACAGCGGACGCAGGTAGGCCGAGTCGGTCGCGACCGGCGCCTGCCACGAGGCCGGCCCGCTCATCCTGCTGTAGTAGAAGCGTCCGAACTCGGCCCGCGTGTTGTACCGGTTCTGCGCGAGCTCGAGATCGTAGTTGGAAAGGGTGCGGGTGCCGTCAGCACGCATCACCGAGACCTGACCGACGTCGGGGCACTCCGGGCTGCTCTTGAAGTCTCCGATGTTGTAGACCCCGTGGCCGATCTCGTGGACCAGAACGGCGACGAGGTCCGCGCCGCCTCCCACCGGAGACGTCGTCCATACGATCGGCTGGCCTCGGCCGCCGAACTTGAAGAGCTCGATCGTGTTGTTGCCGAAGTTCATCTGGGCCGTCGCGCCGCGCGTGTTGTCGGCCGTGTTGTGCCCGAGGATCACGATGGCGCCGGACTTCGAGGTCGACGACGTGAAGCCGCGATAGCGCAGCCTGATCGCCGCGCCGGATTCCTCGTTCCAGATGTTGAGCGCCTGCACGACCGCGTTCGTGAACGCACCTTGTGACAAGCCGGTGCCGGCGATCGGGTCCTTCGCGGCGTTCGTGGTGATCCAGAAGTCGACGGTGCTGGACGCGGGGAATCGACGATCGCTCGCGTTACCCGTGGCAGGGCACTTCTTGTCGAGCAGGGCGTCGGCGGGGCTCATTTGGACGACGAACGCGCCCATCACGGTCGCCGCCATGGCGGCCATTCGAAGGTGTCTGATCATGGACACCGCGCTCAGCAAGGAATGGGCCGCCACGCAACCCCAGCGAGCTCGCTCCGACGCGCCATCGCTTGCCGGCTCGTTCCGGGTGCGCGGTCGAATCGTGCGCGCGGTTCGCCCGGTCAAGCCACGCACTCCTAGCGCATGCTCTGGCGGCTCCACTTGTCGTCCGTAGTGCCGCCCGACGCCAGCGACAGCCAGAGGTCGTCGTTCCAGAACAGGACGTCGGCGCCGGCCACGAGATCGAAGTTACCGACGGGCAGCGGTGCCAGGCGACGGTCCTGGTACGCCAGCCGTATCGATGCCGCCGTCCCGCCCTTCGACACACGCCACTCGTCGGCGGCGAAGGGGTTGTCCTTGAAGAACGCGACGTCGGCGCCACCCACGCCATCGAAGTCGGCGACGACGAGCTCGGCGATGTTCGCGACCTGCGCGACCCCGAGGGTACGCCAGCCCGCGCCGGGGCCAGGCACGATCTTCCAGCGGTTGGAGACGATCGCGAACACGTCGGTGCGGCCGTCCTGGGTGAAGTCGCCGAAGCGCAACTGACTCGTGCGGAAGCCATAGCCGCCGAAGAGGTTCCACGTGCCGGTGCCACCGGACGCCCAGAGCCAGGTGAGGCCGTTCGAGACGAACAGGTCGGCGCGCGGATCGGCGTCGAACTGCCCGACGGCGAAGTCGTCGATGGTGACGTTCGCGAAGCCCTGCACGGTGATGGAGCCCAGCGGGAACCACCGCGTCGCGCCGGCCCACGACACGACGAGCTGACCGCCCTGCAGCGCGATCACGTCGGTGCGGCCGTCCGCATCGAGATCGCCGAAGCGCAGGTCGGACGCGACATCGGGCATGCGGTTGAGGAAGCGCCACTCGGACTTGCCGGCCGACGAGAACCACCAGGTCACGCCCGACCCGAAGAAGAGGTCGTCACGGCCATCGCCGTCGAAGTCCCCCACCGCGAGATCGCCAGCGCTGCACTCGCCGGCCGCGCCAGACGCGCGACGCGGGCAGGCGCGCAGTGGGTTGGCGCTCGCGAAGCGGTTGTTGGTGGCCACGAGGATCGTGGAGTCGTCGCCCGGCACGAAGGGATCGGTGGCCGAGCGGCAGTCGTTGTCGTCCGGATCGTGGAAGGTTGGCGTCTTCTTGCTGATGACCACGTTTCCGACATCGCCCAGTGTCGAGACGTTGTCGTGGAACCTGAAGGAGTCACAGGGCGTACCGCGGATCTGGAGCGTCTCGGCGCGGTCGGTGAGGAACGAGCTCCAGCCGACCTCGAACCGACCGCCCGCGATGCCGCCCTCCCAGTTGTGGTTGGCGACCGTCTGCTGGACGGCGCAGGAGCCGTGCACGTCGAAGATGGCGTTGGGCTCGCTGTCGTTCTCCTGGCTCGTGAACAGGTTATCGAACGCCTCGTAGCGGTTGTAGCCGACGAAGTTCGAGGTGATGTTGTGCGCGTCCTGCGCGAAGATCAGGTTTCCGCGAAGCGACGCGGCGCCGCCCGCGTAGACCGAGACGCCGTAGGCCTGACCGTGGTGAAGAAAGTTGCCGACGATCTGAGCCGGTGGCTCGCCGCGGTAAGCCTCACGGCTGGGACAGAAGAAGCGGCCGGCGGGATCGTTCATGCTGTCATGAGAATGGTTGGATCCCGTCACGACGATGTGCGATTCACTCCAGTGGGAGAGCTCAACGTGATCGATGATCGCCCTGGGCGGAAGTGGCAGCGGCGGCGGAAGCGGTGCGGGCGGCGGGTACGGATCGCCGATCGCCAGAGCCCAGTTGTGCGCGCCTCCGCGCTTGTCGTTTCCCTCGATGCGGAGACCTGTCACGCGGGCGCGATCGTCGAGGCGCAGGAAGTACGTGTCTTCCGTATCCTGGGGTAACCAGCGGTCCCGGGGGACCACGAGCCGCTGACCGTTGAAGACGAACTTGCGATTGCCGCGCAGGGTGACGCCCTCCTTCAGTGCCTGCTTCATCGGAATCGTGGCCAGCACGAGGTCGTCGGTCGTCGTCGGCGCGACCACGATGACGGTGCCCCACGACGCGGCGGCCAGCGCCTCGCGGAGCTGGATCTCGTCGCCGACGATGATGAAGCCACCGTGCGGATGCGGCCGCGGGTTCGTGCCCACGGGGACCAGACGCCAGAACTCAGCATCTGACAGGTCGCGGTGATCGACCTCGATGGGCGTGTTCTCGCGGGTGTCGCCGTCGAGCGTTTCGAACGTGAGGTCGCGCGACACGCGCTCGCCCGCGGGTTGGGTGCCCATGAGCAACGCGTCGCCGTCCCACGCGAAGCGCTGGCTCGGTGAGCTCGTGTTACACGGCTCCAGCGTGACGCGCTTGCCCTCGGAGGGCGTGCCGTTCACGCCGACACACCGCGAGGACGTGATCGGCTTGAACATCACGTCGTGCGTGGTGTCGATCTCGCCGAACTGGAAGATCTGGCTCTGCGCGCTGCTGCATGTGCGGATCACGAGCGGTCCGACGCCATCGGCGTTCACCGCACCGGCATCGACGCAGCGATTGCCGAGGGATTGGATCTTGAAGTAGCCACCGCGCGGCGGCGGAGCGACCGCTTCGGCGGCTTCGGTTGCTTCCTCGTCGTCGGAGCTGAGGCAGCCGCCGGCAAACGTGGGGGCGACGAGAAGCGCGATCAAGGCGGGCCGTAGCGACATGCGTGGCCGCAGAGCAAAGGCCGCGCCACCGCTGCGAAACGACGTTTCGGGACGTTGCAAGGTCGAGACGCGCTGGCCGGCCAGTTCGTTCAGTCGAACTGACCGGCCAGCATTCGAACCGCGCGTCGGGAACCGAGCGCTCTAGAACGAGCGTCTCGCCTCGATCGGAGGCTCGCCCTTCGAGTTCTCGTAGTACATCCACGCGGCTTCATCCTCGTCCGTCCATGTCTCGTGCGGACCTTGCAGCGCATCGTTGACGTAGTCCATGTCGGGAAACGACGCCGGCAGCCAATCGGTCTCAGGAGCGAGCGGTTCTGGAGCGCACTTCGGGATGCCGTAGCCACCGAGGTTGAACGGCGGGGGATCGTAAGAGGATCGCTTGCGAAACGGTCTAGATGGTCTCGGCTCCGCCCCGCCGCCACTCGGCGGAGCACTATCGCCGCCGGGAAGCATCCTGGGCTCCGTGGGAGCAGCGGACATCCCCTTGGCGATGGCCTTGACCCGGAATGCTGCGCGCTTCACAGCCCGCTCAGCGTCGGTGATCCGGTCTAGCATCAGTCGGTCGGGGTCGGACCAGATCGGACTTGGCTTGTTAGGACGCTCAGCCGTTATGGGCGCCCGATCGCGATTGGGCGGCGGGTCACAGCTCTCGCACGACATACCTCCACCTCTGGTTCGCTCCACGTTGTCGAGTATCCGTGGGACCCAGCCGATCGGTATTGGCTGCCGACCATCCGGGTCCATGTACCTCACCGGGTTGTTGAGGCTGAACACCGTCAGATTGGACATGCGCGGTGTCGCTTGCTTGGCGAGATCCGGCACGCGCAGGTAGAGCGGGTCGAGTTGCGTCCAGTTGAGGAGCAGGCGGTCGTAGTAGCGGGCTCCGTAGTAGGAGAGTCCGGTGAGGTCGTCCTGGACCTTGTCGTTGAAACGGCGCTTGTGCGTGCCCGTGCCCGTCGAGCCGGCGCTGGTCGTCGACTCGAGGAGGTCGCCGAAGGGGCCGTAGTTGAAGGTCGTGTTGATCGAGTTCGGGAACGCGACCGTGGCGAGCGTGCTGTCGCCGAGGCCGTGGAACTGGAGCTCGACGTTGGCGGTGGTGTCGCTGGTGCGGTCGATGCGCGCGATCGGCGTGCCGAGCGAGACGTGCGAGTAGACCTGGCTCGCGACGGTGGCGGCCGGGCCGTAGTGCGCCTCGACCTCGCCGTGGTACCAGACCATCTCGGTGACGGCGCCCGACGCGTTGCGCTTGACGACGTGCTCGCGCGAGCCGGCGCTGTCGTACCAGTACTCCTCGCTGCCGGTGACGGCCCCGTTCAGCTTCTTCGTCGCGCGACGCAGGCGATTTGCGCCGTCGTAGACGAAGTCGATGCGCTCGCCGCTGGTCGGTCCGAGGCGTGCGATCTGGTTGCCGATCGCGTCGATGGTGTACGTGACGGCGTTCGTGCCGCCGGAGGCCGCGTAGTTGCCCGTGCTGAGCGACGTGACGACCTCGGGGTCGGTGCCCTGGTAGTTGTAGAAGTAGTCGCGCTGCTTCACGTCGCCCGACGGAACGCTGACGCCGCGGCTCACGGTCGTGCGCTTGAGGCGCCCCGCGTTGCCGTAGGTGTATGCAGCGGTGTAGTAGCCCCCGGTCGCGGTCACGTTCGTGAGCTGGTGGCGGAAGTCGTAGGTGAAGTTGAGCGGCCCCTTGGCGGTGGTGCCGAAGTACGTGGTCAGGGAGCTCACGTCGTCATTGCCGACGTAGGTGAGCGCCTGCCGCGCGACCTGGCCGGTGCTCTGGTTGACCGTCTGGTCCGTGACGCGGCCGAGGTTGTCGTAGGTCCAGCTGGATTCGAAGAACTTGCCGGTGCCGCCAGGTTGATCCGTCCGTCGCTTGGTCACGAGGCCCGCGACGTTCCGGGTGAGAACCACGGGCGGCTGCGCGACGCCGTTGACGACGATCGAGACCGACAAGGGCAGGCCGCGGATGTCGTAGTCGTAGTCCGCGTACGACGTCATGCTGCCGCTGGCCGCATCGTTGTAGGCGACGCGCTGGAGGAGACCGCTGACGAGATAGCTGCGATCCAGCGAGCGGGTGACGTTGGTGTACCCGGCCGTGTTGAACGACATCAGGTTCCGGGTCTGGCGACCGTGCTCGTCGTGCCCGAACGACTGGGTCTGCTTGACCACGTTGCCGGGTCCCCAGCTGAACCACTGGTGCAGCCGGCCGCGGTTGTTGATGCCGGTGTCGTAGACGAACGTCTCCTTCTCGGCGCCGAACAGCGCGCGGTCAGCGGCGCTGAGTGTGCGCGGCGCGAGATTGCGCGTCGTCATCCGATCCAGGGCGTCGTACGCGTACGTCGTCGTGTACGCGGCGCGGCACGTCGGCTGCGGCGTGCACGGCACGGTCTCGCTGGTCAGCCGTCCCGCGGCATCGTAGGCGTAGTCCCAGTCCCGGCCGTTTCGACGGATGCGCTTGCGGTGTCCGAGGAAGTCGTGCTCGAGGGTCGTGACCTTGCCCTCGGGATCGGTGATCTGGGTGGTGTTGTTCGCCGCGTCGTACGCGTACGTCGTGGTCGCCCACGTCGAGGACGTCAGCTTCTCCTTGACGGTCTGCAGCCGCCCGTCGGCGTCGTAGCGTCGACGTGTTTCCGCGATCTTGGCGGGCGTTGCCGCGCGCTCGCGCACCCACGTGGTCACACCGTCGGTCGTGTTGGCGAGATAACCCATGTCCGCGCCACTGCCTTCGCCGTCGGGGCGGCTGACCGAGCGCGGGCGGCCGAGGCTGTCGAACGTGTATGTGTACATGACCGTCGCCGAGGAGTTCTGCGACGGGTCAGGCATCCTCACGCTCTGCAGCGTGCCGTCGTCGCGGTACGTGTAGGTCGTATCCGCGGAGGGGATAGGGCCGCCACCCCGCGAGACCGACACCACGCGTGGCCGGCCATGCCCGTCGAGCTCGGAGTACGTGATCGCGCGGACCTCGGCGCCGGCGGCGTCGTACTTGACGAGCGCGACATCCCAGATCATTCGCGGGCCGTTGTCGTAGTACCCCGCCGACGCGACCTTGCGCAGCTCGAAGTAGGCCTGGTTTCCCGGATCGACGGTGATCGACTCCCAGCGCTCGCGCATCCGGCCGATGCCGTCGATCACGAGCTTGGTCGTGTCACGCGTCAGTCCGGGTGGGTTCGACGCGCAGGCGCCGGTCTGGATGCACATCGCGACCTGTGGGCCTCGGGTCACGGTCTTGGTGCCGGTGCCGTACTCCCACTCGAACTCGACGTGACGGGCGAACTTGGGGTTGTTCTCGGCGACGACGAAGAGCTTGCGCGCGTCGTACTCGTAGCTCGTCGTCTGCCCGGCCGGGTTCGTGACCGAGAGCAAGTTGCCGGTCGCGGCCTCGTAGTCGTACGTGGTGATCGAGCGGTTCGCGTCGACCCCGTCGACCCAGGCTTCGTCGGTCAGCTTGCGCGCGTACGCCGGAGCGGCCGGGTTCCACGTGACGCGGCTCTTGCCGTACATGGCCATCGTCCCGTTGCGCTGCTCGGAGTTGACGGTGGTATCTGGTCGCAGCCGGTACGTCGTCGCGTCGGCGGCGAGCACGTAGGTGAACGTCGTCTCGCGGTCGCCGCTGGCTGCGGTCCGCGCGTGCTGCCTGCGCGTCTTCGTCGCCACGTACAGGAGCGGCACGTCGGGCCGAGTGGTGCTCGCCTGAGGCGCGAACGTGGCGGTCGTGCGCGTGAGCTGTAGCGGCGTGGACACGCAACCGGCCTCGGACTGGCTGTCAGCGCACGTCGCGTGCTCGGTCACGGTCGGCTCGTAGGTCGTGAGCGCGCCGCCGAACAGCTGGAACGCGCTGTACGTCGTGGTGTCGACGCTCACGGCCGCGGCGAGGTTCTCGGCTGCGTAGACGACCGTCCGGACCAGCCGCCCCGACCAGTCGACGTCGTAGCCGTAGACCTCCTTGGTCTTCGCACCACTCTGGGACGTGGTCGTCACCGACTCGAAGCCGCGGAACGCGTAGTGCCCCGTGTCGTCCCGTCCGTGGCGCGGGTTCTCGTACAGGTACGTCGTCGTCGTGCTGGTCGGCACGGTCGCGTACGGGTCGTGGACGTTGATCGACGACACCACCCACTGCGTCGCGGGCGTCGCCTTGGGCCGCTGCTCGTTCCACTGGTCGAGCGGCCACTTCAGGTCCGGGCTCTGCTTCACCGACGCGCTGTGCATCGACGCGTACGTGATCGTCGTGGTGCCACGGCCTCCGCCGCTGATCGACTTGAGGAGCCGTGGGGGAGCCGAAGGTACGTAGCGGTTGTAGGTCGCGTTGTCCACGGCGACGGCCTCGGCGATCCCGTCGCCGTCCAGGTCGATGAGGTCCTTCTTGAGCTCCCAGATCCAGTCCTCGGAGAAGTCGACGCTCGCCTTGATCTGGCGGCGCGCGCCGAAGGAGGCGCCGGGGTACGGCGAGCCGGTGGCGAGGAGCTGTCCGCCGACGTTGTAGTAGACGTATCCGCCCTCGTTGCTGTCGAACTTCACCACGTCGACCCGGCCGTCGTTGTCGACATCCACGGGCCGACTCGTCATCACCGCGTCGCCGGCCTTCACGATCGACGTGTTGGGTTCGTACGTCGCTCCGGGCGCCACGACGGACACGTTGCTGGGATTCACCGGCAGGTTCGTGTCGCCGTCGTGCACCGTGCCCGAGAACCGGAACTGGATGCCGTCGTTGAAGGTGACGTTCGCGGTGCTGTTGCCGTTGTCGAGCCAGTGATCGGGCAGGCCATCGGCGTTGACGTCGAGGACGCCCGTGATCTGCGTCCGCTTCACGTTGCCGTCTGCGGCCGAGATCCGGTTGCGGCCCCAGATGCCGTTCCACTGGTGACGGCGGGTCGGGAAGTAGTACCGCTTCGGCCCCATGCCTCCGGTGCCGTCGCCGAGCCACACCCACCACGTGTCGGGCATGGGGTTCGTCGTCGATTCGTCGCGCGCGATGGCGTCGAGCCAGCCGTCGCCGTCGAAGTCCATCACGGCGTGGTCCTGCGAGAAGATCGCGTTGCCGCCCACCTGCGAGTCACCGCTCTCGGACTCGAGCGGGACCGGCTGGTACTTCACCGTCGGGACCTTCGCGATCTGACCGTTCCCGGTGTTCTTGAAGATGAACCAGGGATAGAGGCCCTCGCACCGCGAGTACGGCGCGCGCTGGACCGGACCGCCATTGCTCGGCGCGCCCATCGTCGACGTGATGTTGAAGCAGCCGGTGTTCGCGGCCGTCGCGAGGCACTGGTTGACCTTGGTCCAGTCGGTCGAGCAGAGCCCCGCGCAGGGCGCGGCCTCGCCGAGGCAGCTGTACATGTTGGCCTTGCACGGCTCGATCTGGGCCGGACACGTGGGCCAGACGCCGAGCCCGAAGGGCGCCGGCTCCTCGGTCCGCACGTAGCCGGGACCGACGCCGTTGCCGACATCGGGATCGTAGGTATCGGCGTCGCCGTGGATGGCGGCGACGAGGTCGGTCAGGCCGTCGCCGTCAGCGTCGAGCCAGCGGTAGGCGAGATAGGTCCGGTACGGGCTCGTGTTGCCATTGCCGCCGGGATCGTTCGGGCACGTGGTGCCACCGGGATAGCAGAATCGGTTGTTGCCCTGGTCGGGGTTGGCGCTGGCCTTACAGGGCTGATTGTCGGTGTGACAGAGACCTGCGCTGCCCACCTCGTGAGAGTTCTTGTACGTCGTCACTTGCCCGTTGAGCGAGCAGTTCTCCTTGGTCAGGTTGCCGCGCAGCGGTGTCGGGCTGTTGTTGCCCCACTTGAGCCGAGGAAGGTCGATCTGGAACAGCGCGTTGCCCGGCGAAAACCTGATCCTGCCGCTCGCCGCGTCGAAACCCTCGTTCCGCTGCCAGGCTGCCTTGCACGAGCCATCCGTCTGACTCCCCGAGATGTTCAGGAGTCGATCGAGGAGCCCGTCGCCGTCGAGGTCCACCATCATCGCCTCGACGCTGGGCCATCGGTCGTCGGTCGGATCCTTCGCGTACCGGTAGCCCCACCCGAGGTTTCGAGCGTGAAGGTCCCCACCGCCCCACGGCGTGAAGGACGCACTCTCGCCCGCGTTCAACTGCACCGTCGGGCTCTCGTACGCGAAGCTGACCGTGGGCAGGTCCACGCGCGCCTGCGCACTCGTTGCGCCCCATGCGCTCTCCTGGATCCACGTCAGCATGCGGAGCGGCGCGTGTGTGATGTTGCCCGTCGCGGTCTCGGCCGCCAGGTCGTAGCCGAGGCGAATCTGCCGCGTGTGCTCCACGGAGCCGCCGGCCGGGAACGCGGTGGAGGTGATCGTGGTGAGGCGCATCGCGCCGCTCGCCATGAGCGCGCCCGAACGGTAGTTCCGCGTCGATCCGGGCGCGACGCTCACGCCGTTGACGGTGATCATCGACAGCGGGTCCCAGGTGAACGTCACGCGCGCGAACGGCTGCGTGATGCCGGCAGCCGCGTTCATGCCCCACTCGATCTTCGTGATGTGGCAATCGAGCAGGACCGGGTTCCACTCGTAGTAGTAGGCGACCTCGTTGCCGAACGGATCGACCTGACCCGTCATGGGAGCGAACCGCCGGCTGACGGGACAGCCGCCCATCCGAGAGGCTGCGCCGAACGTCATGACCGTGCCGGTCGTGCTCAGCGCCCGCCACCAGGCCGTCGAGCCGTCGAGCTCCTCGTAGCGTGTGAACGTCGAGTCGTTCTGGGCGCGATACGCCTGGCGGGCGTCGGCACCCCTGGGCTCGGTGACCGGCACCAGCGGGCGGTTGCCGGCGAGCGTGCTGATGTAGCGATCGTCGGAGAGCGCGAGGTGCGGTCCCTGAGGCGCCTCGACCTGGGGCGCGCGGTGCCGCAGCGGGCTCTGCGACGGATCCTCGACGATGGCCGGGATCGGAAGGCTCCAGCCCGACGCGATCGTCCCGTAGATGGGCGCCTGCGACGAATAGTTCAGCGAGAGCTTCGGCGCCATGCCGCCGCGCCCGGGGGGCACCGTGATCGGATAGCTGTAGGTCATCGCGCCGGTCTGCGTGGAGACCGACGCCTCTCCGTCGCGGAGCTCCGCCGCCTTCGGCGGATCGCTGCCGAGCACCGGTGCGGGGCTCGAGAAGGTGTCCGCGGGCGCAGCCATCGAGCGGCCACCGGTGAAGATGGTGGTGATGGCGAGCAGTCCAGCGACGGCGCGGACGAACGAAGCCCGGACGGAGGGATGGGTTCCCATGTGAATCTCCTGCGAGAACGCGAGGGGTGGTGCGTGGGTCAGGGCGCCGTGCAGGCGGACACCGCGGCGAGATCGGCGGCGGCGGTCGAGCAGGCGATCTGCGTCGGGCCGAGGTTGTCTTCACAGCTCTGGACGAAGTCATCGCCGAGAGCGCGCCTCATCGCAGCGCGGTGCTGCGCGAGCTCGTCCGCTGTCCCGGTCGCGGAGCCGACGCGAAGGTCGACGAGATGATCGCGAAGCTCCTCGCACGGCGTAGCAGCGCGCTCTTCGTCGTCGGGGATCTCGTCTGCACCGCACGCCGCGAGCGCCATCGACAGGAACGCGACCCTCCTGAACCTGCTTCCACGGAGAGGCTTCGTCATGGGCGTGCCGTTCAGCAACGGACGTGCCGCGGCGCAACTCCGCGGCGTCCCGCCGGGGCGCGTCACTTCTTGCCAGACATGTACGTGTGTACGGACGGATTGCGCGCACGACTCGCGCGCCCGATGACACCCGCGCTCGGCTCGGTCGGAGCCTTCCGCCAAGCGAGCGCCTTCGCCGAGGCGATCTGCGCGTGCAGCTCCTCGGCGCGACGGCGCGACGCGGGCGGTGCGCCGGTCACGCCCTTCATGAGGAAGTCCGACGTGCCGGATTCCTTGTGACACATGACGTAGGCCTCGCCGGCGACGCCGTCGTGCGCCTTGTCCGCGCGCTGCTCGGCGTGGAACTTCGCCATGTCGAAGCGTTCGAGGTCGTCCTGGCAGAGCGTCCAGGTCGTCGCGGGCGGCGAGAGCGAGGCAACGGGGCCCTCCGCGGCGCGGGTCCTCTCGATGTCCGCCAGGCGCGCCTTGGCCTCCGCCGAGGGTGCGCACACCGCGTGCGCGAACGTGACCATGGCCTGCTTCGCTTCCGGCGACGAGAGATCACGCAGGTCGAGGTCGTTGTCGAACTTGACGCCCCTTGCACCAGGCCGGCTCGGCGGCCGCGGCGGACACGCCCCACGTCCCGTGTGCGCCGAGAGCAGCGGCCGCGAGGATCTCGTGTCCCCCCCGCGACCGGCGCTACAGCTTCTCGGTGCCGCCGCTCCCGCCGCTCCCGCCGCTCCCGCCGAGCGTGCCACCGCCGCCGCGCGGTGCCGCCGCGCTCGCCGGCATCGCCTTGAGACCGTGGCGTTCCATCTTGTAGATGAGGGCGCGGCGCGAGAGGCCCAGCTGCTTGGCCGCGTGGGTCTGGTTGCCGCCGCACGCGTCGAGCGCGGCCACGATCGCGGCGCGCTCGACGTCGGCGAGCTGATCACGCACGCTCGGCGCGCTCGCGCTCGCGCTCGCGACGGCGCCGCCGCCGGCGACCCGCCGCCGCGCGTCGACGACCTTCTCGGGCAGGTCGATCGCGGTGATCACGCCGCCGGTCGCCAGCACGAGCGCGCGATCGATCGCGTTCTTGAGCTCGCGCACGTTGCCGGGCCAGTCGTGGCTCGCCAGCGCGGCGCGCGCGTCGTCGGCGAGCACCGGCACCGGCCGGCCGAGCTCCTTGGCGAAGCGGGCGGCGAACCGCTCGGCGAGCGGCACGATCTCGGACGGCCGGTCGCGCAGGGGCGGCACCACGACCGTGAAGCCGGCGATGCGGAAGAACAGATCCTCGCGAAAGCGGCCCTCGCGCACCTCGCTCTCGAGATCGCGGTTGGTCGCCGCGATGACCCGCACGTCGACCGGGATCTCGGCGGTGCCGCCGACGCGGGTGACCACCTTGCGCTCGAGCACGCGCAGGAGCTTGGCCTGGAGCGCGGTCGGCATCTCGCCGATCTCGTCGAGGAAGAGGGTGCCTCCGCTCGCCGCCTCGAAGAAGCCCACCTTGCGCCGCTCGGCGCCGGTGAACGCGCCGCGCTCGTGGCCGAAGAGCTCGCTCTCGAGCAGGTTCTCGGGCAGGGAGGCGCAGTTGAGCTTGATCAGCGGATGCTCGCGGCGCGCCGACTTCCGGTGCACGGTCTCGGCGACGAGCTCCTTGCCGACCCCGGTCTCGCCGTAGACGAGCACGGTCATCGGGGTGGCGGCGATCCGGCCGAGCATCTCGTAGAGGCGCTTCATCGCCGGGTCCAGCACGAGCGCGTCGACGCCGTCGTCCGCCGCCGGCGGCGCGCTCGCCATCACCTCGCCGGGCCGGGCCCCGCGCAGCGCGGCGCGCGCCTCGCTGATCACGGCGTCGACCGTGGTGCCATCGGCCGGCGCGACCGCCACGCCGAAGCTGGCGACGCCGCCGGCGGCGCCGACGTCGGCGACGATCCGCGTCAGCTCGCGGACGGCGTCGTCGCGCCCGCGCTCGGGCAGGAGCAGCGCGATCTCGTCGCCGCCGAACTCGGCCGCGACGTCCATGCGCCGCACCGCCGCCGCCACGCGCTCCACCATCTCGTCGCCGCCGTCGATGCGCGCCATCGCCACGGCGACCGGCCGGTGGTAGCGCACCGCCCGGTCGAGCTCGGCGCCGAGCCGCTCCTCGAACACCTCGGCGTCGGCGACGCTCCGACCGCGCGGGAGCCGCGTCGATCGTCCGAGCACCGCGGTGACCGGACCGATCGCGAGCTCGTCACCCGGAGACAGCTCGGTCACGCCGGCGATGCGGACGCCGTTCACGCGCGTGCCGTTGCGGCTGCCGAGGTCCTCGACCGTGACCACGTCGCCGTCCCGCTTGACGCGGGTGTGCATGCGCGACACCTGCTCGTGGTCCACGGAGACCGTCGCGCCACGCGAGCGGCCGAACGTGACCTCGTGCCCGGCCACGAGATCGACGATGCGCGAGGGCACGCCGGGCTCACCGGCGAGCGCGAGGAAGAACCGCGCCGGCCCGGGCCCCATGAGCGCACGGGTGAGGTCGGCGGCGTCGACGGTAGGTTGGGAGAGGTCAGTCACGCATGATCTCGGCGTACGTCCGGTGTACGGGGGTTGCACAGCTGGGAGTAAGGAGCGGGGGCCAAGCTACGGAACGAAGACGGATGATGCGATGGTACCCTGGTTGCAGAGGGTGGTGACGTGACGTACCGGTTCGCCGCGAGCCTCGGGCTCCTCTTCCTCGCCGGGTGCCCGGTGGGCGTCGCGGACGACCAGGAAACCGACGCCTCGGGGCCCGGCGACGGGAGCAGCGGCAGCTCCGGCCTGACCGTCACCTGGGACTCGACTCCTGCCGTCCCTGGTCCACTGACCTCGGATCTCCGGGTCGACGAGGTCCGCCTCCAGGCCAGCTCGCTGCGGCTCATCGGCGACTCGGCCGCGCCGGGGGATCCGCGCACGACCCGGGCGCCGATCGATCTCCGCTGGAGCGACAACAACGTCCCGGCTGACAGCGAGCTCGACGCGGCGCCCGCCGGCCTGTACTCGCGCATCGAGATCGGCACCGGCGGCAGCGCCGAGCACCTCCTCATCAAGGGCGAGGTCCGCCAGCAGGGCAACTGGCGCGACTTCGAGATCGAGGACGAGCGCTCGCACGCGATCGTGAAGAACATCGTGCTCGCCCTGGCGCCGGGCGAGCACAAGACGATCCCCGTCACGGTGGATGTCGCCGTGATCCTGGCCGCGGTCCCGTTCGGCGACCTGGAGAACGACGACGGCGTGCTCGAGCTGCCCCGCGACCACCCGGCGTTCGACGCGATCTGGGCGGCGGTCGACGTGTCCTTCGCGGTGCCGGGCAGCTTCATCGACGGCAGATGAACGGGCGCCGGAGCGCGCAGTGACCGTCGCTCCACGTGCCGCCGCGCTTCGGCGCGAGCGCGACGCAGTCCTCGCCGCACGCGGCGTCGTCGGGCTGGCCCCTGGCCCAGCGCGTGAAGTCGACGGGTGAGCCGTCGGCCCACGTCGCCTGACCCTCGCGCGCGCGGTCGGCGAGGCCGATCCACCAGCGGTCCGAGCTGCGCGCGAGCGCCTCCGCGGCCAGCGCGCGGGCCTGGACGTCGTCGTCGACGCGCGCCAGGTGGCCCCCCAGGCTCCGGCAGTGCGCCTCGGCGTCGGCCCACGCGAGCGGCGTCGTGCACATCGTGAACGTCACGTCGTCGATGGTGGCCGGCGCGCACACGGGCCCCGGCGGCCGCGGCGGGATCGCGAGCGTGGCCAGGGACGCCCGCACCTCGGCGGGTCGGCGCGCGACGAAGCGCCGGAGCTGCGCGCGCGCGTCCTTCATCGCCCGCTCGTCGTAGGGCCGGCGCGCGACGCCGGCCTGGGCGGCGTCGACGAGCGTGAACCAGCGCTCGAGCGTGCCGTCGGCCACGAGGGCTTCGAGCCGGTCGGCGGCGCGGGCCAGCGCGCGCGCGTACGCGGCGCGGCAGCTGGCGTCGGCGAAGCACCGGCGCGCGAGGAGGCCGCCCGAGTCGGTCGCGTCGAGGCTCTTCTTGAACGTGCGATCGAGGCCCCACGGCAGCATGGTCCAGCGATCGCGGCGGGCGTCGTGATGGAGGCGGTAGTTGTGCCCGTGACGGTAGCCGTCGAAGTCGCCGGTGACGTTCGACACCGCGAGGTAGGCGACGACGCGCTCGACGTCGAGCGGGCCGTCGGCGGCGAACAGGCGTCCGGGCTCGTCGTGGGCGAGCCGGGCGAGCGCGATCAGATCGGCGTGGTCCTGGTCCTTGCCGCCGTCCTGCTCGAAGCGCCGCGCATCGTCGGGGTAGAGGTCGCAGCCGAACTCGCCCTCGTAGAGCGTGCCGTCGTCGTCGCCGTAGAGCCGTTCGAGCAGCTCCTCGTCGGCGGCCTCGAGATCGAGGTAGAGCCCGAGGTCGTGGCCGTCGAGGCGGAGCTGCGCCCAGCCGGTGCGCGGCGCCGGCACGCCGAGATCGCGGTGCAGGCGATAGGCGAGCGCCTCGCGCACCATCGTCGGATCCTCGAGCAGGTTGTTGAGCACGAGCTCGCGCTGCCCGAGGAAGCGCCGCTTCTTGACGAACTTGTCGAAGCGCAGCTTGAACGACGGCTTGCCGTCGAGGCCCTGGCGCGAGCGGTTGCCCTTGAGGCGGACCGCGACGTCGGGGTACGTGACGCCGGCGTAGCGGAAGGTGCCGCGCACCCACTCCCTGGGCGCGCGCGCGAGCGACTGCCGCGCGGCGGCGTCGAGCTCGAGCTCGAAGCGCGGTACCAGCCGCTCGCCGAAGAGCTCGTCGCTGCGGCGCGCGATCGGTGATGCGCCGACCTCGCGCTGCGTGCAGCCGGTGGTGCACGCGGTCGCGAGGAGGGCGCCGGCGACGAGGAGCGCGGCGCGAGCGGTCATGCGTGGGTCAGGGGATCTCGGGCGCCGGCGGCGACTCGGGCGGGGGCGGCGGCGGCGGATCGCCCGGCGGCGGCATGCAGTCGCAGTCGATGCCGTCGGCGTTGCCGTCGCCGTCGCCGTCGGAGACCGAGCTGTCGTCCGCCGAGTCGGAGGAGTCGACGGTCGAGTCCGAGTCCGACGCCGAGTCGGAGGTGGAGTCGCCGCCGCCGCAGTCGGCGTTCGAGTCGGACTCGGACGTCGAGTCGGACGCCGAGTCCGCGCTGTCGCCCATCGAGTCGGACAGCGAGTCCGACGCGGAGTCCTCGTCGGTGTCGCCGCACACCATGCGATCGAGGTGGCCATCGCCGTCGACGTCGCGGTCGACACGATCGATGGTGTCGACCGGGACGCACACGACGCCGTGGGTGGTGTCGTAGCAGGCGATCGAGTGCCGGGTGCTCGACGCGTCGGCGGCGGTACATGCCGCGAGCGCGAGCCCACCGAGGAACGAAGCGAACAGGAGCAGGTGACGCATCGGGAGGACCTCCTGCCCTCCCCTTTCGCAAGCGCCGTGCCTCCCACGCCGACCGATCCAAGGTTGCGGAACCACGCGCACACGGATCCCCATGTGTGCAACCTGCGGACGATCGCGCTGTACGGAATCCGCGCTACGGACAGCGCTGAGGACCGCGCACGAGCTTGCCGGGCAAGGCGCCCGTGAGCTCGCTCGCCTCCACGATCGGCACGCCGGCGCACAGCGTCAGGTCGTAGCCCCGTGCGCGCTGCACGAGGCGTCGCCCGCCGGCCGGCAGATCGAACGCGACCTCCGGATCGGCGAAGGCGAGGCGCTCGTAGTCGATCACGTTCACGTCGGCGCGGTAGCCGGGCGCTAGCACGCCGCGATCGCGGAGGCCATAGAACCAGGCGGTGTCGCGGGTCTGGCGCTGGATGACGCGCGCGAGCGGCATGCGCTCGCCGCGGGTGCGGTCGCGCGTCCAGTGGGTGAGCATGAACGTCGGCATGCCGCCGTCGCAGATCGCGCCGCAGTGCGCGCCCGCGTCCGAGAGCCCGAGCAGCGTGCGGCGGTGGAGGTGCATCGTGCGCGTCATCGACAGATCGCCGTACGCGTAGTTGAAGAGCGGGAAGTAGACGAGCGCCTTGCCCTCGCGGGCGCACAGCGCGTCGTAGGCGACCTCGAGCGGCGGGCGGCCCTCGCGCTGGGCGCGCGCCGCGACGCTGTCGGCGGCCGACGGCTCGTAGTCGATCGAGGCGCCCGGCGTGTCCCCCTGCGGGTACATCTTCGAGAACGCGCGCATGATGAAGTTGCCGAACGGCCCCGCGTCGCCCGGCGGCTCGGCGAGGATGCGGGCCCGGACCTCGGGGCGGCGCACGGCGGCGCGCAGCGCGGCGCCGTCGCCCGCGTGCTCGCGCGCCAGCGCGACGAAGCTCGGGTGGGTGACGAACGGGTGCGCCGTCAGCTCCCAGCCCATGAGGATGCCGATCGAGCGGCCGGCGGTCTGCGCCCAGACGTCGAGCCCGTCGGCCTCGCAGCCCTCGAGCAGGGTCAGACACTCGCGCCACACCTCGGGCGCCCAGTCGGGCTGGTTGAGGTTGAAGACCACGCGCACGCCGAGGCCGGCCAGCTCGCGCATGTAACCGAAGGCCTTGGGCCCGTCGGTGTGCTCGACGACGTTCTGGAAGACGCCGTGCCCGGCGGCGCGCATGGCGCGGCCGATCGCGAGCAGCTCGTCGGTGGCGGCGAAGGTGCCAGGCACCAGCTCGCCGTCGATCGTCTTGTGCAAGGACGTGCGCGACGTCGAGAAGCCGAGCGCGCCGGCGCGCAGGCCGCCCTCGACGATCGCCGCCATCGCCGCGACCTCCTCGGCGGTGGCGTTGGCCTCGCTGGCGCGCTCGCCCATGACGTACGCGCGCACCGGGCAGTGGGGCACCTGGGCGCCGATGTCGAGCGCGCGCGGCTCGCGGGCGAGCACGTCGAGGAACTCGGGGAAGCTCTCCCAGCCCCAGCGGATGCCCTCGTGCATCGCGGCGCCGGGGATGTCCTCGACGCCCTCCATCATGCCGATGAGCCAGTCGTGCTTGTCGGGGTGCGCGGGCGCGAAGCCGACGCCACAGTTGCCCATGATGACGGTGGTGCAGCCGTGCCAGCCCGACGGTGTCAGGTACGGATCCCACGACGCCTGCGCGTCGTAGTGCGTGTGCATGTCGACGAAGCCGGGCGTGACCAGCTTGCCGCGCGCGTCGACCTCGCGTCGCCCGGCGCCGACGTCCTTGCCGACGGCGACGATCCGATCGCCGGCGATCGCGACATCGGCCTCGGCGCCCTCGGCGCCGGTGCCGTCGACTACGAGCCCTCCACGGATGACGACGTCGTGCATGGAGGCCCAGGGTAACAGACTGCCGCGGTAGGTTCCGCCCATGGCGAAGCGTCACGCGCACCGGGCCGGCGACTGGTCGTCGGTGGCCGTGCGCCTCGACGAGATCATCAGCGCCCACACCGGCGCCGATCCGTTCGAGGAGGCGCTCACGCTCTGCGTCGCGCGTCTCGCGTTCGAGCGCGGCCCCGGGCGCGGTGTTCGCGGCGGCCCTCGCGGCCGCTTCGTCACCGACACGCGCACCGCCGCCGCCCGCATCGACGCCCTCGTCGCCGCCGCCGCCCGCCGCTGGCCGGGCATCGCCGAGACCGGCCGCCGCACGCGCCTCTCGGGCCCCGAGCTCGTGCGCTGCGCCGCCGTCCTCGACGACGTCTCGCTCGTCGCCGACGACCTCGTCGGCCTCGACGCGATCTTCGAGCACATCGTCACCCGCGTCGCCAAGGGCGCGAAGGGCCAGTTCTTCACCCCGCGCCACGTCATCTCCTCGATCGTGTCGATGCTCGCGCCCGCCCCCGGCGAGCACATCGTCGACCCCGCCTGCGGCTCCGCCGGCTTCCTCACCCACGCCCTCGCCGCCTGCCCCACCGCCCACGTCCACGGCTACGACCTCGACCCGCGCGCCATCCGCGTCGCCCGCGTCATGCTCCACGGCCGCGGCACCGCCACCCCCCTCGACAGCCTGGGGACAGGCTCCGGGGTCGCAACCGGCGGTGATCGCACCGCTATTCGGCGCTACCGCGACGGAGCCTTCGATCTCGTCCTCACCAACCCACCGTTCGCCGGTGACGTCGGCGACGCCTACGGCGCGCACTACGAGCTCGCCCGCGGCCGCCGCGTCGAGCGCGACGTCCTCTTCATCGAGCGCTGCATCCAGCTGCTCCGACCCGGCGGCCGCTTCGCGATCGTGCTCCCCCACAACAAGGTCGGCGGTGACGCGTGGGCCTTCGTCCGCGCCTGGCTGCTCGAGCGCGCGCAGGTCGTGGCCGTCATCGGCCTCGGCCGCAACACGTTCCAGCCGCACACCAGCCAGAAGGCGTGCGTCGTCATCGGGGTCCGCCGCCCTCGCCCCGTCCCGCTCACCGCCGCGCGCGCGGAGGACATCCTCTTCTTCTTGAGCGAGCGCGACGGCAAGGATCACCGCGGCCGCCTCGTGCGCCGCGCCGACGGCGCCGTCGACCACGATCTCGACGAGGCCGTCCCGCTCGTGCGCCACGCCATCGAGCGCGCGGGCGCCGCGACCGCGATCGCGGAGGCGAGCTGATGGGCCGCCACGTCGTGCGCTCCGTCGCCGACCTCGGCGACGACCTCTGCCTCGCCCCCGAGCGCTTCGACCCGCGCCGCACGGTCACCGTCGCCGGCGCGACCGGCGCCGCGCCCCGCCGGCTGGGCGACCTCGTCGACATCGTCACCGACAACGTGCACGCCGGCTCGTTCGCGCCCGCCGCGCGCGTGCTCGTGCTCGACACGACCCACGCCTCGGACGGCTTCGTCCTCGCGCGCCACGCGCCCGTCGCGCCCGCCGCCCTCGGCAGCGCCAAGCGCGTTCTCGCCCCCGGCGACGTCATCATCTCGCGCCTGCGCCCGTACCTGCGCCAGGTCGCGTTCGTCGACGACGGGCTCTTCGCCGACGCCGACGCCGTCGTCGCGTCGACCGAGTTCTACGTCCTGCGCGGGCGCGCCGGCGCCGACGCCGCCTGCCTGGTGCCGTACCTCCTGTCCACGCCCGTGCAGGCCGCGCTCGCCGCCGGCCAGGAGGGCGGGCACCACCCGCGCTTCGATCGCGCGTTGCTCGCCGACCTGCCGCTCCCCGCGTTCCTCCCGCGCCGCGCCCGCGCCATCGCCGCCGAGGTCCGCACCCTCGCCCGCACACTGCGCGCGACGCTCGTGGACGCTCGCGCGCTCGTCGCCGACCTCGAGCGCCGCCTCGGGTAACGCCTCGTTACTCGCCCACGCGAGCCGGCGGTAACGGCTCGTTACTCGCGCCGCCGCCTCGACCGCGCAACCGCGCGACACGCAAGGCGGCGCGCCGGGCACGACGACTGCAATTCGTCCGTGCCATGCGCTCGATCCACCCCGCCCGGTTCGCCTTCGCCACCGCCTCCATCCCCCCTTCCACGGAGTCGAGCCCGCTCGCGCGCGAGGCGCTTCGCGGCATCGCCATCATGGCCGTGCTCGCCACCGGCGCGTTCGTCGCCGGCTGCGCCGACGAGCCCGTCGACCAGACGCCGGACGCCGGCGCGCCGCTGCTCGAGGCGCCGCCACCCGGCGCGGGCGTCCAGCTCGCGATGGACGTCGCGATCGCCCCGGGCCAGGAGACCGAGCAGTGCCAGTACGTCGTCGTCGACGAGCGCGTCGACATCGCGCGCTTCGAGCACGCGTACACGCGCGGCTCGCACCACCTGCTCCTCTACCAGACGAGCCTCGCGCCCTCGGCCGTCTCGCTCGAGCGCTTCGACTGCACCGGCGCCCAGTTCACCGAGCTCGGGGTCGCCGGCATCGCGTACGCCGCCCAGGTCCCGACCGGCGACCTCCGCTACCCGACCGACGTCGCGCTGCGCGCCGAGGCCGGCTCCGTCCTGCTCGTACAGACGCACTACCTCAACGCGTCGAACGAGCCGCTCGACGCGCAGGTCCGCCTCAACCTCTGGTACACGCCCCAGCCGGCCGCGGTCCTCGCCGGCACGCTCTTCTTCTACGACTGGGCGATCCACGTCCCCGCCGGCCAGCCGGCGACGGCGCACATGCGCTGCAACGTCCCCGGAGACATCAACCTCGTCTTCGGCATGTCGCACATGCACCGCCGCGGCGTCGACTACCGCGCCGTGCTCGAGGACGCGAGCGCCGGCCCCAGCGCCGCGCCGACCGAGCTCTTCGCGACCACCGCGTGGGAGGGTGTCGAGCCGCGCCGCTACGCACCGGAGGTGGCGGTCACCGCCGGCTCCGTCATCGACTACCGCTGCGACTTCCAGGGCGAGGCGGGGCGCGACATCGTCGAGGGCCCGTCGGCCGAAGCCAACGAGATGTGCATGTTCATCGCGTCGTACTACCCGCGCCTCGACTCGCCGACGGAGCTGTGCGCCGGCCCGGGCTCGGGCCCGGTGTTCACGGGCACGCAGACCTGCGGCGAGACCGTGACCTGCGTGCGCGAGGCCGGCGCCGACGAGGTGGCGGCCGAGGCGTGCCTCGTCGACACGTGCGCGGCGTCGAGCGCGGCGGCCGTGGAGCTGATGAAGTGCATCAACTTCCAGTGCGCCGAGGCGTGCGCCGGCGGAGGCGCCGCGTGCGACAACTGCGTGATCACGACGTGCAGCGAGCCGTTCAACGACTGCTACGGCGCCAGCTGCTGAGGGTCAGCGCCTCGGCGCGACGCCCAGCGCCCGGTGCATCGAGCCGATGCACCGGTCCATGACGACGACGAGCCCGGCGGCCTTGGCGCGCGCCGCGGCATCCTCGTTGACGACGCCCTCCTGCAGCCACAGCGCGCGCGCGCCGATCGCGATCGCCTGGTCGGCGATGGCCGGCGTCTCCTCCGAGCGCCGGAACACGTCGACGATGTCGACCCGGCCCTCGATGTCGCCGAGCGACGCGACCGCCCGCTGGCCCAGCACCTCGGTCTCCTTCGGGTTGACCGGGATGACGTGGTAGCCGACCGCGAGCATGCGCCGCATGATGCCGTGCGAGGAGCGCTCGGGGTTCGACGACGCGCCGACGATGGCGATCGTGCGGGCGGACTCGAGCAGCGCGCGCAGCTCGTCGTCGGAGGGGTTCACGTGCGGTTCGCTCATGACAGCCTCGCGGTGCGGGTGATTTCTCCCATGCGGCCGGTCTGGTAGTCGCGGAAGGCCTGCATCAGCTCCTGCTCGGTGTTCATCACGAACGGACCGTAGCGCGCGACGGGCTCGCCGTGCGGCACGCCGCCGAGGAGCAGGAGGCGTCCGCCGGTCGTGCCCTCGAGGCGGACGGCGTCGCCGTCGCCGAGCACGGCGAGCTGCCCAGCGGCGACGTCGCGCGTGGCGACGCGCGCGGCGCCCTCGAAGACGTAGGCGAGCACGCGCTGGGCGCGGTCGATGGGCAACGTGACGTCGGCGCCGGACGCGAGCGTCCAGTCCTGGAACACGATGGGCGTGTGGGTCTCGATGACCGCGCGCGCGCCGAGCGCCTCGCCGGCGATGATCGTGACGCGGGCGAGCCCGTCGTCGGTGGCGGCGGTCGGGAGTCCGGCGGCGGGCACGTCCTGGTAGCGCGGACGCGTCAGCTTGAGGCGCGCCGGCAGGTTCACCCAGATCTGGAAGCCGTGGACGCGGCCGCCGCGCTCGCGCAGCTCCGCCGTGGGCATCTCGGAGTGCACGATGCCGGCGCCCGCGGTCATCCATTGCACGTCGCCGGGTCCGAGCCGCCCGCGGTGTCCGGCGGAGTCCTCGTGCTCGACGGCGCCCTCGAGGATGTACGAGACCGTCTCGAAGCCGCGGTGCGGGTGATCGGGCGCGCCGATCGCCTGCCCGGGCGCGTAGGTGACGGGGCCGAGCTCGTCGATCAGGAGGAAGGGATCGAGGTGGTCGAGGCCCGCCGTCGGGAGCGGGCGCCGCACGACGAAGCCGCCGCCTTCGAGCTGGCGGTGCGCCGTGATGATGCGAGTGACGTCGCGGAGGGACATGGGTGACACGTTCGGGCCGCCGCGCGGTCGTCGCAACCGCGGCGTCCGGCGAACACTGTTGCACGCCGGCGCGCAATCGCACGTGTCCGGTGGGCCGGCCGCCCGGACGTCCGGATCTCGGACGCCGGCCGCTTCCGCGCGCCAGACCCGCGATTTCACGACGTCGAACGTGGTCCACCGCTTGCTCTTGCCGCGCCGCGAACCACTAGCGGATGGAGAGCGACATGCGAAGGATCGAGTTGTTGGTGCTGGCGACGGTGACGGCGGGCGTGGGCGCGGCGGCGGGCTGCGCGGAGGGCGTGGACCCGGGCGGCGGCGACGGGCGCTCGCACTACGCGCGCGAGCTGCGCGGGGGGAGCGCGCATCGCGAGCGCGTGCGCGGCGTGACCGCGCGCGGCGACGTCGAGCTGGGCGAGGTGCTCGCCTCGTCGCAGGAGCTGGCGGCGACGGTCGGGGGCTTCGAGGCCGGTGACTTCGTCGTGACGACGATGGCGAGGGACGGCCTCACGTACGTCAGCGCGCAGCAGGTCGTGGGCGACGTGCCGATCGTCGACAGCCACCTGTACCTGGCGATGGCGCCGGAGCGGCTGCTCGCGTCGAGCTACCGGCTCTTCGACGGCGCCGACCTCGACGTGACGCCGGCGATCGACCGGGCGCGCGCCGAGGCGCTGGGGCGCGAGGCGCTGCGGGCGCCGGCGGGCGCGGCGGTGCGCGAGGCGGCGCTCGTCATCCGCGAGCTCGACGGCGAGCTGGCGCTGGTGTGGGACGTCACCGTCGACGGTCTCGACGGGCGGGCGGTGGTGCGCGCGGCAGGGCCGCGGGCGGGCGTCGCCGACGCGATCGACGATCGCGTGTACGAGACGCGCGGCCGGGTGTCGGCGTGGGTCGCCGTCGGCGGCGCGCCCGGTGGGCGCGGCACGGCGCAGCTCGTCCCGCAGCGCGACGCCACCGTGCACGGCGGCACCGGCGTGTCGACGACGAGCGGCGGCGACGGCAGCTACGCGCTCGACGCGCCGGCGGGCGGAAACGTCAGCGTCGCGGTCGTCGGTCCGGCGGCGCACGTGAAGGCGCTGGGCACCCCCGGCGCGAGCGCGAGCGCGCCGGTGGCGGCGATCGTCGACCTGGTCCTGGGCGCCGAGACCGGCGAGCGGATGCTCGCGCAGACGACGGCGTTCCACTACGTGACGGCGACCCGCCGGTTCCTCCTCGACAACGGCTTCACCGAGGCGGCGCTCGGCGGCCCGCTCACGACCAACGTCAACCTCTCCGACACGTGCAACGCGTACTTCTCGCCGAGCGGCCGCACGATCAACTTCTTCCGCGCCGGCGGCGGCTGCAACAACAGCGCGGAAGCGTCGATCATCGCGCACGAGTACGGCCACTTCGTCGACGAGGTCTTCGGCGGGATCCGCGACGGCGGCCTGAGCGAGGGCTGGGGCGACCTGCTCGCATGCCTCGTCCTGAAGAGCCCGAAGGTCGGCCCCGACCTGTTCCAGAACGGCGAGACGATGCGGACGTGCGACAACGCGTATCGCTATCCACCGGGCGGCCGCGACGAGGTGCACGCGCTGGGGCAGGCGTGGGCGGGGTTCGGCTGGCACGCGCGCGCCGGGCTCATCGCGTCGCTCGGCGCCGAGCGCGGCGACGAGCTGGCGCGCGCGCTCATCCTCCCGTCGCTCGCGAGCAACGCACCCAGCATCCCGGCGGCGGTGCGCGAGGTGTTCCTGCGCGACGACGACGACGGCGATCTGAGCAACCGGACGCCGCACTGGGACGTCCTGTTCGCGGCGGCGGAGCGGCACGGGCTCGACTTCGTGGTCGCGACCGACGTGACACCGCCCGCCGCGATCACCGATCTCGCCGCGGCCGCCGAGTCGGCGACGACGGTGCGGGTGCGATGGACGGCGCCCGGCGACGACGGCGCCACGGGCCGGGCCGCGAGCTACGAGCTGCGCTGGTCGGCCGCGCCGCTCGACGAGTCGACGTTCGCGCGCGCGAACCGCGTGTACGTGTCCGCGCCCGCGCCAGCCGGCACGGCCGAGACGGCGCTGTTCGGCGTCACGCCGGGCAGCCGGATCTACGTCGCGGTGCGGGCGGCCGACGAGCAGGGCAACCTGGGCAAGCTCTCGAACGTGGCGATGGCCGAGCTGCCGGGACCGCGCGACGTGTTCTTCGACGGCGCGGAGACCGGGCTCGCGGGCTGGGAGGCGACGGGGTTGTGGGGCACCACGAGGCGGCGCTCGGCGTCGGGTGGTCACGCGTTCTGGTACGGCGACGCGGGCACCGGCAACTACGACACGCCGGGGCGCGGCAACCGCGGCTCGCTCCTGTCGCCGGTGATCGACCTGAGCGGCGTCCGCGCGCCGCGCCTGTCGTGGAAGGAGTACGTCGACGTCGAGATCAACGCCACGGTGGACGTGCTGCGCGTCGAGGTGTTCGACGCGGATCGTCCCGAGCTGGTGATCGGGGCCGCCAAGGTTCCGACGCGGACGCGCGAGTTCCAGAGCCGGCTGCTCGACCTGACGGGCTTCGCGGGCCGCAAGGTGCGCCTCCGCTTCGTGGTCGACACCGTCGACGCGACGAACAACCGGGGCGAGGGCTGGTACGTCGACGAGGTGCGCGTCTTCGGCGAGGCGTTGCCGCCGCCTCCGCCGCCGGGGCAGCTGCTCATCAACGAGGTCCTCGCCGATCCGCCGGCCGGCTACGACGCCAACCACGACGGCACGGCGTCCCCGACCTCCGACGAGATGCTCGAGCTCCTCAACATCGGCGGCGCCCCGCTCGATCTGTCAGGCGCCACCATCTCCGACACCACCGGCGTCCGTGTCACGTTCCCGGCCAACACGATCCTCGCGCCCCGCGAAGCGCTCGTGCTCTTCGGCGGCGGCACCCCGCGCCTCGCCAACGTCCGCGCCCTCGCGCTCGGCCCGCTCGGCCTCAACAACGACGGCGATACGATCACGATCAGGTCCCCACGCAACGAGCTCCTCGCGTCCTGCACCTACGCCGCCGAGGGCGGCGACGATCAGTCGCTCACCCGCGCCACCGACGGAGATCCCGCCTCTCCCCTCATCAAGCACCGCACCCTCGCGCCCACGCCAGCCTCACCGGGAACCCAGGCCAACGGCCAGCCGTTCTGATCTGCGCCCTCGCCCTCGCCCCTCGCCCCTCGCCCCTTGTCACAGGTCCCTCAGCGCAAGCCCGCGGTATATGTCTGCATACTCTCGTACACCGGCTGC